>CAZBOF010000227.1:0-4665 GCA_964493285.1 uncultured Rhizobacter sp. | reverse complement strand
GAAGCTGCCGCGCAGCGTGGTGGCCAGCGTCTTGATCGTGATCGTCTTGGCGAGGCCGGGCACGCCTTCGACGAGCAGGTGGCCCTGCGCCAGCATCGCCACCATCACACGCTCGAGGAAGCGGTCTTGGCCGACGACCACACGCTTCACTTCATACAGCACCTGCTCCATCAGTGTGGCGGTCTTGGCGGGGTCGGGTGTGCTCATGGGGCCTCGCTGAAGTGAAGAAGGGGTCAGAACGGCGGCATGCCGGCGGCGGCTGCCGCGTTCTCGATGGGTACGGCAAATCCAATGCCGACGAAGGTGCGCTGCTCGGATGGGTTCAGGATGGCGGTGACGATGCCCACCACGCTGCCGTCCATCGTCACCAGCGGCCCGCCCGAGTTGCCGGGGTTGGCGGCGGCATCGAACTGGATGAGGTTGGTGAGCATGCGGGCACCCTCGGGCGAGCGGAACTCGCGCTTCAGCCCGGACACCACGCCGCCCGACACCGAGGGGCCGATGCCGAACGGAAACCCGACCGCGATCACCTCGTCGCCGGGCAGGAGATCGGCGGTTGATCGCATCGTGGCCGCCTGGAGATCATCGGGCACGGTACGGGCGCGCAGCACCGCGAGGTCGTTCTCGGCCTGCACGCTCACGATGCTGGCGTCCGCCTCAGTGCCATCCGCGAATGTGACCTTCAGGCGCTTGGCGCCCGCCACCACGTGCAGATTGGTGAGGATGGTGCCGTCGTCCACGATCACGACGCCGGTGCCGGTGGAATGCCTTTCGGGCGATGGCTTGCGCGGCGCGCCGGACTTCTTCGCTTCCGGCTCTGGCGTGGGGAGGTCGCTTTCCGGGTCCAGGCCCTCGACCAGCACCACCGAAGGCGCAATGGCGGCGAATGCCCGGGCGTAGGCCGACGGCAGCGGCTGCTGTTCGAGGCTGCGGCGAACCGAGGCGTCGATTTCCTTTTGCGTGAGGCGCACCGCCTCGGGCACCAGCGATTGCCCCGCGATGCCGCCCAGCACCAGCAGCGCCAACCCGGCGGCCAGCGTGGCGATGCGGGTGCGCCAGGCCGTGCGCTGGGGGGCGGCAGCCACTGGCGAAGCCGGCGCAGGCCCTGGCGGCGCCACGGCGGCCGACGTCGCATCAGGCCGCGGCGAGCGGCTGTACAGCGGAGCCTTTCTCATGCTGACCATCTCCCCACGAGAGCGCAACGGAAATCGGGTGCGGCGGCCGGCAGGCGGTCAATCGGCCCGATCGGCGACGGACGTACACACCGTATCACGCCGCGAATTCTTCTGCACGCGGTGCATCATTGCAGGATGTGCTGGATTGACACCCACTGCCATCTGGATGCTCCCGAGTTTGACGCCGACCGCCGCGACGTGGTCGCGCGCGCCCAGGCTGCGGGGGTTCGCCGCATGGTCTTGCCGGCGGTGGACGTGGCGAACTTCGCCGTGGTGCGCCGGCTGGCGCATGCCTACGGCCTGGCCTATGCGCTGGGAATCCACCCTTTGTGCGTGGATGCGGCCGCGGAGTCCGATTTGACGGTACTGCAAGAGGCCCTGGCCGAGTACCGCGACGACCCGCGGCTGGTGGCCGTGGGCGAGATCGGCCTGGATCGTTTCGTGGCGGGGCTGGATGCCGCGAAGGGCGAGCATTTCTTTGCCGAGCAGCTGAAAATCGCCCGCGGGGCCGGTTTGCCGGTGATCGTGCATGTGCGGCGCTCGGCCGATGCCTTGCTGAAGCATTTGCGCCGCGTGCCGGTGGCGGGCATTGCACATGCGTTCAATGGCAGTGAGCAGCAGGCCAGGGCGTTCATTGATCTCAAGTTCAAGCTCGGGTTTGGCGGGGCGATGACCTTCGATCGCGCGTTGCAGATCCGGCGCCTGGTCAAGGGCCTGCCCGCCGATGCGCTGGTGCTGGAAACCGATTCGCCCGACATTCCACCGCAATGGCTGTACCGCACGGCCGCTGAACGGGCTGCCGGGCGGACCTCGCGCAATGAGCCGGGTGAACTGCCGCGCATCGGCGCGGTACTGGCCGAATTGCGGGGCTGGACGCCGGAGCAGGCGGCACGCGTCACCGCCGACAACGCGCATGCCGCACTGCCGCGTCTGGCCGGTCTGGCAGACTGATGGCCGATGCCTTCACTTGAACCTTCCGTCGCCCGGCTTCACGGGCTTGCCCCCGTCATTGCGCCCCACACCCGCCTGGTGGTCCTGGGCAGCTTTCCCGGCGTCGCCTCGCTGGCTGCCGGCCAGTACTACGCCCACCCGCGCAACCAGTTCTGGCCGTTGCTGTCGCGGTTGTGGTCGGTGCCGCTGCGCGACATGCCGTATGACCAGCGCCTGCAAGAGCTGCTTGCGCGCGGGCTGGGTGTGTGGGACGTGTACGCCAGTTGCGCGCGCGAAGGCAGCCTCGACACCGCCATCCGCGAGGCCGAGCTGAACGACCTTGGCGCACTGGCGCGCTGGGCGCCCGCGTTGCAGGCCGTCGCGCACAACGGCGGGGAGTCGGCGCGCTCGATGAAGCACACGCGCCAGCTCGGCGTGCCGGTGCGGCGATTGCCGTCCACGAGTCCGGCCAATGCCAGCTGGAGTTTCGAGCGCAAGCTGGCGGCTTGGCGCGATGTATTCGAAGAACACGGAGTGGCTTGATGCCCAGACGCAATCCAGAAATGGCTCCGGCCACGATGTCCGAAGCCGATGGGGTGCGTTACCTGCACCTGGGCACGCCTTGGGTGCAGGGGGCGATGCGGGTGCGAAAGCCGCACGCCCTGGAGCTGGAATACGTGCAGCGCATGATGGCCTGGATGCTGTTCCGCCCGGCGACCGACGTCGCCCGGGGGCACGCGGTTCAGCTGGGGTTGGGCGCGGGTGCGATCACGCGCTTTTGCCACCGCACCCTGAAGATGAAGACGACGGCCGTGGAGCTGAATCCCACGGTCATCGCCGCCTGCCGTCTGTGGTTCCACCTGCCCGCGGACGACAAGCGGCTGCGGGTGATGAATGCCGATGCTTCCGCGTATGTGTCGGATGCTGCACACATCGAAACGGCCGACGTGCTGAACGTCGATCTCTATGACCACGATGCGGCCAGCCCCGTCCTCGACGACCAGGCGTTCTACGACGCCTGCCACCGGCTGCTCGTGCCGCGCGGCGTGATGACCGTGAACCTGTTCGGGCGCGACGCCAGCTTCGAGCGCAGCGCCTCGCGCATTGCGCGAACCTTCGGCGTTTCGCGTGTGGTCATGCTGCGGCCCACGAAGGAGGGCAACACCATCGTGGTGGCCCTGAAAGAGGCTGAAGTACCGCCGCGTGAGACGCTTGCTGGCCGCGCTGAAAACATTGAAACTCGCTTCGCCCTCCCGGCGCGCAAGTGGTTGCGCATGATTCGGGCCTTCTCGGAACCTGCCACATGACCGCTGCTGCGCCCGACACCCGACCGCCCAAAACCGCACGTCCTGCCAGTCAGCATCCACCGGGCCGGCTGGATTGGCGCCGCCTGATGCGCTGGTTGCTCGAAGACGGCGTGATCAGTGTGGCCAACCACGAGCAGACCACGCAGCGCTTTGCGGCGGGCGACAGCGTCCAGCACCCGCTCGTGCGCCTGGGCAATGCGGGCCTGCTGCACGCCAAGACCGGCAAGCCGCTCGATGTCGAGTGGCTCACCGAATGGCTGGCCGGCCGCTGCGGCTTGCCGTACCTCCGCATCGACCCGCTCAAGGTGGATGTGGGACGCGTGGCCGATGTGATGTCGATCACCTACGCCGAGCGCCGCCGCGCGTTGCCGCTGCAGTTCGGGCTCAACGAGGTCACGGTGGCGACCAGCGAGCCATTCGACCTCGGCTGGGTGCCCGAGATCGAGGCCCACACCCGCAAGACCTTGCGCCTGGTGGTGGCCAACCCGCTGGACCTCGTGCGCTACACGACCGAGTTCTACACGTTGCAGCGTTCGGTGCGTGCCGCCATCAAGACGGGGGAGATGGCCGCCACGGCGAGCTTCGAGCAGTTGGTGGAACTCGGGCGCAGCAACAAGCAACTCGACGCCAATGACCAGGGCATCGTGCAGGTCGTCGATTGGCTGTGGCAGTACGCCTTCGACCAGCGCGCCAGCGACATCCACCTGGAGCCGCGCCGCGATCTCAGCGTCATCCGCTTTCGCATCGACGGCGTGATGCACACGGTGTACCAGCTCCCTCCGGGCGTGATGAATGCGATGGTGGCGCGCGTCAAACTGCTCGGGCGCATGGATGTGGTCGAGAAGCGGCGCCCACTCGACGGCCGCATCAAGACCCGCAATCCGCAGGGCGACGAGGTGGAGATGCGCTTGTCGACGCTGCCGACGGCGTTCGGTGAAAAGATGGTGATGCGCATCTTCGATCCCGACACCACGGTCAAGCAACTCGACGCACTGGGCTTTGCCAGCCATGACGCGCAGCGCTGGGAGTCGCTGGTGACGCGTGCCCACGGCATCATTCTGGTGACCGGTCCCACCGGTTCGGGCAAGACCACCACGCTTTACTCGACCCTGCGCCGCTTGGCCACCGATGAAGTGAATGTCTGCACGGTCGAAGACCCGATCGAGATGATCCAGCCGGCGTTCAACCAGACGCAAGTGCAACCCACGCTCGAACTGGGATTCGCCGAAGGCCTGCGCGCCTTGATGCGGCAG
>CAZBOF010000226.1:0-4671 GCA_964493285.1 uncultured Rhizobacter sp. | reverse complement strand
GCCCGACCTCGTGCCGGCCGACCTCGTGGGCACGCGCATCTACAACCAGAAGACAGGCGATTTCTCCACCTCGCTGGGGCCGGTGTTCGCCAACCTGCTGCTGGCCGACGAAATCAACCGGGCCCCTGCCAAGGTGCAGAGCGCACTGCTCGAAGTGATGCAGGAGCGACAGGTCACGATTGCCGGCGAAACGCACAAAGTGCCGGCACCCTTCCTGGTGATGGCCACGCAGAACCCGATCGAAACCGAAGGCACCTACCCCCTTCCCGAGGCGCAGGTCGACCGCTTCATGATGAAGGTGCTGGTCGACTACCCGAGCGAAGAAGAAGAGTTCGTGATCGTGGAGCGGGTGACGGGCGAGCCGGTGACGGTGAGTCCGATCGCCAGCATTTCGCAGCTCGCCGAGTTGCAGCATCAGTGCCGCAAGGTGTACGTGGACCCCTCCTTGATGCAGTACGCCGTGAAACTGGTGGGCGCCACGCGCAACCCGGCGCGCCACGGCCTGGGCGACATGGCCAGGCACCTCAGTTTCGGCGCCAGCCCGCGCGCCACCATCGGCTTGGTGGAAGGCGCGCGTGCGCTGGCCATGCTGCGGGGGCGGCAGTATGCGCTGCCCGAAGACGTGATCGACCTCGTGCCCGACGTGCTGCGCCACCGCCTCGTGCTGAGTTTCGAGGCGCTTGCAGACGGCCAGACGGCCGACCAAATCATTTCGCGCATCCTGAGCAAGGTGCCGAAGCCCGACAAGCCGATGGCCCATGAACGCCCCGACACCTGACGGCCTCCTGCGTCAGCTCGAGTGGACGGTCATCCGCCGTCTGGACGGGCTCCTGCAAGGCGACTACCGCACCTTGTTCCGGGGCGCCGGGCTCGACCTGGCCGATCTGCGCGAGTACCAGCACCACGATGACGTGCGGCACATCGACTGGAACGTCACCGCCCGGCTGCAAACCCCGTATGTGCGGCAGTTCACCGAAGACCGCGAGATGACCGCGTGGTTTCTGCTCGACCTGAGCGGCAGCGTCGACTTCGGCTCGCAGGAAAGCGCGCCGTCGTCGCACGGCTTGCTGGCGCCGCTCGGCGCGCCCCCTGCCGGGCCGGCTCTGCGCAGCAAGCGCAGCGTGTCAACCGAGTTCGTCGCCGTCCTTGCACGCCTGCTCACCCGCCACGGCAACCGGGTCGGCGCGATGCTCTACGGTGACCGCATCGACGGCGTGCTGCCACCGCGCACCGGACGCAGCCACGTGCTGCATCTGCTGCAGCGCATGCAGCAGCACGACGCGCCAACCACGCACGGCGAAACGCAGCTGCACGACCTGTTGCAGCGCGCCGCGCCGCTCATGCCCCGGCGTGCCACCGTGTTCGTGGTCTCCGACTTCATCAGCGCCCCCGGCTGGGCCGACGCCCTCGGGCGCCTGGCGCAACGCCATGAAGTGCTGGCGGTGCGCCTTTATGACCCGATGGAGATGGCCGTGCCCGACCTGGGCATGGTGACGCTGCAAGACGCCGAAACCGGCGAACAACTGCTGGTGGACACCAACGATCCCGCCTTTCAGGCTCGCTATGCCGAGTTGGCCGCGCAGCATGAAACGCAGATGCGCGACGCGTTCATCCGTGCCGGCGTGGATGCGCTGGAACTCGCCACCGACCAGGACCTGTTGAACACGCTGCTGCGCTTCGTCGATCTCCGCCGGCGGCGCAGCCGCCTGGCCACCGGCGGCCTGCCCGAACATCTTCTTCACCACTCCCCGGAGGGCCATCATGAGTTTCGCGTGGCCTAACCTGCTTTGGCTGTTGCTGGCACTTCCCGCATTGGTGTTGCTGTACTGGTGGCTGATGCACCGGCGCAAGAAAACCACGGTGCGCTTCGCCAGCCTTTCCTTGGTGAAGCTCGCTGCCGGGCGCGGCCCCGGCTGGCGCCGGCATGTGCCGCCGCTGCTGTTGCTGCTGGCGCTGGCCACGCTGCTGGTGGCCAGCGCCCGACCCCGGGCCTTGATCACGTTGCCCCTGCAGCAGGAAACCATCATCCTCGCAATGGACGTCTCCGGCAGCATGCGCGCGGCCGACGTCGAACCCAACCGGATGATCGCCGCGCAAGAAGCGGCGAAGGCGTTTCTCAAAGACCTGCCGCGCAATGTGCGCGTGGGCGTGGTGTCGTTCGCCGGCACGGCCGCGGTGGTGCAGCCGCCCACCGAGAACCGGGACGACATCGTGGCCGCCATCGACCGTTTCCAGCTCCAGCGGGGAACCGCCATCGGCAGCGGCATCGTGCTGTCGCTGGCCACGCTGTTCCCCGACGACGGCATTGATCTCTCGCAAGTGACCGGCCAGCGCAACATGCCCTCGTCACCCGGCGACAAGCCGCCCCGCGCGTTCACGCCCGTGGCGCCCGGCTCGTTCACCTCGGCCGCCATCGTGCTGCTGACCGACGGCCAGCGCACGACCGGCCCAGACCCCATGGACGCGGCCAAGATGGCCGCCGACCGCGGCGTGAAAGTCTATTCCGTGGGCATCGGCACCAAGGAAGGCGAGACCATCGGATTCGAAGGGTGGTCGATGCGCGTGCGGCTCGACGAAGAAACCCTGAAGAATGTGGCCAGCGCCACCCGTGCGGAGTATTTCTATGCAGGCACGGCCGACGACCTGAAGAAGGTCTATCAATCGCTGAGCGCGCGGCTGGTCGTCGAGAAGAAGGAGACCGAGATCACCGCACTGTTTGCCGCAGTGGCCGCCGCGCTGGTCATACTGGCCGCGGCGTTGTCCGTGTGGTGGTTCGGGCGGATCGCGTAGAGCCGACTCAAGCCGCCAGCGCCATGCTCAGGCGCTGAGAACCCCGGCATTGAGCCGCAGCACCCGATCGCATTTGAGTGCGAGTGTCTCGTCGTGCGTCACCATCACGAATGCCATGTGCTGCTCGCGTGCCAGGCCGAGCATCAACGCGAACACGGCGTCGGCGGTGCCGCGGTCCAGGTTGCCGGTGGGCTCATCCGCCATCAGGCAGGCCGGCTGGCCGGCCAACGCCCGCGCGATCGCCACACGCTGGCGCTCACCGCCCGACAGCTGCGCCGGCCGGTGCAGCACCCGCTCGGCCAGCCCCACCTGCGCAAGCACGGCCGACGCCCGCTCGCGCGCCTGGGCCATGTCCCAGCGGCGAATGCGCAATGGCATCGCCACGTTGTCCAGTGCGGTGAACTCGGGCAGCAAGTGGTGGAACTGGTAGACGAAACCCAGCTGCGCGTTGCGCCACGCGCCTTGGGCGGACGGCGCCATCCCCGAGAACGGACGCCCCGCGAGCTGCACCTTGCCACCGGTGGGCTCTTCGAGCCCACCCAGCAGATGCAGCAGCGTGCTCTTGCCGGAGCCGGAGGCACCGACGATGGCCAGGGTTTCGCCGCGGCGCACGCGAAGGTTCACCCCGCGCAGCACATGCACGTCCAGCGGCCCTTCGGTGAACCGCTTCTGCAAGCCGCTGGCCTCGATGACCACCTCCAACAGGCTGGAGTCACTCATAGCGCAGCGCCTCGGCGGGTTGCACGCGGCTGGCACGCCAGCTCGGATACAGCGTGGCAAGGAACGACAGCACCAGCGAGATCAGCGTGATCGGCAGGATGTCGGACGACTGCGGATCGCTCGGCATGCGGCTGATGAGATAAATGCTGCCGGGCAGGAACGCGGTATTGAACAAGCGTTCAATGAAGGGCACGATGACATCCACGTTGTAGGCGATCAGCAGCCCGAAGAACACGCCCGAGAACGTGCCGATCACCCCCGACGCCGCGCCCTGCACCATGAAGATGCCCATGACCGAGCGCGGGCTGGCGCCCAGCGTGCGCAGGATCGCGATGTCGGCGCGTTTGTCGGTCACCGTCATCACCAGCATCGACACCAGGTTGAACGCCGCCACCGCCACGATGAGCGTGAGGATGATGAACATCAGCCGCTTCTCGAGCTGAACTGCCGCGAACCAGTTGCGGTTGGTGCGGGTCCAGTCGCGCACGCTCACGTCGGGCCCCAGCTGCGCGGACAGTTGCGCGGCCACTTGCGGCGCCTGATGCAGGTCGCGCAAGCGCAGCTGAACCCCCATCGGTCCTTCCACACGGAACAGCCGCGCCGCGTCTTCGAGGTGGATCAGCGCCAGCGTGCTGTCGTATTCGTAGTGCCCCGAATCGAACACGCCGACGACCGTGAACTGCTTCAGCCGCGGCACCACGCCTGCCGGCGTGAACTGCCCGCCGGGTGCGACGATGGTGACGTTGTCACCCTGGCGCACGCCCAGCGCATGCGCGAGTTCGGCGCCCAGCACGATGCCCCAAGCCCCGGGCACGAGGCCCGCCAGCGTGGTGTCTTTCAATTCCGCGGCGAGATCGGTCACCGCCGCCTCTTCGTTCGGGGAGATGCCGCGCACCACGGCGCCGCGCATGTCCTCCCCGCGCGCAATCAACGCCTGCGCGACGACGAAAGGCGCCGCGCCCACGACCTGCGGGTTCTCTTTGGCCCGGGCCGCCGTGGCCTCCCAGTTCGCCAGCGCGCCGCCGTAGGCGTCCACGACCTCGATGTGCGAGATCACCGACAGCATGCGGTCGCGCACCTCTTTCTGGAAACCATTCATCACGCTGAGCACGATGATGAGCGCGGCCACGCCCAGCGCGATGCCCAGCATGGACACGCCCG
>CAZBOF010000225.1:0-4743 GCA_964493285.1 uncultured Rhizobacter sp. | reverse complement strand
CAGTTGCTCGGCCTTGGCAGCGTGGCCGACGTGGCGGTGGCCGACCTGCCCTTCGGCACGCAAAAGCGCGTCGAGCTGGCGCGCGCCCTGGTGAGCCGGCCCAAGCTGCTGCTGCTCGATGAGCCGGCGGGCGGGCTCAACCATGAAGAGGTCGAAGCGTTGATGGATCTGCTGCGGCGCATCCGTGCCGAGCTGAACCTCACCATCCTGCTGGTGGAGCACCACATGAACCTGGTGATGCGCATCTCCGACCAGGTGGTGGCGCTGAACTTCGGCCGCAAGATCGCCGACGGCACGCCCAGCGAAGTGCAGAACCACCCCGAAGTGATTTCGGCCTACCTGGGGGTCGAGGCGTGAGCGCGGACATCCTTCTGCAGGTGCGCGGCCTGCACGCCCAGTACGGCGCCACGCGGGTCCTGCACGGCATGGACTTCGACGTGAAGGCGGGCGGCATCACCACCGTGCTCGGCGCCAACGGTGCGGGCAAGACCACCACGCTGCGCGCGGTGTGCGGCATGGTCAAGGCGCAGGGCGAAGTCACCTTCGCGGGCCAGCGCATCGACGGCAAGGCCACCGAATCCATCGTCCGGCTGGGCGTGGCGCACGTGCCGGACGGGCGCGGCACCTTCCTCAACTTCACGGTCGAGGAGAACCTGCGCATCGGGGCCTACACGCGGCGTGACCGCTCCGAGGTTCTGACGGATTACGAACGCATGTACACGTACTTTCCACGTTTGAAGGAAAGGCGCCGCCAGCAGGCCGGAACCTTGTCGGGCGGAGAGCAGCAGATGCTGGCCGTCTCGCGTGCGCTGATGCTGCGCCCGCGCCTGCTGCTGCTCGATGAGCCTTCTTTCGGGCTCGCCCCGCGGGTGGTGCAGGAGCTGTTCGAGATCTTCCGCGGCATCAACCAGCGCGACGGCATCAGCATGCTGCTGGTGGAACAGAACGCTTCGCTCGCCCTCAAGCTGGCCGACCACGCCTACCTGCTGGAGACCGGCCGCGTCGTCATCGCCGGCACGTCCGAATCGATCCGGAGCGACGAATCGGTGCGGCGCTCCTACCTCGGCTACTGAAAGCAACCCATGGACTTGTTGATCCATCAGATCTTGTCGGGCCTGGCCACCGGCGGCATCTACGCGAGCATGGCGCTGGCGCTGGTCATGATCTACCAGGCCACCCACCACGTGAATTTCGCGCAAGGCGAAATGGCCATGTTCGCCACCTACCTGGCGTGGGTGCTGCTGCAGGCGGGCGTGCCGTACTGGCTGGCGTTCTTCGCCACCGTCACGATCTCGTTCGTGGCCGGCGTCGTCATCGAGCGGGTGATCATCCGCCCGGTCGAGAACGCGCCGGTGCTGGCGGTCGTCACCGTCTTCATCGGGCTGCTGGTGATCTTCCACAGCATCGCGGGCCTGGCGTTCAGCTACACCATCAAGCCGTTCCCCAGCCCCTTCCCGGAACAGCCGCTGTTCGGCAACTCGTACATGTCGTCGCACGAGCTGGGCTCGATGGCGATCACCTTGCTGCTGCTGATCCTGCTCTTCGTGTTCTTCCGGTTCACGCCGCTGGGCCTGGCCATGCGCGCGGCGGCTCAGAACCCGGTGTCCAGCCGGCTGGCCGGCGTGCGGGTGGGCTGGATGCTGGCGCTGGGCTGGGGCCTGGCCGCGGCCATCGGCGCGATCGCCGGAATGATGATCGCCCCCGTCGTCTTCCTCGAGCCCAACATGATGGGCGGCGTGCTGCTGTATGCGTTCGCCGGCGCGCTGCTGGGAGGCATCGACAACCCGGGCGGTGCGGTGGTCGGCGGCTTCATCGTCGGCGTGCTGGAGAACATCGTCGGCTCGTACCTCGGCACCGAGCTGAAATTCACCGTGGCGTTGATCCTCATCGTCACCGTGCTGGTGATCCGGCCGTCGGGCCTGTTCGGAAAAGTGCACGTTTCGAGGGTCTGAATGACGAACTCCAACCCCCTTCGCAAGCCGCCGCTGAGCCGCAGCCAGATCGCCGGCCTGGCGGTGCTGCTGGTCGCCGTGTGCGTGCTGCCGTTCTTCATCGCCAACTACAGGGTGTTCCAGCTCACGCTGGCGATGGCCTATGCCATTGCGATCCTCGGGCTGAACATGCTGATGGGCTTCAACGGGCAGATCTCGCTCGGCCACGGGGCGTTCTATGCCATCGGCGCCTACACGGCCGCCATCCTGATGGACAAGGCCGGCATGCCGTACTGGCTCACCGTGCCGGTGGCCGGGCTGGTGTGCCTGGCAGCAGGCTTCCTGTTCGGCCTGCCGGCGCTGCGCCTGGACGGGCTCTATCTCGCCATTGCCACGCTGGCGCTCGGCATCGCCATGCCGCAGATCCTCAAGCACAAGACGCTGGAGCACTGGACCGGCGGCTCCCAGGGCCTGGTCATCATGAAGCCGGACCCGCCCGAGTGGCTGCCTATTTCGCCGGACCGGTGGCTGTACCTCTTCACGCTGGTATGGCTGGTGGCACTGTTCTTCATCGCCTGGAACCTGCTGCGGGGACGAGTGGGGCGTGCCATGCTGGCGGTCCGGGACCAGCCCACGGCGGCGCAGGCCATGGGCGTGAACAACGCGCTCGTGAAGTCGATGACCTTCGGCGTGTCGGCGCTGTACACCGGCGTGGCCGGGGCGCTGGGCGCGATCGCCGTGCAGTTCGTGGCGCCCGACTCCTTCATGCTGTTCCTGTCGTTCAGCCTGTTCATCGGCGTGGTGGTGGGCGGGCTGGCCTCGATTTCCGGCGCGATCTATGGCGCGCTGTTCATCCAGTTCGTGCCCAACGTGGCCGACCAGCTTTCCAAGGCGGCGCCGTGGGCGATCTACGGCGTGTTCCTCATCGTGCTGATGTATGTGATGCCGACCGGTCTGGCCGGCTTCGTCCGCATGGCGCGCTTGCGATTCCGGAGATGGCGGGCCCGACCGTAGGCCTGCCCAAGTGCCCCGCAGCGCCGGCGGCGACGGGGCTGTGACAGTGTGTTCGAACGATTGAAAGGAAGAGACATGACATCGACCAGATTCAGCAGGGCGCGGCGGGCGGCCGTCTGCGCAGCCATCGCCGTGGGCCTGGGACACGGCGCGGTGTGGGCGCAGGGCAAGGCGAAGTACGGGCCCGGCGCCTCCGACAAGGAAATCAAGCTCGGCCAGACCATGCCCTACAGCGGCCCGGCGTCTGCCTACGCCACCATCGGGAAGGTGCAGGCTGCGTACTTCAAGATGATCAACGATCAAGGCGGCGTGAACGGACGCAAGATCACGCTGCTGAGCCTCGACGACGGCTACAGCCCGCCCAGGACCGTGGAGCAGGTGCGCAAGCTGGTCGAGCAGGACGAGGTGCTGGCGCTGTTCAACACGCTGGGCACGCCGTCCAATGCGGCGATCCGCCGCTACGTCAACGCGAGGAAGGTGCCGCACCTGCTGCTCGCCACCGGCGCCACCATGTGGGGTGACCCCCAGAACTACCCGTGGACCATCGGCTTCAACCTGAGCTACCAGGCCGAAGGCACCATCTACGCCAAGTGGCTGATGCAGAACAAGCCCGACGCCAAGGTCGCCGTGCTCTACCAGAACGACGACTACGGCAAGGACCTGCTCAAGGGCCTGAAGGACGGCCTGGGCGCGAAGGGCGCGAAGATGATCGTGGCCGAGGCCACCTACGAGGTGTCCGACCCGACGGTGGATTCGCAGATCCTCACGCTGAGGGCCTCGGGTGCCGACACCTTCGTCAACATCGCGACGCCGAAGTTCGCCGCGCAAGCCATCCGGCGCGCCTACGACTCCGACTGGAAGCCTCTGCACATCCTCAACAACGTGGGCGCCTCGATCGGCTCGGTGCTCACGCCGGCGGGGCTGGACAAATCCGTCGGCCTGATCACCTTGCAGTACTACAAGGACCCGAACGACCCGCAGTGGAAGGACGATCCGGCGGTGCTCGAGTGGCGCGCTTTCATGGCCCGCTATTACCGGGAGGCCGATCCGAAGGATGCGAGCAACATGTACGGCTACATCGCGGCGCAGGCCATGGTGCAGATCCTCAAGCAGTGCGGAAACGATCTCACGCGCGAGAACGTCATGAAGCAGGCCGCCAACCTGAAGGATCTGAAGCTGCCGCTGCTGCTTCCCGGCATGAGCATCAACACCAGCCCGACCGACTTCTTCCCCGTGGAGCAAGGCCAATTGGTCAAGTTCAACGGCACGCGTTGGGAAGGTTTTGGCGAACTCATCAACGCCGGCGATTGAGCGGTGCATTCACAAAGCGAAAGAGCCGCCCTCGGGCGGCTCTTTCGTTGAAGCACGCAGTGTTCAGGCCAGGCGCTGGCGATGCCGCGCGATCTGTGCACGCGCCTGCTCAGGCGCGGTGCCGCCGAGCACATTGCGCGCGTTGAGCGAGCCGCGCAGCGTGAGGACGCTGAACACGTCGTCGCCGATGCGCTCGCTGAAACCCTGAAGCGTGGCCAGCGGCAGTTCGCTCAGGTCCTGTCCGCTGGCGATGGCGGTCTTCACCGCATGCGCCACGACCTCGTGGGCATCGCGGAAGGGCAGGCCTTTCTTGACCAGGTAGTCGGCGAGGTCGGTGGCAGTGGCGTAGCCCTTGAGCGCGGCACGTTCCATGGCCTCGGGTTTCACGATGATGCCGGCCACCATCTCGGCCATGATGCGCAGCGTGTCGCGCACGGTGTCCACCGTGTCGAACAGCGGCTCCTTGTCTTCCTGGTTGTCCTTGTTG
>CAZBOF010000224.1:3989-4744 GCA_964493285.1 uncultured Rhizobacter sp. | reverse complement strand
AGATCACGTTCTCACTGGCCGTTCTGGCGGTGGAGATCCCGCTGGGCATCGCACCAGCACCGCCGATGCCCGCCAGCCATGCGCCGGCATGGACAGCGCCAGTGCGATGCCCAGCGGGATCTCCACCGCCAGAACGGCCAGTGAGAACGTGATCTGGCGCAGCAGCGCCGACTGCAGGTCGTCGTCGCGCATCATGAGCTTGAACCATTCGCTGCCCACGAATACGCGCCGGTCGGGCGAGATGATGTCTTGCACCGAGTAGTTCACCACCGTCATCAGCGGCAGCACCGCGGAGAAGGCGACGCACAGCACGACCGGGAGAACAAGCAGCCACGCCTTCTGGTTCACTGGTTTCAGGACGCTCATGCCACCAGCTCCTCGTTGGCGTCGTAGTAGCAGGTGTGCGGACCTTGCACCTGGAGCCAGACCGGGCGGCCGATCGGTGGTGGGCCGGCGTCGATGTCCAGTCGAGCGCGCAAGGCGGTACCGCCGGCCTGGGCGGTGAGCAGCCAATAGGTGCCGACGTCCTGGCGCAGCGTGATGGTGGCGGCGATCGCGCCTGGCGCATTGGCGGCGGCCAGCGTCACGTACTCGGGGCGCACCCCGAGCTTCGCCGCACCCGCCGGTGCACCGGGCAGGATGTTCGCGGGCAGGAAGTTCATGCCCGGCGAGCCGATGAAGTGGCCGACGAAGGTGTGTGCGGGTCGCTCGAACAGCTGGTCGGCCGAGCCGATCTGCACCGCGCGTCCGCGTGT
>CAZBOF010000224.1:2475-3979 GCA_964493285.1 uncultured Rhizobacter sp. | reverse complement strand
GCGTGTCATCACCACCACTTCTTCGGCGAATGTGAGCGCTTCGACCTGGTCGTGCGTGACGTAGATCAGCGTGAGCTTGAGTTCATGGTGGATCTGCTTGAGCTTGCGCCGCAGCTGCCATTTCAGGTGCGGGTCGATCACGGTGAGCGGTTCGTCGAACAGCACCGCGCTCACGTCTTCGCGCACCAGGCCACGCCCGAGCGATATCTTCTGCTTGGCGTCGGCCGCCAGGCCCGCGGCGCGTTGGTCGAGCTGGTGGCTCATCTCCAGCATCTCGGCGATCTGGCCCACGCGCTGTGCAATGCGCTCGCGCGGCACCCCGCGGTTCTTCAGCGGGAACGCCAGGTTCTCGCCGACGGTCATCGTGTCGTAGATCACCGGGAACTGGAATACCTGCGCGATGTTGCGCTCTTGCGGCGTTCGTGCAGTGACGTCTTCGCCGTCGAACAGCACGTGCCCCTGCGAGGGCGTGATCAGCCCCGAGACGATGTTGAGCAAGGTGGTCTTGCCGCAGCCGGACGGCCCCAGCAGCGCATACGCACCGCCATCCCGAAAGCTCATCTTCAACGGCAGCAGGGCGTAGTCTTCATCGCGCTGCGGGCGAGGGCGGTAGGCGTGTGCCAGGTCGAGATCGATGCGGGACATTCAGTGTCCCCCCCGTCGCTGCGGCGCGGACACCAGGTCGCCCGACGAATCAAACACGTGAACCTGGTGTGCGCTGAGGTGGAGCGTGATGGCCGCGCCGAGGTCGAAGAAGTGCACGCCAGGCAATTGCGCGACGAGTTCCCCGAGTGCGGTGTCCACATGCACGAAGGTGTCGGAGCCGGAGATTTCGGCCAGCTCCACCTGGCCGGGCACCGCGAGGTCGCCGGGGCGCGCAGCCAGATGCAGGGCGCCGGCGCGCCACCCGAGGGTGAGCGGCTTGTCGGCGTGGGGGCCAAGCCGCGGGCGCAGTGCGGCCACGAGGTCGGCGCGCAAACCGGTGGCCGACGCGTCGGCGGGCACGAGGTTCATCGGCGGGTCGCTGAACGCCCGCGCCACGCGGATCGATCGGGGCCGGTGGAACACCTCCGCGGTCGGCCCGTACTGGAGCAGCTCGCCGGCATCGATGACAGCCGTGTAACCACCTAGAAGAAGTGCTTCAGTGGGTTCGGTGGTGGCATAGACGACGGTGGCATCCCCGGCGGCGAAGAGCTGGGTCAACTCGTCGCGGAGTTCTTCGCGCAGCTTGTAGTCGAGGTTCACCAGCGGCTCGTCGAGCAGCATCAGCGGGGCGTTCTTGGCCAATGCCCGCGCCAGCGCCACGCGCTGTTGCTGCCCGCCCGACAGCTCGGCCGGCCGGCGCTTCAGGAAGGGCTCGATGTGCAGCCGCTGCGCCAAGGCCTGCACGCGCGAGGCGATGTCTTTGTCGCCGCGCAGCTTCAGCGGCGAGGCGATGTTGTCGAACACCGTCATCGAGGGGTAGTTGATGAACTGCTGGTAGACCATGGCGACGTTGCGTTCG
>CAZBOF010000224.1:0-2465 GCA_964493285.1 uncultured Rhizobacter sp. | reverse complement strand
CGCGCACCGCGCCATGGCTGGGCGCGTCGAGCCCGGCCATCAGGCGCATCAAGGTGGTCTTGCCGGCCTGCGTGGCGCCGAGCAGCACCGTCACGGCGCCGGGCACCAGGCTGAGGTCGAGCGGGTACACGTGGGTTTGCGGGCCCACGTGCTTGTCCACGCGTTCCAGGGTCAGTTCCATGGGCTCACTTCCGTGGGTCGCGTTTCGGCAGAAGAGGGGTTGCCCCATCGGGCGTTCCACCACCGCGCCACGCGTTCGCGCTCGGGCGCGCTCAGGTGCAAGCCGAGCTTGGTGCGGCGCCACAGCACGTCGTCGGCGGTGCGCGCCCATTCGTGCCGGTGCAGGTAGTCGAGTTCGGCTTCGTAGACGCCGGGAGCGATCTCCTCGCCGAGCCCGTTGGCACCCACCACGAGATCGATGCGCGCGCCATAGCAGCGCGCAAGCCGGTGGCGCAGCGCCGCGGGCCACTGCGGGTGGCGCTCGGCCAGCACCTGCTCGAAGCGCGCGAAGTCGGTGTCGGGCTGCGACAGCGGGCCGATCCAGGCGCTGAAGTCGCCGCCCGGCAGGTGCGCCTGCGCCGTCCAGGCGCCGCGCGGCGCGCCGAGGCGGGCGCCGAGTTGGTTGCCCACTTCCTCCGCCAGCTTGCGGAAGGTGGTGATCTTGCCGCCCCACACGGTGAGCAGCGTCGCGGGCTGGGCGTCGAACTCCAGCAGGTAGTCGCGCGTCACGGCTGCGGGGTCGTCGGCATCGTCTTCGATCAGCGGGCGCACGCCCGAATAGCTCCACACCACGTCGGCCGGCGTCACGGCCTTCACCATGTAGCGGCTCGCCTGTTCGCAGAGATAGGCGATCTCGGCGGCGTCGATGTGGGCGTCGCCCACCGGGCCTTCGTGTTCGACATCGGTGGTTCCGATCAAGGTGAACCGCCCTTCGAACGGGATGATGAAGATGACGCGCTTGTCCGGGCTTTGCAGCACGTAGGCGTGGTCGTGGTCGAAGAGCTTGGGCACCACGATGTGGCTGCCCTTGACCAGGCGCAGCGGCTTGATCTTCTTCTCGTGGGCGTGCTCCGCGAGGAACTGCGCGGCCCACGGCCCCGCGGCATTGACCAGAGCACGCGCCTGCACCTGCCGCGTCTCGCCGAAGCGGTTGCGCAGCGTGGCATGCCAGAGTTCGCCCGCGCGGCGCGCATCGGTGCATTGCCAACCCGTCAGGATGGCCGCGCCGTGTTCGGCGGCGCTGATCGCGTTCAGCACCACCAGGCGGGCGTCGTCGGTCCAGCCGTCGGAGTAGATGAAGGCGCGCGAGAAGCGCGGGTTCAGTGGCGTGCCGAGCGGGTGTCCGCGCAGGGCCACCGTGCGCGAGGCGGGCAGGAATTCGCGCCGCGCGAGGTGGTCATAAAGGAAGAGGCCGATGCGCATCATCCAGACCGGCCGCATGCTGGGGTCGTGCGGCACCACCAGGCGCAGCGGCCACATGATGTGCGGCGCACTGCGCAGCAGCAGCTCGCGCTCCGCGAGTGCCTTGCGCACCAGGCGGAAGTCGTAGTACTCCAGGTAGCGGATGCCGCCGTGGATCATCTTGGTCGACGACGACGAGGTGTGCCGTGCCAGGTCGTCCTTCTCGCACAGCAGCACGTTCAGCCCGCGCCCGGCCAGGTCGCGTGCAATGCCCGCGCCGTTGATGCCGCCGCCCACGATGAGCACATCCACCGGGTCTGCGGCAGTGCGGTTCAGTGCGGCCGCCTCCTGTCCAGAAGCGCCTGGCTGTGAATGAGTCAAGTTCTGTCTCCGGATCAGGATGAAAACGAACCCAAACGAATGGCAGTGCAACGAAGAGGCCGATTTTCAAGCGCTGCCTGAGGATGCCAAGCCCTTGAATGTTCGTTTTGTATTCGTTTGGATTCCTATTTTTTCTTTTTAGCGCACAACCCGGGCCTGCGCAAGCTCGCTATCCAGCATGGCAAGCGGGCTTCGTTTCGGTAGGCTCGCCCGGACGTTTCTCTGACTTCGCATGACACCCAACCCCAGACAGGCGCTCCTGATCCAGGAAGTGCGCAACCGTGGCGCCCTCACGGTGGAGGCACTGGCCGAGCAGTTCGGCGTCACCTTGCAGACCGTGCGGCGCGACGTGAAGCTGTTGGCCGGGGCGGGGCTGCTCGCGCGCTTTCACGGGGGGGTGCGCCTGCCCAGCTCCACGACGGAGAACATGGCCTATCGGCAGCGGCAGCAGCTCAACGAGCTGGCCAAGCAGCGCATCGCCCGGGCCGTGGCTCAGGCTGTGCCTGAAGGCTGTTCGCTCATCCTCAACATTGGCACGACCACCGAGGCGGTGGCGCGCGAGCTGCTGCATCACAAAGGCCTGCGTGTCATCACCAACAACCTCAACGTGGCCGCGATCCTGTCGGACAACCCGCACTGCGAGGTGATCGTCGCGCGAGCGGACCACGCCGCCGGCGACGATC
>CAZBOF010000223.1:0-4782 GCA_964493285.1 uncultured Rhizobacter sp. | reverse complement strand
GCGGCAAGACCCGGCCGTCATCATGATCGGCGAGATCCGCGATTTCGAGACCGCGCAGATCGCCGTGCAGGCCTCGCTGACCGGCCACCTGGTGCTGGCCACGCTGCACACCAACGATGCCCCCAGCGCGGTGACGCGTCTCACCGACATGGGCATCGAGCCCTTCCTGCTCAGCTCCAGCCTGCTCGGCGTGCTGGCGCAGCGCCTGGTGCGAAAGCTGTGCCCGCACTGCAAGCGCCAGGACGCGCGCGGGCGCTGGCACCCGGTCGGCTGCGCCGAATGCGGCCAGAGCGGCTACAAGGGCCGCACCGGCGTCTACGAGCTGATGGTGGCCGACGACAAGGTGCGCTCGCTGATCCACAGCCGCGCCAGCGAATCCCAGATCTTCGTCGCTGCCGAAGAAGGCGGCATGCGCTCGATGCGCGACGATGGCGAGCGCCTCGTCGACGAGGGCGTGACCTCCCCCGAGGAGGTGATGCGGGTGACACGCGAATGAGGCTCGCCCGCGCGTTGCCGAGTCCGTCGCGCATGCCTGCTGCGGCCTGAGCGGGAATCGCCATGCCTGCCTACAGGTTCGAAGCGCTCAATGCTGCCGGCAAGACCACCACCGGCCTGCTCGAGGCCGACAACCAGAAGGCCGCCCGCGCGCAGCTGCGAGCGCAATCGCTGGTGCCGCTCGATGTCACGCAAGTGGCCTCGGCAGGCACGCAGGCCCGCGGCCTGCGCTTTGCGCGCCGGGTGTTCAGCGCCTCCGGCCTCGCGGTCTGGACGCGCCAGCTGGCCGGGCTCGTGGGCTCTGGGTTGCCTCTGGAACGCGCCCTCACCGCCTTGAGCGACGAGGCCGAAGATCCCCGCCAGCGGGAACTGGTGGCGCATCTGCGCAGCGAGGTCAACAGCGGCTCGCCGTTTGCGCGCGCCCTGGCCGGCGCGCCGCGCGAATTCGACGATGTCTACCGCGCGGTGGTGGCCGCCGGCGAGCAGACCGGCGCGCTCGGCGAGGTGCTGGAACGCCTGGCCGACGACCTGGAAGAACGCCAGACCTTGCGCGGCAAGCTGTTCGGCGCCGCACTGTACCCGGCCATCGTGTCGATCGTGGCGGTGGTGATCGTCATCTTCCTGCTCACCTATGTGGTGCCGCAGGTCACGGCGGTGTTCACCTCGTCGCAGCGCGCGTTGCCGGGCCTCACGGTCGTCATGCTCGCCATCAGCGGCTTCATCCGCAACCATGGCTGGGTGCTGCTGCTCGCCCTCGTGCTGGGAACCGTGGGCTTTCGGCTGATGCTTCGCAACGACCTTTTCCGCGAGCAGTTCGACGCCACCTGGCTCACGTTGCCGCTGATCGGCAAGCTCGCGCGCGGCTACAACGCGGCGCGCTTCTCCGGCACGCTGGCGATGCTGGCCGGCGCGGGCGTACCCATCCTCAAGGCCTTGCAGGCGGCGGCGGAAACCTTGTCCAACCGCGCCATGCGGGCCGATGCGATGGACGCGCTGGTGCAGGTGCGCGAAGGCGCGCCGCTGGCCTCGGCGCTGGCCGGCAAGAAGCGCTTTCCGGGCCTCATCGCCATGTTCGCGCGCCTGGGCGAGCAAACCGGCCAGTTGCCCCGCATGCTCGACAGGGCAGCCCAGCAAACCAGCTCCGAGGTGCAGCGCCGCGCGATGGCGCTCGCCACGATGCTGGAGCCCCTGCTCATCGTCGCCATGGGCATCGTCGTGATGCTGATCGTGCTCGCGGTGCTGCTGCCGATCATCCAATTGAACACCTGGGTGAAGTAGCGCACGGCGGCGCGCAGTTTGGCCGCACAACACCTGCGGGAAGTGGCAAAGTAGGCGGCATACGCGGACGTTTTTCGAGCACTCGCAGCCCGCGCGGCCTGCTTCAATGCAAACCGTCGGCCCGATTGCCGGGTCCGCCATGCGTCCTGGACGATGGGAGGCGAGCATGACCTTGTCACTGGCAAGCTTTCACCAGATCTACAGCACACCGGGGGTCGAGAAGGCCCTGGAGCAGCTGCCCGAGGAATCGATGCCGCTGGCCCGGCTGTACCGGCGCATGATCGAACGCGGAGGCGAGCGGCTGGTGAGCAAGCCCACCGCCGTGCCCGACGCCGCCGAGCTGCGTGCGCAAGCGCCCAACTTCGGCCCGGTGATCGACGAGGTGCTGCGCGAGATCGCCCTCGTGTGCGACACCGACGACCCGCTGGAACTCACCCCGCTGTTGCTGGTAGGCGACCCCGGCGTCGGCAAAACCCGGTTTGCGCGCGGGCTGGCCACGATGCTGGGCACCGACAGTGCCACCATCGGCCTGTCGCAGGCCACCGCCGGCTGGATCGTCGGCGGCGCGGCCGCCACCTGGCACGGTGCCAAGCCGGGCAAGGTGTTCGACACGCTGATGCACGGCGAAACCTCCAACCCCGTGGTCACGCTCGACGAGATCGACAAGGCCTCGGGCGGCCAGTACGACCCGCTGGGCGCGCTCTATGCGCTGCTGGAACGCGACACCGCGAGCGAGTTCGTCGACGAGTATGTCGACCTGCCGGTGGACGCCTCGCGCATCGTCTGGATCGCCACGGCGAACGATTCGCGCGGCATTCCCGACCCCATCCTCAGCCGCATGCGGGTGTTCGAGGTGCGCTCGCCGACGCGCGACGAAGCGCGCGGCATCGCCGCGGCGATGTACCGTGCGCAGCGCTGCGCCCACAAATGGGGCGATGCGTTCGAGCCCGAGCTGTCCGACACGGTGCTGGATTCGCTGGACGGCGTGTCGCCGCGCGAGCTGACGCACCGGCTGCGCTCGGCCTTCGGCGCCGCCAAGCTCGCCGGGCGCGATCACCTCAGCGTGGAAGATCTCGGCCCGCACCATCGCGCGGGCCCCCGGATGGGCTTCTGATCGTCAGATGTCGAACACGAGCATCGGCGACTTCGCACGCGAGCAGCAGGGCAGGATCTGATCGTTGCGGGCCTGTTCCTCGGGGGTGAGGTACATGTCCTTGTGGTCGATCTCGCCTTCGAGCACCCGCGTGAGGCAGGTGCCGCACACGCCTTGCTCGCAAGACACCGGGATCTCGACGCCCGCTTCCGCCAGCGCCTCGGTCACGGTCTTGTCCTTCGGGATCACGATGATTCGGCCCGAGCTGGCGAGCTTGACCTGGAAGGTTTCATCGTCTTCCGACGGCCCGACGTTGGCCGAGAAGAACTCGTAGTGCAGGTTGTCCTCGGGCCAGCCGCGCGCGCGGGCGGCGGCGAGCATGGCGTCCATGAAGCCCTGGGGGCCGCAGACATACAGGTGGGTGCCGGCAGGCGCCGCCGCGAGCATGCCCTGGAGATCCAGCTTCTGCGCGGCATCACCGTCGTCGAAGTGGAACTTCACGCGATCGGCGAAGCTGGACGCCTCGATCCGCCCCTTGAAGGCCGTGCGATCCTGGGAACGGGTGCAGTAATGCATCTCGAACTCGTCGCCGATCACGGCCAGCCGTTCGGCCATGCACAAGATGGGGGTGACCCCGATCCCGCCGGCCAGCAGCAGGTGCTGCTTGGCATCGCGCGCCAGGGCGAAGTGGTTCTTGGGCTCGCTGATGGTGAGGGTGTCGCCCTCTTTCAGCTGCTCGTGGACCGCTTTGGAGCCGCCACGGGAAGACGGGTCCTTCAGGATGCCCAGCACGTAGCGGTGCTGCTCGCTCGGGTCGTTGCACAGCGAGTACTGGCGGGTGATGCCACCCGGCAGGTGGACATCGACATGCGACCCTGCTGAGAACGGCGGCAACTGCTTGCCGGAAACATCGACCAGTTCGAGGCTGCAGATATCGAGCGCCTCGGTCGATTTGCGCACGACGCGCACGTTGAGTGTGGATTCCTTCATGTGTACTACTTTCTGCGATGCCCACCACGCTGCGTGTGTGCGGGTCATCCATCTCCTCGGGGTCGTTCTCAGTGGTCCAGGTCGCCCCCGCCCATGTAGGTTGCATGGACGCGTGCGTCGCCCGCGAGGGTACGCGAGTCGGCACTGAGGGCTACTTCGCCAGTTTCCAGCACATAGCCGAAATCGGAACTTTGCAGCGCGGCGAGCGCATTTTGCTCTACAAGAAGGATGGAAACGCCACCATCGCGCAAGCGTTTCACCATTTCGAGGATCTGCTGCACGATCAGGGGGGCCAGCCCGAGGCTGGGTTCGTCCAGCATCAGCAGGCGCGGCGAGGACATCAAGGCCCGGCCGAGCGCCAGCATCTGGCGCTCTCCGCCCGAGAGGGTGTCGGCGCGCTGGGCGCGGCGCTCACCCAGGCGGGGAAAGCGGTCCACGACCCAGTCGAGGCGCTCCTTGCGCTGCGCCGTGTTGAGCCGGCGCGCGACCCCGCCGAGCACGAGGTTGTCGAGCACCGACATATCCCCAAAGAGTTCACGGGTTTCCGGCACCAGGCACAAGCCGCGTTCGACCCGCTCTTCCACATCGAGCCGATGCAGGTCTTCGCCTTCGAAACGCAGGCCGCCGCGAGACGGCAGCAAGCCCATGATGGCGGACAGCAAGGTGGTCTTGCCCGCGCCGTTGGGCCCGATCACCGAGACGATCTGCCCCTTCGTCAGGGACAGCGAGACCCCGTGCACCGCTTCCACGCGGCCATAGGACACGTGCAGGTCGCTGACTTCGAGCATCGGTGTGGCAGTCATGTGTTCGGTCCCTTCATCGATTCGGCGGCCCGCCGCCGGAAACGCTGCGGCGGCGGGCCGGTTCTTGCACCTTAGAACGTGTGGCGCACGCCCACCTGGACGGCGCTCGCGTTCGCACCGGCC
>CAZBOF010000222.1:0-4802 GCA_964493285.1 uncultured Rhizobacter sp. | reverse complement strand
GCCTGGTGTCCCAGCGCCTGCTGCCGCGCCAGGAAGGGCGCGGGCGCATTGCCGCCGTCGAGATCCTGCTCAACACCCCGCTGATCTCCGATTTGATCTTCAAGGGCGAAGTCGCCGAAATCAAGGAGATCATGAAGAAATCGCGCGAACTCGGCATGCAGACCTTCGACCAGAGCCTGTTCGACCTCTACGAGAACCACATGGTCACGTACGAGGACGCGCTGCGCAATGCCGACTCCGTGAACGACCTGCGCCTGCAGATCAAGCTCAACAGCAGCCGCGCCCGCAGCACCGATCTGTCGGCCGGTACCGAGCACCTCACGATTGTTTGAAGGGCCCCCCAGTCGCTTCGCTCCTGCCCCCGAGGGGCCCGGCGGAGCCGGTTGCCCCGGGCGTTGCTTGATCTGAGCTTCGCTTCGCTTGCTTGAAGGCTGACATGACCACGAAGACTTACGACGCTGTTCCTTCCCGCAAGGTGGCCTTTCTCGGCCTGGGCGTGATGGGCTATCCGATGGCCGGCCACCTGCAACGTGCCGGACACCAGGTCGCCGTCTACAACCGCACCGCGGCCAAGGCCGCGCAGTGGGTTGGCGAGTACGGCGGCACAAGCGACGCCACGCCCGAGGCCGTCTCACGCGACGCCGACATCGTGTTCTGCTGCGTCGGCAACGACGACGACCTGCGCTCCGTCACCATCGGCGAGCGCGGTGCATTCGCCGGCATGAAACCGGGCGCGATTTTTGTCGACCACACCACCGCCTCGGCGGCCATCGCACGCGAACTGAGCGCCGCGGCTTTGGCGCGCGGCCTGCAATTCATCGATGCACCTGTCTCTGGCGGTCAGTCGGGCGCCGTCAATGGCACATTGACGGTGATGTGCGGCGGCGAAGCGGCCTCTTTCGAGGCCATGCGCCCGGTCGCCCTGTGTTTCGCGAAGGCGGTGACCCGCATCGGCGACAGTGGCGCCGGCCAATTGGCCAAGATGGTCAATCAGATCTGCATCGCCGGGCTGCTGCAAGGCTTGGCCGAAGGCATTGCATTCGGCCAGAAGGCCGGCATCGACATGGCCACGGTGCTGGGCGTGATCGGCCAAGGCGCAGCACAGAGCTGGCAGATGGACAACCGAGGCAACACCATGCTGGCCGGCGAATTCGACTTCGGCTTCGCGGTGGATTGGATGCGCAAGGACCTCGGCCTGGTGCTGGACGAAGCCCGGCGCAACGGCGCGCCGCTCCCGGTGACGGCGCTCGTGGACCAGTTCTACGCCGACGTGCAGGCGCTGGGCGGCCAGCGGTGGGACACCTCCAGCCTGATCAAGCGCCTGGCCTGATCGCCGCCAGCTATTGGCGAGCCGCTGCGGGTGCCGCCCTCGGCGAGATCGCCGCCAGCTCTTCCTCTGTGATGATTTCCAGCACGCGCACGACCTTCTGAACGCCCGCAATGCTGCGGGTGAGTTCAGAGGCGCGCTCGGCTTCGCGCTCCGTCACGCGCCCCATCAGGTACACCGTACCGCGCTCTGTGAGCACCTTGAACGCCGTGGCCGTGATGTCGCCGGCGTTGACCAGCGTGGCTTTCACCTTGCTGGTGATCAACGCATCGTTCGAGCGTGCCGTGAGCGAACTGGCCGTCATCGGCGCAAGCTCGTTCACCACCGAACGCACGTTGTCCACGCGCGAGACGGTCTGCTCGATCGCCGACTTGTCTTCCTCCGTCGGCACTTCGCCGGTGAGCAGCACGAGGCGGTTGTAGCTCGTGACCGTCACGTTGCCGCGCTCACCCAGCACTTCGCGTGCGCGGTTGCGCGACTTGAGTTCGATGGACTGGTCGTCGAGCTGTGTGCCGGACGAACGCCGGTCGGCCGCCACCATCGTTCCACCGAGCACCGCGCCGCCCACCAGCAGCGGAGCACAAGCCGACAGGGCCAGGGAGCCGATGAGAGCCCCCACGAGGGCGCCTTGGCGCAAGGTCATTCGGATCATGTGTTTTCCTGTTCTCCAAGCAATTGCAGATCAACCGCGTCGCACAGGCAATGCAGCGCGAGGATGTGCACCTCCTGAATGCGGGCCGTGCGCTCATGCGGCACGCAGATGTGCACATCGGTTTCTGTCAGCAGCGCGGCCATCTTGCCGCCGTTGCGCCCGGTGAGGGCGATCACCGTCATTTCCTTGGCATGCGCAGCCTCCACCGCAGCCAGCACATTGGCCGAGTTGCCGCTCGTGGTGATGGCGATCAGCACGTCACCCGGCACGCCGAGCGCCTGAATTTGCTTCGAGTAGATCTCATTGAAGCTGTAGTCGTTGCCGACGGCGGTGATGATGGAGGTGTCGGTCGTCAGCGCAATGGCCGCCAGGCCGGGCCGTTCACGCTCGAAGCGGCCGATGAATTCGGCCGCGAAGTGCTGCGCATCGCTGGCGGAGCCGCCGTTGCCGCACGCCAGCACCTTACCGCCTGCCGTGATGCAGCCCACAACGGCATTCACCGCCTCGGCAATCGGCCGCGAGAGGATCTCGGCAGCCGCGTACTTGAGGTCGGCGCTGTCGAAGAATTGTTGTTGAATGCGTTGTTCAAGCATGGGCATGGATCATATGACACGGGGTATGGCGGCGAGGTTCCGTTGGAGCCTCCGACATCCTCAATCGGCATCGAAGGCGCCGCGTATCCACTCCAGCGTGTCGCCCTCGATGGCGACCACGTCGAACCGGCATGGCGGCGGCGACGCGAACTGCATCAGGTAATGCCGGGCCGCCAGCAGCAGCCGCCGCTGCTTGGTCGCCGTCACGCTTTGAGCAGCCCCACCGTGGTCCGCAGAGCGCCTGGCGCGCACTTCCACGAAGACCAGCGTGCCGTCTCGCTCACGGGCGATGAGGTCGACCTCGGCGCCCGCCGCGCGCGGACCACCCGCCACCCGATAATTGCGCTGCACCAGCTTCAGCCCTTGGCGCGCCAGGTAGTCCCAAGCCTTCGCTTCGGCTGCGTCTCCCACCTTCTTCGTCGACTGCCCCACCGTGACCATTGCATCTCCATCGGTACTGCAGGCCGCCCAGGCGGCTGCCGGCGCGCAGCAGTATCCCGCAGGCGCGTTGTACGTCGTCGCCACGCCCATCGGCAACCTGGCCGATCTCTCCCTGCGGGCGATCCACGTGCTCGGCCTGGTGGATGCCGTGGCCTGCGAAGACACCCGGCACAGCGCGCCGCTGCTGCGCCACCTGGGGCTGGACAAGCCCTTGCTGGCGGTGCACGAGCACAATGAGCGCGACGCCGCCTCGGCCGTGCTCGCCCGGCTGGCCGCCGGGGAACGCGTGGCCTACGTCAGCGACGCCGGCACGCCGGCCGTCAGCGACCCCGGCGCCGCCTTGGTGGCCGCCGCCCAGGCCGCGGGATACCGATGCATTCCGATCCCGGGCGCCAGCAGCGCCGTGGCCGCCCTGAGCGTGGCGGGCGACGCCCTCGGGAGCGGTTTCGTGTTCGTCGGCTTCCTGCCCGCACGCGGCGCCGAGCGCGCCCAGGCCCTGAAGGCCCTCGCCCTGCGGCCTGACAAGCAAGTGGTGTTCGAAGCGCCGCACCGCATCGCCTCCTTGCTGCGCGACCTGGCCGAGGCCTGCCCCGCGCGGGCGCTCACCCTGTGCCGCGAGCTGACCAAGCAGTTCGAAACGGTCGCCACGCTGCCGGCGGCGCAGTTCCCGGACTGGCTGTCAGGCGACAGCCATCGTGAACGCGGCGAGTTCGTCCTCGTGCTGCACGCACGCGCCGAGGCCGCGGCCGAGCTGGACGCGACGTCCCACGACGCCGTGCTGCAGCCTCTCTTGGGGGCTCTGCCGTTGAAGCAAGCGGTGGCACTGGCCACCGAACTCACCGGTGCGCCGCGCAACGCGCTGTACGCACGCGCGCTCGCCCTGAAATCAGGCAACGCCGACTGAGGGTCTTTGCGACCGGGTGGGAGGTGGGGCGACTCCTACAATGCCCCGATGATCCTGCGCGAACCCACCCTTGAGCGCCTGGCCATCGCCAGGTCTTTGCTGCTGGAGCCGTTTGGCCTGACCGACGCGACCTTGTCGCGCGCGCTCAAGACCATCGCCGAGCACCGCATCGACGACGCCGACTTGTACTTCCAGTACACACGCAGCGAGGGGTGGAGCCTGGAAGAAGGCATCGTGAAGTCAGGCAGCTTCGGCATCGACCAAGGCGTGGGCGTGCGTGCGGTGGCCGGTGAAAAAACGGCGTTCGCATATTCCGACGACATCTCCGAAGCCGCGCTGCTCGACGCCGCGCAAACCGTGCGCACCATCGCTGCAGCCGGGCAAAGCCGCAGCGTGAAGATCCCGTCCAAGCCGCGCATCGCCGAAAGCCGCGTGCTGTACGCGCCGCTGGACCCGATCGCCACCCTCGACAGCACGCAAAAAGTGGCGCTGCTCGAAAAGGTGGAGAAGCTGGCCCGCGCCAAGGACCCGCGCGTCAAGCAAGTGATGGCGGGCGTAGCCGCCGAGTACGACGTGGTGTTGATCGCACGGGCCGATGGCACGCTGGCCGCCGACGTGCGGCCGCTGGTTCGCCTGTCGGTCACGGTGATCGCCGAACAAACCATCCGGGGCGAAGTGCGGCGCGAGGTGGGCAGTGGCGGCGGTGGTGGCCGCTTCGGGCTGGGCTATTTCCACGACAGCGTGATCGAGTCGTACGTGAACGACGCGGTCAACGCAGCGCTGACCAACCTCGAGGCACGCCCGGCCAAAGCCGGTGAGATGAGCGTGGTCCTCGGCCCGGGCTGGCCCGGCGTGCTGCTGCACGAGGCCATCGGCCACGGCCTG
>CAZBOF010000221.1:342-4823 GCA_964493285.1 uncultured Rhizobacter sp. | reverse complement strand
GCGTAAAGTTCGGGAAGCAGTGCGTCACGCTCGGCACGGGCGGCTCGGGGGCGGACCGGGTTGCGCGGCGGCAAGCCGAGCCTCGGTCGCCACTTCTGCACCGCTGCGTCGCTGATGCCGAACCGCTCGCCGATCTCGGCGTAGGTCAACTCACCTTCCGCGATCAGTCGCTTCATAAGGTCGAGGTCGTGTTGTCTGTTGTTTGCGCTCATCGCCACTGCAGCCTCACGTCGAGGGGCGTCGGGATGACGTGCGCCCGCGCGTCGGTCGTCTCGCGTTCATCGTCAGCGGGCTCATGTGCGGCCGTCTGCGGCGTCGGAATGACGTTCACTGCGCAACCCCCTGCGCCGTGGCGAGTGCCTCGGCGAGCGGGTCGGCTGCGGGCTTCTCGGCGGGCGCCAGTTTGGCGAGGTTCCTGTATGCGAGCCCGAACTGGCCGACGAGCGCGGGGGTGAGATCGCCCGCATCGAGCTGCCTGGCCAGCGCGTAAAGCGTGGCACGAGCTGGAGCATGCTGTGGTGCCAGCCACGGCGACGCGCTGACGAACTCATCGACGGCTGAATGAAACGCGTTGTCGGTCATAAATGCCTCCTGACCTGGGATATTTCAGACCGGGCGCCTGAAAGCAAAAGAAGGGGCGGGGTGAAACGTGCTTTCATTCTGAAAAAACCCCTGATCACGCGGCGAATCCATTCGGGAACCAGCGCGGGTTGTACGAGGTGATGCGCACGAGGCTCTGATCGGACTTCGAGCCATTGCAAGACTTGCAAGCGGCAACGAGGTTGTCGGCCACGTCCCGCCCACCTTGCACAACCGGCACAACGTGATCGACCTCGGGGCGGCGTCCCGGATCGGCATGCCCGTCCTCCAAGTGAGCGCCGCAGTATGTGCAGATCCAGCTGTCCCGCTCCAGTACGGCGAGGCGAAGCGCTGCCCACTTCCGACCTCGGCTCGAATGCTTGCTCATACACCCATTTTACCCTGCTGATCAGGGGTTTACACGGCCTAAGCTTGAGGGGAGATGATTACACACGAGATCGCCGATGAGGACAACACCGACTTCTCGGCGGTCGTCTTGTGCACTTGCGGTGCATCGTTCCTCGGCACTGGCGAGGCTCGCGCAACTGACGCACGCGAGCAGCACAAGGCCCATGGCGGCATCGTGTGGGAGACGCCCGCCGACGCGGGCTCGTGGAAGGTCGATCCCGAGCAAGTGCGGAGAGAGCTGCCAGCTCTATGGGCGTCCGGCGCTTCGTGCAGAGAGATCGGCGTTGAGTTCGGCGTAACGCCCGGGCGGGTTTCGCAACTGCGGAAGCGCATGGGACTGCCGCCGCGCCAGGTGCGGAACTAAAGCACCGGCCGATCAGCACCCGATCAGCACCGATCAGCACCGATGATCACCGAGCCCGCGGCCAGGAACAGCAGGGCCTTGAAGAACGCGTGCGTCATCAGGTGGAACACGGCCACCGAGTAAGCGGAGACGCCGAGCGCCACCGTCATGTATCCCAACTGAGACAGCGTGGAATACGCAACCACCCGCTTGATATCGTTCTGGACGATGCCCAGAAAGCCCATGAACAAAGCGGTGATCGAGCCGATGACCAAGACAAAGCTCAGCGCCGTATCCGAGAGTTCGAACAATGGCGACATGCGCGCCACCATGAAGATGCCGGCCGTCACCATGGTCGCCGCGTGAATCAGCGCGGAAATGGGCGTGGGGCCTTCCATCGAATCCGGCAGCCACACGTGAAGCGGGAACTGCGCGCTCTTGCCCATGGCGCCGATGAACAGGCAGATGCAAGCCACGGTGATCAGCATCCAGGAGGTGCCTGGGAACGTGAGCTGCACCAGCTCATCCGACTTGGCAAAGACTTCGCCGTAGTTCAGCGAACCGGCGTAAGCCACCAGCAAGCCGATCCCGAGAATGAAGCCGAAGTCACCCACGCGATTCACCACGAAGGCCTTCATGTTGGCGAAGATCGCCGTGGGCTTGGTGTACCAGAAGCCGATCAGCAAGTAGGAGACCAGCCCCACCGCTTCCCAGCCGAAGAACAGCTGCAGGAAGTTGTTGCTCATCACCAGCATGAGCATCGAGAACGTGAACAGCGAGATGTAGCTGAAGAAGCGCTGGTAGCCCGGGTCGTCCTTCATGTAGCCGACGGTGTAGATGTGCACCATCAATGACACGAAGGTCACCACGCACATCATCATGGCCGACAGGCCGTCGATCAGAAAACCAACCTCCATCTTCAAGTCACCGAGCACCATCCATTCGTAGATGGTTTCGTTGAAGCGTGCTCCGTCCAGGGCGACTGCCTTCAGCGCGATGGCCGAAAGAATGAAGGAAACGAGCACGCCCAGGATCGTGGCCACGTGGGCACCACGGCGACCAATGGTTTTTCCGAAGAAGCCAGCCAGAACGGCCCCAGCCAATGGAGCCAACGGCACCGCGAGCAAAAGGTTCGAAGAGAGTTGTGCGGACATCGACCTCAGCCTTTCAGCGTGTCGAGTTCATCGACGTTGATGCTGGCGCGGTTGCGGAACAGCACCACCAGGATGGCCAGCCCGATCGCCGACTCGGCCGCCGCCACGGTGAGAATGAAGAACACGAAAACCTGACCTGCCATGTCGCCCAGGAAGTGGGAGAACGCGATGAAGTTCAGGTTGACGGCCAGCAGCATCAACTCGATGGCCATCAAAAGAATGATCAGGTTCTTGCGATTCAGGAAGATCCCGATCACCGACAGCGCGAACAGAATGGCCCCGACGGACAGGAAATGCCCAAGCGAAACCGGGCCGAACGCCAGCTCACTCATTTGACATCTCCAGGCGGTGTTTCAGGGGGCGCAGGGGGTGGTTCGACAACGGCGTTCATGCTGACCACGCGCAAACGATCGCCTTTCTTGACCCGAACCTGCTCAGAGGGATTGAGCGCCTTGCTGTCCCCGCGCTTGCGCAAGGTCAGTGCAATGGCCGAGATGATTGCAACCAGCAACACCACGGCCGCGATCTGCAGCGGGTAGAGGTAGTTCGTGTACATCTGGATGCCCAGCAGCTTGGTGTTGCCCAATGCAAGCGCTTTCTCATCCAAGGGCGGCGCGGTGGCGATGTCAAAGCCGGGAATCAAAACGAGCGCCATCTCGAGAACGATGATCACGCCTACCAGCGCCGCGACAGGGAAATGCTTCCAGAAACCTTCCCGCACGGACGGCGCGCTGCTGATGTCCAGCATCATCACCACGAACAGGAACAGCACCATCACCGCACCCACGTACACGAGCACCAGGGCGATGGCGAGGAACTCGGCCCTCAGCAGGATCCAGACGCAGGATGCCGAGAAGAACGCGAGCACGAGGAAAAGCGCGGAGTGGACCGCGCTGCGCGCCGTGATGACGCGAAACGCAGCGATCAGCATCACGGCGGAGAAGATGTAGAACAGCGCGGTGGTGGTATCCATGGGTTCAAAGGCGCAGGCCACATGAACGCGGTATGCGGCATCCGGCCGCATCGCGTTCAGCGATAACGCGCATCAGCCTCCTTGTTGGCTGCGATTTCCTTTTCATAGCGGTCGCCCACGGCCAGCAGCATGTCTTTGGTGAAGTAAAGATCGCCGCGCTTCTCGCCGTGGTATTCGAAGATGTGCGTCTCGACGATGGAATCGACCGGGCAGCTTTCCTCGCAGAAGCCGCAGAAGATGCATTTCGTCAGGTCGATGTCATAGCGCGTCGTGCGGCGCGAGCCGTCATCGCGGACATCCGATTCGATCGTGATCGCCAATGCCGGGCAGACGGCCTCGCACAGCTTGCAGGCGATGCAGCGCTCTTCGCCGTTTTCATAGCGGCGCAATGCGTGCAGGCCGCGAAAGCGCGGGCTGGCCGGGGTTTTCTCTTCCGGGAACTGAACGGTGATCTTGCGCGACAGAAAATGCCGCCCGGTCAGCGCCATGCCCTTGAAGAGTTCGGTGAGCATGAAGCTCGAAAGAAGATCCTTGACGGATGCGATGGCAGACATGTCAAACCTCGAGACAAAGACCAAGCGAAACACCGCGGAACCGGCTTTGCCGGGCCGCTGGTGCCGCCCCCTCGAAGGGGGCGGACGCAGGCCGTAGGGGGTGAGCCATATTCAATTCCAGATGTTCCAGGGCGACTGAATCCACAGGCCCACGACCACGAGCCAGATCAGCGTGATCGGAATGAAGATCTTCCAGCCCAACCGCATGATCTGGTCATAGCGGAAGCGCGGGAACGTGGCGCGCACCCACAAGAAGATCGTGACCACCACGAACGTCTTGCCGAACAGCCAGAACCAGTTCCAGAACCATGCGGTGTCCACGATCCACTGCGGCGTGGCCATGCCGAACGCGGCAAACGAGATCGGCGCCAGCCAACCGCCGAGGAACAGGATCACGGCCAGGGCGGAGACGAGAATCATGTTCGCGTACTCGGGCATGGCATTTGCGATGTTCTTCCTGGCCGAGTACG
>CAZBOF010000221.1:0-332 GCA_964493285.1 uncultured Rhizobacter sp. | reverse complement strand
TTCGCGTACTCGGCCAGGAAGAACATGGCGAAGGACATGCCCGAGTACTCGATCATGTGCCCGGCCACGATTTCCGATTCACCTTCGACCACGTCGAACGGATGGCGGTTGGTTTCGGCCAGGCCGGAGATGAAGTACACGAGAAACACCGGCAGAAGCGGCAGCCAGTTCCAGGACAGGAAGCCCAGGCCGATGTCGGCAAACGTGCCCCGGGCCTGCCCCGTGACGATGTCGGTCATGTTCAGGCTGGCGGAGACCATGAGCACCACCACGAATGCGAAGCCCATGGCGATCTCGTAGCTCACCATCTGGGCCGACGCCCGCAGCGCGCC
>CAZBOF010000220.1:0-4850 GCA_964493285.1 uncultured Rhizobacter sp. | reverse complement strand
GTCACGACCACCATCATCTGCGTGTCGTCGCGGTCGTCCGGCCCGATGCCGCCGAAGCGCTCCGGGATCGACAGCCCGAACACGCCCATCTCGCGCATCGGCTGCAACAGGCTCTCCGGCACGGTCTGGTCGTAGCGGTGGATGTGCTCGGCCTTCGGTGCGACCTGCTCCGCCGCGAAACGGCGGAACGCGTCGCGCGCCATCTCGGTGGGCTCGGGCAACGCGATGTCGGCAATCGCGCCGTTGGCCTCGGCAAACAAGCGCCCGGTGGCGGTGAGCGCGGCTTCGCCGCTGGCCGCGCGCCGCAGCGCCAACCATTCGGGGTCGCGTACCAGCGCCTGGAGACGCGCCAGGGGGCCATCGACCGCACCCACGTCTGAAAACTCGATCAGCAGCGTTTCCAGCCGCGTGAAGAGACTCACGCCGGCATCGGCGGCGAACAGCAGCGCAAGGCTGGCATCGAGCGGACGCGAGGCGGGCGTGAGCGCATTGACTGCCGTCTGCGCCGCCAGCAGCTCGGCACGGGCCCAGGCCAACTCATAGCTGGTGGTCTGGTGCTGGTCGAGGCGCTGCGCGTCGAGCTTTCCTTTCAGCGCACAGGCGCGCGCCAGCAAGCGCGTGGCTTCTTCCAGGCTGGCCTGCAGGTCGGTCAGCACGCGTTGCGCGACCGGAATGAGAACGGGGTGATCCAAGGCAAATGCTCCAGGCTGTGTCAGCGCGCGGCTTCGGCGGCGGTGAGCGGCAGGCCGAGGCCCACGCGGCGCACCAGCCAGGGGCTGGGGCGGTAACGCGGGTCGCCCGTGGCCTCCAGCATGTTGCGCAGCACCGCCAGCACCCGCGTGCCGCCAAGGTGGTCTCCCCAGGACAGCGGCCCCCGGGGATAGTTCAGGCCCAGGGTAACCGCGTCTTCAATGTCCTGCACCGACGCAATCCCGCGTTGCGCGATATTGGCCGCGATGTTGACGATGGTGGCCAGCACGCGCTGGACGATGAAGCCGGGGCTGTCGTTGATGACCGTGGCCGCCGTGCCGTCGGCGCGGAACAGCGCATGCGCCGCATCGCGCATGGCCGGCGTGGTGGCCACGGTGAGCATCACGGTGCGGTGCAGCGCCAGGCCGGGCAGCGGATCGACCGCCACGCAGCGGCCCGCGTCGAGCCCGAGCGCCGCGGCGGCCGTCGTGGCGTCATGGCCCAGCGGCTGAACGATGCACAAGGTGGCGGCATCGGACGCCTCGCCCAGCGGCACGCCGGCGCTTGCGGCCAGCGCCATCAACGCATCGCGATCGGGCGCGGCGGGATCGATCCACACCTTCAGGCCGCCTGGCAGCGGCGGCATGGCGGCCGCGGGCGGCACGACCTTCGCGCCCTTGCCATCGTTCTCGTAGCGGTACCACCCTTGCCCGCTCTTGCGTCCGAACAGCCCCGCCGACACGCGCGGTGCCACCAGCGAGGACGGGCGGAACCGCGGCTCCTGGTGGAACTGCTCGTAGATCGCGGTCATCACGCGGCTCGACACATCGAGGCCCGTGAGGTCCAGCAGCTCGAACGGGCCCATGCGGAACCCCGCCGCCTCCCGCAGCACGGTGTCCACCTGCACACAATCGGCCACCTGCTCCTCGAGCAGGCGCAAGCCTTCGGTGTACAGGCCCCGCCCCGCATGGTTGACCAGGAAGCCCGGCTGGTCGGCAGTGACCACGGCGCGATGGCCGGTGCCCTGGATCAACGTGCGCAACCGGTCAACGACCTCGGGCGCCGTGCGCACGGCCGCCACCACCTCGGCCACCCGCATCAGCGGCACCGGGTTGAAGAAATGCAGGCCCGCCACGCGCTCCGGGTGCGTGCAACCCGCGGCGATGTCGGTGACGGTGAGCGACGACGTGTTGCTCGCGAGAACGGTCTCGCGCGGCACGATCGCCTCCAGCTTCTGGAACAGCTCGCGCTTGACCTGCAGGTCTTCGACGATGGCCTCGACGATCAGGTCGCACCCTGCCAGGTCGCCGAGCCCGCTGCCGCATTGCAGCCGTGCCTTGGCGCTGTTCAATGCCTCGGCGGTGATCTTTCCCTTGCCGGCCAGCTTCGCGAGCATCTCGCCCACATGAGCCACGGCTTTCTCGGCCGCACCGTCCATGGCGTCATGGCAGATGACGCGGTGGCCTGCCTGCACGAACAGTTGCGCGATGCCGCGCCCCATGGCGCCGGTGCCGACCACGCCGATGGTCAGCAGCGTTGGAGTGTTTGCAGTCATGGTGTCCTATCGCCCGGAAAACGCGGGCTTTCGCTTGTCGAGAAAGGCGCGCATGCCTTCCGTCTTGTCGGCCGTATCGAACAGCAGCAGGAACTCGCGGTTCTCGAGCGCCAGCGCGGCGTCCAGCGGCAGGTCGGCGCCCTGGCGCAACACGCGCTTGGTGGCCCGAAGCGCCTTCGGCGGCATGGCGACCGCACGCTGTGCCAGCTCGACGGCCCGCGCCACCGCGGTGGTTTCACCGGTCACGAGATCTGCGACCAGGCCGAGCTGATAGGCGCGCGCCGCATCCAGCGGCTCGCCGCAGAACAGCATGCGCGCCGCAGCCTGCTTGCCCACCGCCCGCAGCAGCCGCTGCGTGCCGCCCGCGCCCGGCATGATGCCGACCATCAGCTCGGGCTGGCCGAACTTCGCACTCTCGTCGGCCACGATCATGTCGCACATCATCGCGAGTTCGCAGCCCGCGCCGAACGCCGGGCCGCTCACCGCGGCGATGACGACGCGGGTGCTGTCAGCCACCGGCGCCCAGTACTGGCCGAGGTCGAGTTCCGCGACCTCTTGCGCGCCCTTGTCCACCAGCAGGTTCAGGTCCGCGCCCGCGGCAAAGACGCGCTCGCCGCCGGTGACGACGATGGCGCGGATGCCCGCATCGCGCTCGAGTTCGCGGAACGCGTTCGCGATGGCGCCACGCATGGTGAGGTCGAGCGCATTGCGCTTGTGCGCACGGTTGAGTACGACGATGGCGACCGCACCGTCGCGCGTGACGCGCACGGGCTCTTCGGCCGGTGCGTCTGACTGTGTGTGTTCGCTCATGGCATCTTCCCGCCGGGGTTCACGAAATCGGCTTTGCGCTTTTCGTTGAACGCCGCAAAACCTTCGTTGAAATCAGCACCCAGGAGCAGCACCGCCTGGTCGTCTTCTTCACGCTGCAGCTCATGGCGCAGCGAGGTGGACGGCCGGTCGAGCCGGTCCTTCATGCGGGCATAGGCTTCCTGCGGCAGGCGAGCCAGCTGGCTCGCCAACGCGATCGCGTGGGACATCACCTTGTCATCGTCCACCAGGTCATCGGCCAGCCCGATGCGGTGCGCCTCGGGGCCGCTCAAGGATTGGCCGGACGTCAGGATGCGCTTGGCAGCCGCCAGCCCCACCCGGCGCGGCAAGGTCAGCAACTGCCCCCAGTCGGGCGCCAGGCCGAGCCCCATGAACGGGAACAGGATCTTGCTGCCCTGGCCCACGACGATGCGGTCTGACAGCAATGCCAGGCCGATCGCGCCGCCCGCCCCGATGCCTTCGACGGCACTCACGACCGGAATGCGCGCATCGGCCACCAGGGTGCACAGCGTGTGGATGTGCTGCATGCGGGCCCGCGCGCCGGCCTCGTCGAGCCCGGCCATGCTGGGCACATCGCCGCCGGCCGAGAACACGCCTTCGGCGCCGCCGAACACCAGCGCCCGCACCTGCGGGTCGGCGAGCGCCTTGCGCAGGGCATGCGTGAGCTGCTCGCGCACGTCGAAATCGATCGCATTGCGTTTGGCCGGCCGGTTGATCAGCAGCCGGCCGACATTCGGCGCCGGCGTGTCATAGAGCACCACGCGGGGCGGCGCGGCTTGCAGGCCACCCATCGCTCAGGCGCCCTCGAGGCCGACGATCGACACCGAGCACACGTTCTGCGACGGCTGGCCGCCCAGGTTGTGCGTGAGCCCGACCGATGGCTTGGCCAGCTGGCGCGGGCCGGCGCGCCCTTGCAGCTGCAGGTACATCTCGTACAGCATGCGAATGCCGCTCGCACCGATGGGGTGGCCGAAGCATTTGAGGCCGCCATCGATCTGGCAGGGATTGCGGCCCTCGGCGTCGAAGGCGCCGTCGAGCACATCGCGCACCGCCTCGCCTTCGCGCGACAGGCCCAGGTCTTCCATCGCCACCAGCTCGGTGATCGAGAAGCAGTCATGCACCTCGGTCATGCTGATCTGGCTGCGCGGGTCGGTGATGCCGGCTTCGGCGTAGGCCTTGCGCGCGGCGATGCGCGCGGTGTGCACATAGCTGCCGTCCCACTCGTTCGAATGCATCTCCCAGCCGTTCGACACCGCAACCTGCAAGGCCTTGAACAGCACCAAGTCTCGCTTGCCCATGGCATGCGCGATGTCCGGGCGCGTGACGATCACGGCGGCGGCCCCATCGGACACGCCCGCGCAGTCGAACAGGCCCAGCGGCTCGGCAATGATCGGCGCCTTCAGCACCTGCTCGATCGAGACCGGCGACTGGAAATGCGCCTTCGGATTCTTGGCGCCGTTGGCGTGCGATTTCACCGACACGTGCGCAATGGCGCGCTTGAGCAGATCGGCGTCCACGCCGTGCTTGCTGCGGTAGGCGGTGGCCAACTGCGCGAAGTTGGCGGGGGCCACCGCGTTCGGATACCACTGCGGGATGTAGGTGCCGACCGCGGCCACCGGCAAGCCGCCGTAGCCGGTGTCCTTGAGCTTCTCCACGCCCAACGCGATGGCGATGTCGCACGCGCCCGCAGCCACCGCGTACACCGCGGCGCGGATGGCTTCCGAGCCGCCGGCGCAGAAGTTCTCCACACGCGTGACGCCGATGTTGGGCAGGCGCA
>CAZBOF010000219.1:2609-4887 GCA_964493285.1 uncultured Rhizobacter sp. | reverse complement strand
CCCTGGGACCAGCGCGAGCCCGACAAGCCCGGCAAGCTGCGCCTCATGTACGAGGCCAACCCGATGGGCTGGCTGGTGGAACAGGCCGGCGGCGCCGCCACCAACACCCAGCAACCCATCCTCGATATCCAGCCCGAGAAGCTGCACCAGCGGGTGAGCGTCGTGCTGGGTTCGAAGAACGAAGTCGATCGCATCACGGCATATCACCAGGCAGGCAACTGAACACGCGATGGGCTCTCTGTTTCTCGTGCGCCACGGCCAAGCCTCGTTCGGCGCAGACAACTACGACAAGCTGAGCGACCTCGGGCACCGCCAATGCGTACGCCTGGGCGAGTACTTTCGCGGCAAAGGCATGCAGTTCGACGCCGTGCTGGTCGGGACACTGCGACGCCAGATCGAGTCGCTCGATGGCATCTGCCAGGGTTTGGGTTGGCAGCCCACGCCGCTTTCATGGTCGGGCTTGAACGAGTACGACAGCCATGCCGTGATCTCCTCGGTGCACCCGCAGCCGCTGCCGAGACCCGACTCGCCGGAGCAGGTGAAGCAGCACTTCCGGCTGCTGCGCAGCGGCCTGTCTCAATGGATGGCGGGCACCACGCAGCCCGCGGGCATGCCGAGCTATGGCGATTTCGTCGCCGGCATCACGGGAGCACTCGACCATGTCCGCAGCACGTACCTGGGCAAGAACGTGCTCATCGTCTCCAGCGGCGGGCCGATCTCAACCGCCGTGGGCCTCGCGCTCGGTGTTCATCCCGACGCCACGATCGAACTCAACATGCGCATCCGCAACAGCTCGGTGACGGAGTTCGTCGTCACGCCGAAGCGGCACGCCCTGGTGACCTACAACACCCTGCCCCACCTGGACCACCCCGACCACGCGAGCTGGATCACCTACACCTAGCGGCCGCGCAAGGCGTGCGCAACGGCATCAGGCGTCGCCGCGTTCGTCGTCTTGCGAATCACCGCTGCGACGGTCGAGCCGGTTCATGTACCACGCGTAGACACCGATGATTCCCACGTACACGATCAAGGCCCCTTGCGCCGCCACCCAGAAGCTGAACGGCCAGCCGAAGAAGGTGAAGCTGAGATCGCGAGCGAAGAATGCGACCACGAAGGTCACCAGGAACCAGACGAGCAGCAAGCCGCCGGTCAGGCGAAGGTTCTTCGCCCAATGCAGATTCGCCTTGTCGTTCGAGGGCATGTGGGGTCTCTCCTTGAGGCGGCACGACACCATCGCGCCACCACCGGGCGCGATGCCACGGCATTGTCCATCGACACGGCCGCCGCCTCGCTATAATCTGCGGTTTCCTTGCTGAGCAGGCTGTTTTCCCGCCGCCACAAGGAAGCGTACAGGTTTCGCCGGAATAGCTCAGTTGGTAGAGCAGCGCATTCGTAATGCGAAGGTCGGGGGTTCGACTCCTCTTTCCGGCACCAGGCAGAAAAGGGCAGCTCGCAGGAGCTGCCCTTTTTGTGTACTCGCGGCACCTTCTGCATCGCGGCCCGCGCGCGGGTCGCTGTGGTATGGTCATCGCCGCTTTCCCACCCGCAGCAGCGGCGCAGCGCCTCGATCTCGACAAGCGGGGCAGCCAGACGGGCTGCTTGCCATCATCGCGGCACATTCCGCGAACGCCGTCAACGGACTGAGGGCAACAGGCTTGCCCAGTCTGGTCACGGCCCCCCCCTGCTGCCGATACCCACCCTGAATGAACTCCCGCCCCGCCACCCCTCCTACCGCGCACTGGCTCACGGCCTGCATTCATCGCCAGACGGTGTGGCGGTGGCTGCTCGCCGTGCTCATGATCGTCGTGTGCGCCCTCGCGCTGCCTCCCACCGTTCCCAAGGAACTGAGCTTTTCATGGGACAAGCTGAACCACACTCTCGCGTTTGCCGCCTTGGCGGGAACAGCCCGCCTGGGATTTCCAGGCAGCTGGCGCAAGCTGGGCTGGATCGCTGCCGCGCTGCTGGCGTTCGGCGGATTGATCGAAGTGCTGCAGCACTTCGTTCCCGGACGCAGCGCCGATTGGGAAGATTTGCTGGCCGACGCGATCGGCATCGTCCTGGGTGCGGCCACCGCGCAGGGCACGCTGCGCTGGGCTGCGCTGACACAGCCGGCCGCGCGCTGAAGAACGGCCTCAGTCCGAGGTGGCGTCCACCGACTGAAGCACCGTCGCCAGCACCTTGTCGACTCGCTTGCCGTCGAGGTCCACCACTTCGAAGCGCCAGCCCTCCCACTCGACCGCATCGGTGGTTTGCGGCAAACGCCCCAGCAGCAGCATGA
>CAZBOF010000219.1:0-2599 GCA_964493285.1 uncultured Rhizobacter sp. | reverse complement strand
CATGACCATGCCGGCCAGGGTGTTGTAGCGCCCCCGGTCTTCCTCGGGCAACTCTTTCAGTTCCAGGCGATCCTTGAGTTCGGGCACGGGGATCAGGCCGTCGAACAACCAGCTGCCGTCGCCGCGTTTCACCGCCCAGGCATCATCGGCCGTGGCAGTGGTGAACTCGCCGGTGATCGCCTCCAGCAGGTCACGCACGGTGATCACGCCCTGCACCTCGCCGTATTCGTCCACCACGAACACCAGCTGCGCGCTGGACCCTCTGAACTGCTCCAGCAACTCCATGCCGGACAAGGTCTCGGGCACGAATACCGGTGCCTGCAACCCGTCGGTCAATGAGAGGGTCTGGCCCTGCAACTGCTGCTGCAACAGCGTCTGCGCCGAGATCACCCCCAGAACGTCATTCAAGCCGCCGCGACAGACCGGGTAGCGGGAATGCTCCTGGTCGGCGATCGATTGCAACACCTCTTCGAGTGGCGCGGTGGCGTCCAGCCAGACGATGTCGGTGCGTGGAATCATCATCGAGCCCACGGTGCGGTCATCCAGGCGGAACACATTGCGCACCATCTGGTGCTCCTGCGCCTCGATGACACCGGCATCCAGCCCCTCTTCGAGGCTGGCGGCGATTTCCTCTTCCGTGACCGAGCGGCTCGGGCTGCCACGAACACCCAGGAGGCCGAGCGTGGCTTCGGTGCACCACATCAGCACCTTCACGAACGGCCGTGCACCCAGCGACAGCCACTCCATCGGCCGCGCCACAAGGCGCGCGACAGTCTCGGGATACATCTGGCCCAGGCGCTTGGGTACCAGTTCGCCGAAGATGATGGTCAAGAAGGTGATGCAGACGACCACTAGGCCCGTGGACGAAATGCTGGCAACCTGGGCACTGACGCCGAAGTCCTGGATCAGCCACGCCGCCAGGGGCTGGGAGAACGCCGCCTCGCCGACGATGCCGTTCAGGATGCCGATCGACGTGATGCCGATCTGCACCACGGACAGGAACTTGGTCGGGTTCTCGTGAAGGTTCATGGCCGCCTGTGCGCCGGCTTGACCACTTTCCAACATCACTTGCAGGCGCGCTTTGCGGCTGGCGGTGAGTGCCATTTCAGACATGGCAAACGCGCCGTTGAGCAGGATCAGAAAAATAAGTAAAGCTGTATCCATGAACCGGGGCTCGCCCGGAAACACACCTTGCCAAGAGGCTGACAAGCGTATCAGATAGGCCGGGCCTCGCGGAAATGAGCACCCGCGTGACTCAGGAAACGGGCGGCCCGCAACGCCGGGCTCCGCGGCGCCGCCTCGATCTCATCGGTGCGCTTGCGCATCGCCCGGCGCTCCATGCTTCACGACGTCAATGGCCGGACAATGGCGGCATGAACTATCTGATCGGCGACTTGCAGGGATGCTGCGACGCGTTGGAACGGCTGCTGGCACATGCGGGCTTCTCACCATCGCGCGACCGCCTCTATCTCCTGGGCGACTTGGTGAACCGCGGGCCGGCGTCGCTGGCCACCCTGCGACGTCTGCAAAGCCTGGGCGATGCCGCCACCAGCGTGCTGGGCAATCACGACCTGCACCTGCTGGCCGTGGCGCACGGTGTGCGCGAACCCAGCCGTGGCGACACATTTCAAGACGTGCTCCAGGCGCCCGACCGCACAGCCCTGCTCGAATGGCTGCGCCATCAGCACCTGGCTCTCCATGCGCACGGCTGGCTGATGGTTCACGCAGGCGTCGCGCCGCAATGGGATCTCGCGCTCACGCTCACGCTCGCACGGGAGGTCGAACAGGCGCTGCGCGGGCCCGAGCCGCAGGCATTCTTGAGGAGCATGTACGGCAACGAGCCGTCGCGCTGGTCTGATGACTTGAAAGGCGACGCACGCTTGCGCTTCGCGGTCAACGCGTTCACGCGCCTGCGCTTCTGCAAGCCCGACGGCGCGCTCGACTTCTCAGTTAAAGAAGGCCTCGACGCCGCGCCGCCCGGCTACCTGCCCTGGTTCGACATGCCACAGCGACGCACCGCCGACATCTCCATCGCGTTCGGCCACTGGTCCACGCTGGGGCTGCTCAACCGCCCCGACCTGGTGGCGCTGGATACCGGCTGCGTGTGGGGCGGGCGCCTCAGCGCCATGCGCCTCGATGGCATCGAACGCACCGTGATCCAGATCGACTGCGAGCAAGCACAACGACCCGGCTGAGCCTCAAACGCGACGCCCCGACATACAATCCATCCCCTGCAAACGTGGCCGAGCGGTTCAAGACAGTCGTCTTGTCCAACGCCGACAGGGCGTTGCGGCGAAGCTCACATCGCACAGCGATGTGAACACAGCGGGCATCGGCGACATCTTTGGCAGCACAACACAGGAAGCGTGGCCGAGCGGTTTAAGGCACCGGTCTTGAAAACCGGCGACGGGCAACCGTCCGTGAGTTCGAATCTCACCGCTTCCGCCAGTCTCCCCCGCCCGCACGCCTGCGGCCGGTGAGCGCTCCGCTCCTGGAGGGCGAGGGCCCGCTGCAGTGCGCAACGGGCCGCCACCTCGCCTTGGAACCTTAGAACGTGTGGCGCACGCCCACCTGGACGGCGCTCGCGTTCGCACCGGCC
>CAZBOF010000218.1:0-4944 GCA_964493285.1 uncultured Rhizobacter sp. | reverse complement strand
CCTGACGCCAGCGATGGTGTGGGGGTTCGAGTCCCCCCCCGCGCACCAGCAACGAAACCAGAGAGTCCAGAAAATCATGGCTGTCACTGTTGAAACCCTCGAGAAGCTCGAACGCCGCATCACGCTGACGCTGGCCGCCGACACCATCAATAACGAGGTGCAGTCGCGCCTCAAGCGCCTGGCGCGCACCGTCAAGGCCGATGGCTTCCGCCCCGGCAAGGTGCCGATGAGTGTGGTGACCCAGCGCTACGGCTACTCGGTGCACTATGAAGTCATGAACGACAAGGTCGGCCAGGCTTTCCAGCAGGCCGCCGAAGAAGCGAATCTGCGCGTCGCCGGCCAGCCGCGCATCACCGAGAAAGAATCGGCGCCCGAAGGGCAGTTGGCATTCGATGCCACCTTCGAGGTCTACCCGGAAGTGAAGCTCGGCGACCTGAGTGCGGTCGAAGTCGAGAACACCCGCAGCGAGGTGACCGACACGGCGATCGACAAGACGATCGACATCCTGCGCAAGCAGCGCCGCACGTTCTCCCAGCGCCCGCAGGCCGATGCTGCCGGCGAGGGCGATCGCGTGACGATCGATTTCGAAGGCAAGATCGACGGCGTTCCCTTTGATGGCGGCAAGGCTGAAGCCTTCTCCTTCATCATCGGCGAAGGCCAGATGCTCGAAGCCTTTGAGAAGGCCGTGCGCGGCATGAAGATCGGCGAATCCAAGACCTTCCCGCTGCAGTTCCCCGAGGACTACCAGGGCAAAGATGTCGCCGGCAAGGAAGCCGACTTCCTGGTGACGCTGAACAAGATCGAAGCGCAGCAGTTGCCGGAAGTCAACGAGGCTTTTGCCGCGTCGCTGGGCATTGCCGACGGTACGGTGGGCGCCTTGCGGGCCGACATCCAGCGCAATCTCGAGCGCGAAGTGAAGTTCCGCGTCAAGGCGCGCAACAAGGCCGCGGCCATGGATGCGGTGGCCAAGAGCACCGAGATCGATCTGCCGATGGCGCTGGTCAACGCGGAAACGCAACGCCTGGTCGAAGGCGCCCGGGCCGACCTGAAGAAGCGCGGCGTCAAGGATGCCGACAAGGCGCCCATCCCCGAAGAGATCTTCAAGCCCCAGGCTGAGCGTCGCGTGCGCCTGGGCTTGGTGGTCGCCGAACTGGTGCGGGCCAACAATCTGCAGGCCAAGCCGGATCAGCTGCAGGCCCACATCGAGGAAATGGCGCAAAGCTACGAGAAGCCCGCGGAAGTGGTGCGCTGGTACCTGAGCGACCGTGAGCGCATGGCCGAGGTCGAAGGTGTCGTGATCGAGAACAACGTCACGGACTTCGTTCTCTCCAAGGCCAAGGTGACCGAGAAGGTCCTGCCCTTCGACGAACTGATGGCCAGCTGACAGGGCCTGTTGTTCAGCGTGCCAGGGCGCCGGACCGCAAGGTTTGGCGCCCTTTGTCCTTGCGCCGGATTCTTTCTGGGCCGGCTCGCTTGACACGACATAATTCGTCCCAACCTGAACGTTTCACATTTCAAGGATGACCCGTATGAACGCGCTGGAAACACAATCTCTGGGCATGGTGCCCGTTGTCATCGAGCAGTCCGGCCGCGGTGAGCGTGCCTACGACATCTACAGCCGCCTTCTGCGCGAGCGCATCATCTTTCTGGTCGGGCCGGTGACCGACCAGACGGCCAGCCTGGTGGTGGCGCAACTGCTGTTCCTCGAAAGCGAAAACCCGGACAAGGACATCCACTTCTACATCAACTCCCCAGGCGGCTCGGTCAGCGCGGGCATGTCGATTTTCGACACCATGGAGTTCATCAAGCCGGATGTGTCCACGATGTGCGTCGGCTTGGCGGCGAGCATGGGCTCGTTCCTGCTGATGGCGGGTGCGAAGGGCAAACGCCTGGCCTTGCCGAACTCCCGCGTCATGATTCACCAGCCCTCGGGTGGCGCGCAAGGGCAGGCCACCGACATCGAAATCCACGCCCGGGAGATTCTTCGGACCCGCGAAGAACTCAATCGGATCTACGCCGAGCGCACGGGCCAGTCCATTGAAAAGATCCGCGCCGACATGGAGCGCGACTTTTTCCTGAACCCCGAAGAGGCCAAGGCCTACGGCCTGATCGACCAGGTCGTGACGCGGCGCACGGTTCCACCGGGCGGTGCGGCCTGAGACCGGGTTTCCACCCCGAAAGAGGCCATTAACTGCGACGGAAACGAGGCCCATTTACGCAGTAGGCCCGTTTCTCTTTGAACTATCATTGACCTAGCCTCTTCTACGCCCCGCGCGCTCATTCCATGGCCGATAAAAAAGGCTCTTCCTCTTCCAGCGAGAAAGTTCTTTATTGCTCCTTCTGTGGCAAGAGCCAACATGAGGTCAAAAAGCTGATCGCCGGCCCATCGGTTTTCATCTGCGATGAGTGCATCGAGCTGTGCAACGACATCATTCGTGATGAGGTCCCGGCCGATTCGGCGGAAGCCAAGCCCGGCAAGTCAGATCTGCCGTTGCCCAGTGAGATCAAGGCCAGCCTCGACCACTATGTGATCGGACAGGATCCCGCGAAAAGAACACTCTCGGTGGCTGTCTACAACCACTACAAGCGGTTGAAGCACATGACCACCTCGAAAGACGAGGTGGAACTGGCCAAGAGCAACAGCTTGCTGAGCGGCCCCACAGGGTCCGGCAAGACCCTGCTTGCGCAAACACTGGCTCGTCTGCTGAATGTGCCGTTCGTCATCGCCGATGCGACCACGCTGACCGAAGCCGGCTATGTGGGGGATGATGTCGAGAACATCATCCAGAAGCTGCTTCAGAACTGCAACTACGACGTTGACAAGGCCCAGCGCGGCATCGTCTACATCGATGAGATCGACAAGATCTCCCGCAAGGCTGACAACCCCTCCATCACGCGAGACGTGTCTGGCGAAGGCGTGCAGCAAGCGCTGCTTAAGTTGGTGGAAGGCACCATGGCGTCCGTGCCGCCGCAGGGCGGGCGCAAGCACCCCAACCAAGATTTCCTGCAGATCGACACCACCAACATTCTCTTCATCTGCGGTGGCGCATTCGATGGCCTGGAGAAGGTCATCCAGAACCGTTCCGAGAAATCCGGCATCGGCTTCGGTGCTGCGGTGCACACGAAGAGCGAGAAACGGGTGTCCGAGGTGTTCCGGGAAGTGGAGCCCGAAGACTTGATCAAGTTCGGCCTGATCCCCGAACTGGTCGGGCGCCTGCCTGTGGTGGCTACGCTTGGCGAGTTGACGGAAGACGCCCTGGTTCAGATCCTGACCGAACCGAAGAACGCGCTGCTCAAGCAGTACCAGAAGCTGTTCGCGATGGACGGCGTGGAACTCGAAGTTCGGCCGTCCGCCCTGAGTGCCATCTCGCGCAAGGCGCTGGCGCGCAAGACCGGCGCGCGCGGCCTGCGCTCGATCATGGAATCCAGCCTGATCGACACCATGTTTGAACTGCCCGCGCTCGAGGGCGTGGTCAAGGTGGTGCTGGACGAACACACCATCGAGGAGAACGCCAAGCCGTTGCTGGTGTACCGCGAGCAGGCCAAAGCCAGTGCCTGACATCGCGCATCTGAGACATAAGCCCCTTCATGGCCCGCGTGCTTCAGGCGGGCATATTGCAATTCAACACTCACACCCTATGTGGGTCTGAGAAAGAGAGGTTCTCATGTCCGGACATCCCGTGTTGGCCGCTGTGCCCCTCACCATGCCGTTGCTGCCCCTGCGTGACGTTGTGGTGTTTCCTCATATGGTCATCCCACTGTTCGTGGGGCGCCCGAAATCGATCAAGGCCTTGGAGGCCGCCATGGAAGCGGGCCGCCAGATCATGTTGGTGGCTCAGCGTGCCGCTGGCAAGGATGAGCCGAAGCCCGACGACATGTTCGAGGTGGGGTGCGTTTCCAGCATCCTGCAGATGCTGAAATTGCCCGACGGCACTGTGAAGGTGCTGGTCGAAGGCATCCAGCGCGCGAACACGAATTCGATCGAAGACAACGGCGAGCATTTCGTGGCGGAAGTGACTCCCGTGCCGCCCGAGGCCGATGCCAAGCCCGAGGTGGAGGCACTGCGCCGGGCCGTGACGCAACAGTTCGACCAGTACGTCAAGCTGAACAAGAAGATTCCGCCTGAAATCCTGACCTCGATTGCCGGCATCGACGACGCGGGGCGGCTCGCCGACACCATTGCTGCGCACTTGCCGCTGAAGCTTGAAAACAAGCAGTCCGTGCTCGACTTGTTTGCCGTCGACAAGCGGCTGGAGAAGCTGTTGGAGCAGCTTGAGCATGAAGTCGACATTCTTCAGGTCGAGAAGCGCATCCGTGGCCGTGTCAAGCGCCAGATGGAGAAGAGCCAGCGCGAGTACTACCTCAACGAGCAGGTGAAGGCGATTCAGAAGGAGCTTGGCGACGGCGAAGACGGCGCCGACATGGACGAGCTCGAGAAGAAGATCATCGCCGCCAAAATGCCGAAAGAGGCGCGCAAGAAGGTGGATGCCGAGCTGAAGAAGCTCAAGTTGATGTCGCCGATGTCCGCCGAAGCGACGGTGGTTCGTAACTACATCGATACGCTCGTCAACCTTCCCTGGACGAAGAAAACCAAGATCAAGCACGATCTGAAGTTCGCCGAAGACGTGCTGAACGAGGACCACTACGGGCTGGAGAAGGTCAAGGATCGCATCCTGGAATACCTTGCGGTCCAGCAGCGCGTGGACAAGGTGAAGGCACCGATTCTGTGCCTCGTCGGCCCGCCCGGCGTGGGCAAGACGTCGCTCGGCCAGAGTGTGGCGCGTGCGACAGGCCGCAAGTTCGTTCGCATGGCGCTTGGTGGCATGCGCGACGAAGCCGAGATCCGTGGACACCGCCGCACCTACATCGGCTCCATGCCCGGCAAGGTGCTGCAAAGCCTGAGCAAGGTGGGCACGCGCAACCCGCTGTTCCTTCTCGACGAGA
>CAZBOF010000217.1:4757-4979 GCA_964493285.1 uncultured Rhizobacter sp. | reverse complement strand
GCCAGCCGGCATCGCCCGGCTTGAGGCCGCGGATGCGCGCCTGGGTCGAGGCCGCCAGTGTGGCGATCTGCACGCCGGCGTCGTTGTAATAGAACTCGCGCTGTACCCGGTCGCCCTGGGCGTCGAACAGGTGGCAGATGGCGTCGCCCAATGCCGCCTGCCGCGCGTGGCCCACATGCAGCGGGCCGGTCGAGCACATGGCGCGCGTACTCGATCACCTTG
>CAZBOF010000217.1:0-4747 GCA_964493285.1 uncultured Rhizobacter sp. | reverse complement strand
GGAGACGAACTCCACCATCACCTGCCGCGTGGACACGGGCTGGCGCCCGAACGCCTCGCCCGCCGCCAGGATCGTGGTCACCACCGCCTGCTTGGCCGCAAGCGTGAGGCGCAGGTTGATGAACCCCGGGCCGGCGATCTCGAGCGCCTGCACCCACTGCTGCACCGCCGGCTGCCGGTGGAGCACGTCGATCAGCGATTGCGCCACCTCGCGCGGATTCTTCTTCAGCGGCTTGGCCAGTTGCATGGCCGCGGTGCAGGCCAGGTCGCCGTGGGCGGCTTGCTTGGGCAATTCGAACGCGGCTTCCAGCGGCGTGCCCGGGCTCAGTTCGGTGAGGGCGGCCTGCAATGCCTGCAGCAGGTCCCGTTTGGCTTGGATCATCGGCAGATTCTAAGTTGGCGCATCCCACGCCTCGCCAAAGCTTCGAGCTGTGGAATAGTGCGGTGTTTCCTGCCCACTTCGGCATGCAGGAAGTCACAGACAGTGCCAATATGGCCGCCTCCATGTCCCCGCCGACCCCCCCCCCGGCCGCACTCGCCGGCCTGCCCCTTCCCCGCCAGATCGGCAAGTACCCCGTGCTGCGGCGCCTGGGCGAAGGCGCGACAAGCGAAGTGTTCCTCGCCCGCGACGAGTTTCGCGATCGCGACGTCGCGATCAAGCGGGTGCGCGCCGGCGCCGTGGACGACCCCACCGACGGCCGCTTCTTCGAGCGCTTCTTTGCCGCGGAAGCCGCGCTGGTGGGGCGGCTGAAACACCCCAACGTCGTCCAGATCTTCGATGCGGTGGTCGACCCGGTCGAGTCGTACCTGGTGATGGAGTACGTGCCAGGCAACACCCTTCGCCCGTACTGCCGCGCCGACCAGCTGCTGCCGCTGGAGCTGATCGTGGAGATCGGCTTCAAATGCGCCATGGCCCTGGGCTACGTGTACCGCCAGGGCCTGATCCACCGCGACGTGAAACCGGCCAACCTGCTGGCGGTGGTGAACAACGGCAACGTGACCGACGTGAAGATCACCGACTTCGGCAGCGTGCTGAACATGTCGTCCGAAACCACGCAGGTCTATCGCGTGGGTTCGCTGGCGTACATGTCGCCCGAACAACTGGATGGCAGCACGCTCGATTGCCGCGCCGACATGTACTCGCTCGGCGCCGTGCTCTATCACCTCATCGCCGGACGGCCCCTGTTCGATTCGAACTCGCAGTCGGCGATGATGAACCAGATCTACACCGCCGCGCCGACGCCGTTGAGCGCCTTGCGGGCGGGCGTGAGCACCGGCGTGGACAACGTGATCCTGAGCGCCGTGGCGAAGCAGCCTGACGACCGCTACGCCAGCTGGGACGATTTCGCGCGCGCGCTGTCCAGCCTCATCACCACGCAACAGGTGCCGCGCGGGCACCTGCAAGGCGTGCTCGATTCCGAACGCTTCAATCTGCTGCGCACGCTGGACTTCTTCTCCAGCTTCGGTGATGTAGAACTGTGGGAAGTGGTCCATCGGGCCAAGTGGCAGCGCTTCCCGTTCGGGCACGCGCTCTACAAGCGCGGCGAGGAAGGCAACACCTTCCACATCATTGCGCAAGGCGAGGTCGAGGTGTTCCGCGAAGGCACCAAGGTGGCCCAGCTCGGCGCCGGCACGTCAGTGGGCGAGATGGCCTACCTCGCGCCCAGCCCCGATCTACGGCTGCACAGCACCAACGTGGTCGTCACCGATCCGGCCACCACGATCTCGTTCACGCCGGAAACGCTGGCGCAAGTCAGCCCGAATTGCCGGCACCTGTTCGACGATGCGTTCATCCGCGTGCTGGTGCGGCGCCTGCATTCGGCACACGAGGCACTGGCCCACCCGCGGCGCATCCTCTGACCGGCACGCGCGGACGCGGGTTTGTCCCGGTCGGCGTGCCGGGTCCCCGCGGCGTTGAGCCTCTTGCCGCGCGACGGGAGCACATGCTTCAATCGACCGGCGCCATCGCCCCGACCCGAAGGACCCCCATGAAACACCTGATCAGCGTTTTCGCCCTCTGCCTGGCTGCGTTCACCAGCACGGCCCACGCCGCCGACTGCGAAGCCCAGTCCGCCGAGAAGAAGCTCTCCGGCGCCGCCAAGACCAGCTTCGTCAACAAATGCGAACGGGATGCGAAAGCCGCGTCCGCGAATGGCGCTTGCGAAACGCAGGCGGCGGACAAGAAGCTGTCGGGCGCTGCGAAGAACAGCTTCGTCAACAAATGCGTGAAGGACACGCACGTGGCGCAAGCCGGTGCCGCGTGCGAGGGCCAGGCGGCCACGAAGAAACTGTCCGGGGCCGCCAAGACCAGCTTCGTCAAGAAGTGCATCGCTGACGCGGGCAAGTAAGGCCAGGCAGCGCGCAATGGCGTGATCTGCTGGCCTGCGCCACAGGTCACACCGCAGAGACGAACCCCAAGCGCTCCTGGGTCGACCAATACGCCGCGTCGCCGTAGGTCTGCTTCAGGTGGTCGATCCACAACCGGACCCGCAACGGCAGATGCTTGCGCTGCGTGAACACCGCATAGATGCCATTCGGCGGCGCCGCGAATTCGTCGAGCACACGGACCAACTGCCCGGCGGCCACTTCATGCGCCACCTCCCAGGTGGAGCGCCACGCGATGCCCAGCCCGGCCACACACCAATCGTGCAGCACCTGCCCGTCGCTACAGTCCAGCCGCCCGCTCAGCCGCAGATGCGTAACCTCGCCATCGAGCGAGAACGCCCAGCCGCGCGTCTGGCTCGCATCGCTGGACAAGGTCAGGCATTGGTGCCGGGCCAGTTCATGCGGATGATGCGGCGTGCCGGCGCGCGCCAGATAGGCGGGCGCGGCCACGCACAAGCGGCGGTTGTCGGCGAGCCGCATGCTCACGAGGCTGCTGTCGGGCAGGTCGCCCACGCGCACCGCGCAATCGAATCCTTCGTTCACGATGTCCACCAAGCGGTCGCTCAGGTTGAGCGAGACGCTGACGTCCGGATGCTGGTCGACGAAAAGCGGCACCAGCGGTGCCACGTGGCGCCGGCCGAATCCGGCCGGGGCAGTCACCCGCAAGTGACCGCTCGCTTTGATTCCTCCCGCACTGACGCTGGCCTCGGCATTTGCCAGGTCGGCCAACAGGCGCTGGCAGTCCTCCAAAAAGGCGCTGCCTTCATGGGTCAAGGTGATCCGCCGCGTGGTGCGCAGCAACAGCTTCACACCCAGGCGCTCTTCCAGCGCATCGATGCGTCGCCCGACGACGGCCGGGGCGATTCCGGCCACCGCCGCGGCGGCCGTGAGGCTGCCCCGTGCCGCCACCGCGACAAACGACTCGATCTGCTTGAGTTTGTCCATGCCGCAGATTACCGCCTTTGAAGTCATGAATCCCATCCGTTTTGGGTACTTAATCTGCGCCCGAGATTGGAATAGATTCACGTCATGACGCTGGATGCGCCAGTGCCCCTCTTTTTTGACGCCACAAGGATTGCCCCATGACCGCCCGCACGTCCATCCACAGCCTCCAGGTTGCCACCGAGCTTTACCGCTTCGTCGAAGCGCAGGTGCTGCCCGGCACCGGCATCGATCGCGCTGTCTTCTGGAAGGGTTTCGACGCGATCGTCCGCGATCTAGCACCCAAAAACGCTGAACTGCTGGCAGAGCGCGGGCGACTCCAGCATGAAATGGATGCATGGCATCAAGCCCACCCCGGTCCGATTCGCAATCCGAAGGCCTATCGCACCCATCTCACGAAGATCGGCTATCTGCAGCCAACGCCGGCCAAAGTTCGCATCACGACCTCCAACGTAGACGCCGAGTTGGCCGAGCAAGCGGGGCCTCAACTGGTCGTGCCCGTTTTGAACGCACGCTACGCGCTGAACGCTGCCAACGCGCGCTGGGGTTCGCTGTACGACGCGCTGTACGGTACCGATGCGATTTCAGAGAAGGACGGCGCCACGCGGGGCGCCCGCTATAACCCGGTGCGGGGCGCCAAGGTGATCGAGTACGCGCGCCATGTGCTCGACCGCACCGCCCCATTGAAGCTCGGTTCGCACCTCGACGCGGTGCACTACGGCGTAGAGAGCGGGCGCCTGGTCGTTCGCCTGAAGGATGGCAGCCGCAGCGGGCTGGAAACGCCTTCGCGCTTCGTCGGCTACCAGGGCGAGCCGGCCTCGCCGTCATCGGTGCTTTTCAAGCACAACGGGCTGCACCTCGACCTGCGCATCGACCGCAGCACGCCCATCGGGCAAAGCGACGCCGCGGGCGTCAGCGACCTCGTGCTCGAAGCGGCGCTGTCCACCATCATGGATCTCGAGGATTCGGTGGCGGTGGTCGATGCGCAAGACAAGGTGATGGCGTACGGCAACTGGCTCGGCATTCTCAAAGGCACGCTGACCGAGCAGGTGAGCAAAGGCGGCGCCACCGTCACCCGCGGGCTCAACCCCGACCGCGTGTACGTCGCCCCCAAAGGCGGCGAGCTGCGGCTGCACGGGCGCTCGCTGATGTTCGTGCGCAACGTGGGCCACCTGATGTCCAACCCCGCCATCCTGTACGGCGACGGGCAGGAGATTCCGGAAGGGATCATGGACGCGGTGATCACCACCACGATCGCCTTGCACGACCTCGCGCGCACCCGGCAGCCCGGCATCAAGAACTCGCGCGCGGGCTCCGTCTACATCGTCAAACCGAAGATGCACGGCCCGGCCGAAGTCGCCTTCGCGGCCGAACTGTTCTCGCGCGTCGAACAGTTGCTCGGCCTGCCCGACAGCACGGTC
>CAZBOF010000216.1:4066-5013 GCA_964493285.1 uncultured Rhizobacter sp. | reverse complement strand
AAAAGGTCTGGGCCACCGGGCCGGGGTCGGCCAGGCCCGTGGTTTCGATGACCACGCGGTCGAAACTCAATTCGCCTTTGCGGCGCTTTTCGGCCAGATCGCTCAAGGTGGTGCGCAGGTCTTCCCGGATCGAGCAGCAGACGCAGCCGTTGTTCAGCTGGATGATCTGCTCGCCGGTGTCTTGCACCAAGATCTCGTTATCGATGTTTTCATCGCCGAACTCGTTCTCAACCACCGCGATCTTCTGGCCGTGGGCTTCGGTCAGCACGCGCTTGAGCAGGGTGGTTTTGCCTGAACCCAGAAAGCCGGTGAGGATGGTGGCGGGAATGAGACTCATGATGTAAGGCCGCGGATGGTCGGTGGAAGGCCTCAAATGAGGCCGCAGGAATTTGGTTCAAGGTACCAGATGTGTCAAGCCGCCTGCTTCAGTTAAGCTTTTGGGGTCTGAACTCCCTCCAGCGGCCCCGATGGCTGACCCTCATTCGAGTCGAAATGCCAAAGGTGCGGAACGGCAGCACCCTCCGTTCGGCGACAAACGCTCCTTGTTCGAACGTCTGATCGAACTGGTTTCGCCCGGCCCGGATTCCACGGATGAGCTGATCGAAACACTGGCAGACGCCGAACAGCGTGAGTTGATCCCCCCGGAGTCGCGCATGATGCTCGAGGGTGTCATCCGCATGGCGGACCTCACCGCCGGGGACGTGATGGTGCCCGTGCCCCGCATGGACGTGCTCGACATCGACGCGCCCTACGACAAGCTGCTCTGGATGGTGATCAACACCGGCCATTCGCGCTTCCCGGTGTTTGAGGACAAGCGCGAGAACATCATCGGCACCCTGATGGCGAAGGATCTGCTCAAACTGCAACGCGCGCCCGAGCTGAACCTGCGCACGCTGCTGCGCCCGGCCGTGTTCGTGCCGGAATCCAAGGGCCTGAACGAGTTGCTG
>CAZBOF010000216.1:0-4056 GCA_964493285.1 uncultured Rhizobacter sp. | reverse complement strand
TCACCATCGAGGATGTGCTGGAAGAAATCGTCGGAGAGATCGAGGACGAGTTCGATGAGAAGGACGGGGAGACCGGCATCTACACCCTGGCCGACGGCAGCCAGCGCGTGGCGGGTGATGCCGAGATCACGGCGGTGAACGAGGCCTTCCAGGCCAATTTGCCGGAAGACGAGTTCGACACCATCGGCGGCTTGATCGCCCACGAACTGGGGCGGGTGCCTCGGCGCGGGGAAATCGTGCCGCTGGGTGGGCTGGCGTTCAGCGTCATGCTCGCGCGCGGTGGCGCGGTGCATTGGTTCAAGGTGACGCGCGTGGCCGCATCGGTGGATGCCGATGAGCGCTGAGCGGCCGGCTTCGCGCGGCGCCGCGGCCTCGGGGCGTTCCAGGCGGCCCGCACCGCGCACCACGGTGTTCGACGGCGTCCTGCTTGGATTCGACACGCTGTGGGTGCTGCTGGTCGGGGCGTTGAACAGTGTGCCGGCGGCGTATCCGTCGTTTTGGTGGGTGCAGATCCTCTGTGCCGCCGTGCTGGCCTGGCAGGTCGGGCGTGCCGCGCCGCTGCGCGCGGCATGGCTGGGGCTGGTGTTCGGCGTAGGGTGGCTCGTCGCCGGCACCTGGTGGCTCTACATCAGCATGCACCACTATGGCGGGCTGTCGGCGGCGCTGTCGGTGATGGCGGTCATCGCGCTCAGCGTGGCTCTGTCGCTTTACCTCGCCGCGGCCATGGCGCTGTTCGCCCGGCTGCGCCGCAATCGCACCGTGTTGGATGCCTTGCTGTTCGGGGCCTGCTGGCTGGTGGCCGAACTGGCGCGTGGCGTGCTGTTCACCGGCTTTCCGTGGGCGGCTTCAGGCTACGGCCATGTGGAGGGGCCGCTGGCCACGCTGGCGCCCTGGATCGGGGTGTATGGCATCGGTTTCGTCGCGGCCTCCCTGGGCGCGGCGCTGGTGCTGGGCATGCGGGACGTCGGCCGGCGCAGCGCGGGCGCGTTGTTCGGGCTGGGCGCCAGCGCCACCGTGCTGATCGCGCTGGTGCTGGTCAAGCCGGTGGCGTTCACGCAGCCCACCGGTACGCTGGCGATCACGTTGCTGCAGTCCAATGTTCCGCAGGAAGAGAAGTTCCAGGCCGAACACCTGCCCGAGGCCCTGCTGTGGGCGCAGTCCCAGTTGCTGGCCGCGCGTGGCGAGCTGGTGGTGGGGCCGGAGACCCTCATCCCGCTGTTGCCCGACCAGTTGCCGGCCGACTACTGGAATCCGCTGCTGGCGCGGTTTCAGCGCGGGGAGCAGGCTGCGCTGATCGGCCGCCCGCTCGGCAGTTTCGAGACCGGGTACACCAATTCGGTGGTCGGGCTCTCGCGCGATGCCATCCGCTACACCGATGGCTACTACCGCTACGACAAGTACCACCTGGTTCCGTTCGGCGAGTTCATCCCGACCGGGTTCCGCTGGTTCACCGACCTCATGCACATTCCGCTCGGCGACTTCAGCCGTGGGGTGCGGGTGCCGCCGTCGTTCTCGTTCAAGGGTGAGCGCATCGCGCCCAACATCTGCTACGAAGACCTGTTCGGCGAAGAGCTGGCGGCGCGCTTTGCCCACCTGGACAGCGCCCCCACGATCCTCGCCAACATCAGCAACATCGGCTGGTTCGGCGACACGATCGCGATCGACCAGCACCAGATCATCTCGCGCATGCGCGCCATCGAGTTCCAGCGTCCGATGGTGCGGGCCACCAACACCGGCGCCACGGTCGTCATCGATCACCATGGCACGGTCACACATGCCCTGCCGCCCTATGCGCAGGGTGTGCTGGATGCGCAGGTGCAGGGCCGCCAGGGATTGACGCCCTATGCGGTGTGGGCGGCCCGTTTTGGCCTGTGGCCGCTGCTGGTGCTGGCCTTGGCCGTGATGCTGCTTGCACTGCCCTTGCGCCGCCGGACATAGTGCCGGGGCGCCGCTGCGGAGCCGGCCCCTAAAATCGACCGTTTCCGCTGACACCCCGACCATGCTGACCTTCCAGCAAATCATCCTGCGCCTGCAAGACTATTGGGACCGCCAGGGCTGCGCCCTGCTGCAACCCTACGACATGGAAGTGGGCGCGGGCACCAGCCACACCGCGACGTTCCTGCGCGCGCTCGGCCCCGAGCCCTGGAAAGCCGCTTATGTGCAACCGAGCCGCCGCCCCAAGGACGGCCGCTATGGCCAGAACCCGAACCGGTTGCAGCACTATTACCAGTACCAGGTGGTGCTCAAGCCGGCGCCGAGCAACATCCTGGCGCTCTATCTCGGCTCGCTCGAGGCGCTGGGCTTCGATCTCAAGGTCAACGACATCCGCTTCGTCGAAGACGACTGGGAGAATCCCACACTGGGCTGCTGGGGCCTGGGCTGGGAGGTGTGGCTGAACGGCATGGAGGTCACGCAGTTCACCTACTTCCAGCAAGTGGGCGGCATCGAGTGCAAACCGATCACCGGCGAGATCACCTATGGGCTGGAGCGCCTGGCGATGTACCTGCAAGGCGTGGACAACGTCTACGACCTGCGCTGGACGGACACCCTCAGCTACGGGGATGTGTACTTGCAGAACGAGGTCGAGCAGAGCACCTACAACTTCGAGCACAGTGACGTCGAGTTTCTGCTTCAGGCCTTCAACGCCCACGAGCGGCAGGCCAAGCATCTGATGGTGCAGCAGCTCGCGCTGCCGGCTTATGAACAGGTACTCAAGGCCGGCCACACGTTCAATCTGCTCGATGCGCGCGGCGCCATCAGCGTGACCGAGCGTGCGGCCTACATCGGGCGCATCCGCAATATTTCGCGCAGCGTGGCGCAGAGCTATTTCGACAGCCGCGCACGGCTCGGCTTCCCGATGGCGCCGAAAGCGTGGGCCGACGAAGTGCTGGCCCAAATTGACAAGAAGGCCGCCTGAAGCATGAGCGCCAAGAACCTGCTGGTGGAGCTGTTTGTTGAAGAGCTGCCACCGAAATCGTTGAAGAAGCTGGGCGAGGCGTTTGCCCATACGCTGGCGGACAGCCTGAAGGCGCAAGGGCTGGCGGGCGAGACTTCCGCGGTCACGCCTTTCGCCTCGCCGCGCCGGCTGGCAGTGCACGTGAGCGGCGTGCGTGCACAAGCCGACGACAAGGCGCAGTCGCACAAGCTCATGCCCGTGAGCGTGGCGCTCGACGCGCATGGACAGGCCACGCCGGCGCTGCTGAAGAAGCTCGCCAGCGTGGGCGCCGATGCCGCCGCGGTGTCGCAGTTGCGTCGCCAGATGGATGGCAAGGCCGAGGCGCTCTTTTTCGACAGCGTGGCGCCGGGCGTACGGCTTGCCGAGGGGTTGCAGCGCGCGCTCGATGCCGCGTTGGCCGCGTTGCCCATCCACAAGGTCATGCAGTACCAGCTCGATGACGGCTGGCGCAGTGTGAAGTTCGTGCGCCCGGCGCATGGGCTGGTGGCACTTCACGGTGCCGAGGTGGTTCCTTTGGTGGCGCTGGGCCTGGCCAGCGGCCGCGAAACCCATGGCCACCGCTTCGAGGCGCGCATGGACCCGGTGGTCCTGCAAGATGCAGATCACTATGCGCGGCAGCTCGACGACCAGGGCAGCGTCATCGCCGGCTTCGAGCAGCGGCATGCGGAGGTCGAGCGCCAGCTTCGGCATGCGGCGTCGCAACTCGGCCTGGTGCCGATCGACGATGCGGCGCTGCTGGAGGAGGTGACGGCGCTGGTGGAGCGGCCCCACGTGCTGCTGTGCCAGTTCGAGCCTGAGTTTCTCGACGTTCCGCAGGAATGCCTCATCCTCACGATGAAGGCGAACCAGAAGTACTTCCCCTTGCTCGACGCCGGCGGCAAGCTCACCCACAAGTTTCTCGTCGTCAGCAACATCCGACCCGAAGACCCGAGCCGCGTGATCGGCGGCAACGAGCGCGTGGTGCGCCCGCGCCTGGCCGACGCGAAGTTCTTCTTCGACCAGGACCGCAAGAAGACGCTGGCGTCGCGCGTGGCCGGTCTCGACAAGGGCGTCTACCACGGCAAGCTCGGCACGCCAGGCGAGCGCGTGGAGCGTGTGCG
>CAZBOF010000215.1:0-5077 GCA_964493285.1 uncultured Rhizobacter sp. | reverse complement strand
CCCTTCGGCGTCACGTCCATCACCGCCAGGTCGGTGATGATGCGATTGACCACGCCCACGCCGGTCAGGGGCAAAGTGCACTTCGGCAGGATCTTCAAGTCGGTGGTGCCGTCCTTCTTCTTGGCGACATGCTCCATGAGCACCAGCACGCGACCAACGCCGGCCACGAGATCCATCGCACCGCCCATGCCCTTGACCATCTTGCCGGGAATCATCCAGTTCGCCAGATCACCCTTGTCGCTCACCTGCATGGCACCCAGGATGCTCAGGTTGATCTTGCCGGCGCGGATCATGGCAAAGCTGTCATGCGAGCCGAAGATCGATGAGCCAGGGATCGTCGTGACGGTCTGCTTGCCCGCGTTGATCAGGTCGGCATCGACCTGGTCCTCGGTAGGGAACGGCCCGATGCCCAGCATGCCGTTCTCGCTTTGCAGCCAAACCTCGATGTCTTCGCGAACGTGGTTGGCCACCAGCGTGGGCAGGCCAATGCCCAGGTTCACATAGAAGCCGTCTTGCAGCTCGGAAGCCGCCTTGGCGGCCATTTGATCGTGTGTCCAGGGCATGGTCAGACTCCTGCCTTCTCGGTGATGGTGCGCTTCTCGATGCGCTTTTCGGGCGTGGCATTCAGCACCAGGCGATGCACGTAGATGCCGGGCAGATGGATATCGTCGGGATCGAACGCGCCGGTCTCGACGATCTCTTCCACCTCGACCACCGTGATCTGCCCGGCCATCGCCACCGCCGGATTGAAGTTGCGTGCGGTACGCCGAAAGATCAGGTTGCCGCTCTTGTCGGCCTTGTGCGCCTTCACGAGGCTCACCTCCGGCACCAGCGCACGCTCCATCACGTAGACCTGGCCATTGAATTCGCGCGTCTCCTTGCCTTCCGCCACGAGCGTGCCCACGCCGGTCTTGGTGAAGAAGGCCGGAATGCCGGCGCCACCGGCGCGCAGCTTCTCGGCCAGCGTGCCCTGCGGCGTGAACTCCAGTTCCAGTTCGCCGGCCAGGTACTGGCGCTCGAACTCCTTGTTCTCGCCGACGTAGCTGGAGATCATCTTCTTGATCTGGCGGGTTTCCAGCAACTGGCCAAGGCCGAAGCCATCCACACCTGCGTTGTTGGAAATCACGCTGAGGTTCTTCGCACCGCTGTCGCGCAGCGCCGCAATCAACGCTTCGGGGATGCCGCAGAGGCCGAAGCCACCGACCGCGAGCAACTGCCCGTCTTTCACAATGCCTTTCAGCGCTTCGGCCGCACTGGCATACACCTTGTTCATCGCCGACTCCTGGGTCAAAACTGGAAACAGTACAGCGTACTACGTAATAGATTAAGTAGTCTTTACGTAGAATTGACTAGACACATACCCGGTTCCCCTGCCCGCCATGTCTCTGGTTTCCGCCGACTACCGCACCGCCTTCGAACTGGCGCCCATCGGCCTGGTGCTTTCGCGCAACCGGCTGATGATCGATTGCAACCAGCATCTGCTGGAGATGTTCGGCGCGACGAAAGAGCAGCTGGTCGGCCAATCATTCGAGATCCTCTACCCCACGCACGATGAATTCGAACGCACCGGCCAGCGCATCGCCGCCAGCCTCAATGCCAGCGGCTGGTATGCCGACGAGCGGGTGATGAAGCGACTCGACGGCCCGCAACGCGGCGAGTTGTTCTGGTGCCATGTCTCAGGGCGTGCGCTGGAACCATCGCAACCGCACGCCTCGGGCATCTGGTCGTTCGAGGATTTGTCTTCGGTGCGACAGCTCAAGGCCGACTTGACCGCGCGCGAGCGCGAGATCGCCGCCTTGCTGATCGATGGACTCACCAGCAAGCTCATCGGCAAGCGGCTGGGCATCAGCCCGCGCACCGTCGATGTGTACCGCGCCCGCCTGATGCGCAAGTACGGGGCCAGCACCACGCCCGACCTCGTCCACAAGCTCCTGGTGGCTTGACGCTCAGGCCAGCAGGTCGCGCAATCGCGCAGGCAACGGGATCGACTTCTGCTTCGGCAGATCCATCCACACGATCGTCGCGCCACCGGCGGCGCACAGATGCCCTGGTGAATCCACGCGCTCGATGGTGGTGAAACTGTCCACGCTGCTGCGCCCGGGGTTCATCGCATAGGTCTTCAGCAGCAAATCCCCGGGGTACTGGATCTGCGCCATGAAATTGCAGAAGGTGTTGACGATGACGAAGCTTTCGCCGTGCGGGTCCGCATGAAAGCCAGCCGCCGACATCCATTCGATGCGCGCGGTCTCCAGGTAGCCGAAGTAGGCGACGTTGTTGACATGCCCAAGGGCGTCCATGTCGCCCCAGCGGATCGCCAGCCGCAGTTCATGCAGAGGCCGCGTGAGCGAAGGCAGTTCGATGCGCATGCTTTCTTCTCGTCAATCCCGGCTCACGCCGAGTTCGGCGTAAAGGCGCTCGACCAGGCCCCGAAGCTGTTCCAGTTCTTGCTGCATCGTCAACTGCTGCGCCTTGATCGCAGCCAGATCGCCGGCGGCAACCCAGTCGTCCGCGCCCACCGCAACCGGCAGCGCAGAGATGTCCACCGGCCCGCACAGCAGGTGTGCCCAGCGCGACTCGCGGGCGCCGGGAGCACGCGGAAGCTTCACAACCAGCGGTCCACCCTTTTCCTCGGCCCGTTCCGCCAGCTCGTCCAGAAAGCCATCGACGGATGAGATGTCCGCGAAGCGGTGCAAGCGGTCGGCATTGGCACGCAGTTCTGCGCTGGTCTGCGGCCCCCGCAGCATCAACGTGGCCAGCAACGCCACCGATTGCGATGGCAGCGACAACACACGACCCGTGTTGTGTTCGTAGCGGCTCACGCGCGAACCGCTCGACTCCAGCACGAGACTCAGCGCCTTCAGCGCGTCAGCGGCCATCTGCACCTCCGCGTCGGTGGCGTTGATCACCGGGTCACGCGCGGTCTTCTGGTTGCAGCCAGACATCAGCGCATTGAGCGACAGCGGATAGCTGTCCGGCACGGTGTGCGCCTTCTCCACCAGCACGCCCAGCACGCGGGCTTCGAGCAACGACAACACCCGCATCAGAGCGCGAACCCGTCATCGGCCTGGATCACTGCCCCGTTGACGAAATGGCTTTCGTTCGAGCACAGCATCACCAGCACCGCGTCCAGATCACGCGGCTGGCCGATGCGCTTGCGCGGCAACATGCTCACGAGCTTCTGACCCTGCTCGCTCTGCCAGTGATGGTGGTTGATCTCGGTATCGATGTAACCCGGGCAGATCGCGTTGACATTGATGCCGAAACGCCCCCACTCCAGCGCCATGGCCCGGGTCATGTGGATCACGGCGGCCTTGCTCATGCAGTAGACGCCGATCTGCCCGAGCACCTTGAGCCCCGCGGTGGAAGCAATGTTGACGATGCGCCCGCCCGTGAATGTTCCGGGAGCCGAACCCTTGGCTCGCGCCAGCATGCGCTTGCCCACCTCTTGCGCGACGAAGAACGCGCCGCGGGTGTTGGTGTCCATCACGAAGTCGTAGTCTTCGGGCGTCACGTCCGTGAGCTTCTGCGTCGTGCTGACGCCCGAGTTGTTGACCAGGATGTCGATGGTGCCCATCTCGGTTTCGGCGTGCGCCACGGCAGCCTTGATGCTGTCGGGGTCGGTGACGTCGAGGCGCACCACGTGCGCGTCGCCGCCGTTGGCCTCGATCTCGGCGCGCAGGGTTTTCAGCCGCTCGGTCCGGCGCCCGGCCAGCACCACCGCAGCACCGGCCTCGGCCAGGGTCTTGGCGAACTGGGTCCCCAGGCCGCTCGATGCGCCCGTGACCAGCGCCACGCGGCCCGACAAGTCGATGGTGTAGCTCATGCTCGCTCCTCAGTGTGTCTCCGTGGGGCGATGAAGATAGCATGCACCCCCCGAGCCAATGGCGTCACACAGATGACAAGCGGCTCCTCGATTCAACAAAAGAACGATCGTTCTTTTTTTACCATGCGCGAACTAGAATGCGCGGCAATCGACATTGAAGGAGACCGCATGACGCCCACCGAAATTCTTGCCCAGTACGGGCCGCGAGAAGCGATGGAGTACGACGTGGTGATCGTGGGCGGCGGCCCCGCCGGCCTGACCACCGCGATCCGACTGAAGCAGCTCGCCGCCGCGGAGAACAAGGAAGTCTCGGTCGTCGTGCTGGAGAAGGGCTCCGAGCCCGGCGCGCACATCCTCAGCGGTGCGGTGATGGACCCGAAGGCCCTGAGCGAGTTGCTGCCCAACTGGAAGGCCGATGGCGCACCTTTGAACCAGCCCGTCACCGACGACAAGCTGCTGTGGCTGACGGAAAACGGCGCGTTCGACACGCCCAAGTTCCTGATCCCCAACAACTTCCACAACGAAGGCAACTACGTCGTCGGGCTGGGCAACGTGGTGCGCTGGATGGGCCAGCAGGCCGAAGCGCTCGGTGTCGAGATCTTCCCCGGCTTTTCCGCCGCCGAGGTTCTTTACAACGAGAACGGCAGCGTCAAAGGCATTGCGACAGGCAACCTCGGCATCGGCAAGGACGGTCAGCCCAACGACAGCTTCCAGCTCGGCATGGAGTTGCACGCCAAGTACACGATCTTCGCGGAAGGCTCGCGTGGTCATCTGGGCCGCCAGCTCATGTCTCGATTCAACCTCGACGGCGGCAAAGACCCGCAGGCGTATGCCATCGGCGTCAAGGAACTGTGGGAAATCGATCCGGCCAAGCACAAGCCCGGCCTCGTGGTCCACACCGCCGGCTGGCCGATGAAAGACGACACCTATGGCGGCGGCTTCCTCTACCACCTCGAGGACAACAAGGTGACGCTCGGCCTCGTGACCGGCCTCAATTACAGCAATCCCTACCTCAGCCCGTTCGAGGAAATGCAGCGCTGGAAGACCCATCCGCGCATCAAGGCATTCCTCGAGGGAGGCAAGCGCATCGGCTACGGCGCGCGTGCCATCACGACCGGCGGCCTGATGAGCCTGCCCAAGACCGTATTCCCCGGCGGCGCGCTGGTGGGCTGCAATGCCGGCTACTTGAACGGTGCTCGCATCAAGGGCAGCCACGCGGCCATCAAGAGCGGCATGCTGGCCGCGTCGGCGGCC
>CAZBOF010000214.1:3678-5236 GCA_964493285.1 uncultured Rhizobacter sp. | reverse complement strand
GCTACAAGCAGTCGGGCATCGGGCGCGAGAACCACAAGATGATGCTGGGCCACTATCAGCAGACGAAGAACCTGCTCGTGAGCTACAGCGAGAACAAGCTCGGCTTCTTCTGAGCCGCGCCCGGCCGGGGCGCCCTGCGTGTCCCGGCCGGTTTTTCATCTCACGAAAGGACGCCGATGACTGCGCCTGTTGAACGCGTGCTGGCCACGCCGGCTGCGATCGACCTCATCGATCGGCTGCGCGCCAAGCACGGCCCGCTGATGTTCCATCAGTCGGGCGGCTGCTGCGACGGGAGCGCGCCGATGTGCTATCCGAAAGACGAATTCATCGTCGGCGACTACGACCGTTTCCTGGGCGAGATCGGCGGCGCGCCGTTCTACATCAGCGGCCCGCAGTTCGAGTACTGGCAGCACACGCAACTCATCATCGACGTGGTGCCGGGGCGCGGTGGCATGTTCTCTCTCGAAGGCCCGGAAGGCCTGCGCTTCCTGACGCGCTCGCGGCTTTACACCGACGACGAATGGGCAGCGCTGCAAGCAAGCGAGGCCGCGGAAGCCAAGCCGGGCTGATGCGCCCGCGGCATCACTCGCCGGGCGTGTCCTTGCCGTAGAACTTGACACCCATCTCGATCGCTTCGCGCCCGCTCTCGCGGCGGTGGCGGTTGGTGTCGCGCAGCGAGTAGACGCAGCCGCAGTATTCCTGCTGGTAGAAGTTCTCGCGCTTGCTGATCTCGATCATGCGGGCGCTGCCGCCGCCCTTGCGCCAGTTGTAGTCCCAGTACAGCAGCCCGTCGTAGGGAGCGACGGCATGGGCGCCGCTGGTGTTGATCTGGTTCATGTCTTTCCAGCGCGAGATGCCCAGCGAGCTGGTCATCATCGGGTAGCCGTGCTCGTGCGCATAGAGCGCGGTGCGTTCGAAGCGCATGTCGAAACACATACTGCAGCGCGGGCCGCGCTCGGGTTCGTTCTCCATGCCCTTGGCGCGCTCGAACCAGTTGTCGGTGTCGTAGTCGGCATCGATGAACGGCACGCTGTGCTTCTGCGCGAAGCGGATGTTCTCTTCCTTGCGCAGCTCGTATTCCTTCAGCGGATGGATGTTCGGGTTGTAGAAGAAGATCGCGTAGTCGATCTCGGACTCGACGAACGCTTCCATCAACTCCCCGGAACAGGGTGCGCAGCACGAATGCAGCAGCAGCTTGCCGCCTGGCACAGGCGCCTTGAGTTTTTGCCGGGGCTTCGTTGTCTCGTTCATTCGCTACTTCACGTCTGGGCTCACCAGCCGCACCACACTCGAAAAGTCCAAACCGCCCCGCCCGGCTGCCTTGTTCAATGCGTACAGGTTGCGGGCGAGTTCACCGAGCGGGATTGTCGCACCGACCCCCATCGCGGCCTCCACGGCGAGGCCGAGGTCTTTGAGCATCAGGTCGCTGCCGAAGCCGCCCTGGTAGCCGCGCGAGGCCGGCGCATTCTCCAGAACCCCGGGCCAGGGGTTGCAGACCTCGGTGGCCCAGCTGCGGCTGGTGCTGACGGCCATCATCTGCGACAGCACCTTCGGATCC
>CAZBOF010000214.1:1720-3668 GCA_964493285.1 uncultured Rhizobacter sp. | reverse complement strand
ATGATGACGCCCAGCGCCATGTTGTTGCACAGCTTGGCCACCTGGCCGGCGCCCGCCGCGCCCATGTGGAAGATGTTCTTGCCCATGGCCTGCAGCACCGGGCGCGCCCGTTCCAGCGCCGCCGCGTCGCCGCCGACGAGGAAGGTCAGCGTGCCCGCCGCCGCGCCGGCCGTGCCGCCGGACACCGGTGCATCGATCATCGGCAGCCCACGCGCCGCCGCCGCGTGCGCGATGCGCTGCGCGGATGCCGGGGCAATGGTGCTGCAATCAATCACCAGCGTGTCGGGCGCGAGCTTCGACAACAAGCCCTCTTCGCCCAGGTACAGCCCCTCGGCATGGCGGCTGGCCGGCAGCATCGAGATCACGACGTTGGCGCCCTTCGCCGCACCGGCAGCGGACAGCGCCACCGGCACACCAGCCGCGGTGGCCGCGGCCACCGCGTCCGCGCTCAGGTCGAAGGCGTTGACGGCGTATCCCGCCTTGTGCAGGTTGATGGCCATCGGACCGCCCATGTGGCCAATGCCGATGAAGCCGATGCGTGTGGGTTGGGGCATGAAAGGTCTCCGTTTCGTTGTCGGGGCGTCAGGCCAGGTCGGCCAGCGGGTGCACACCGGCGTGGCGCGGGATCAGGTGGGATTCGATGAACGCGGGCGTGACCGCCTCCAGCGTGGCCGGGTTCCAGCGCGGCTTCTTGTCCTTGTCGACCAGCAAGGCGCGAACGCCTTCGGCGATGTCGTGGTGCATGCAGCAACCCACGGACGCGTTCCATTCCAGGCGGAACACATCGGCCAGCGACAGGTCGCGCGTGCGCTGCTGCATCTCGAAGGCCAGCGCGGCCGAGGTCGGCGAACCTTTGGCAAAGGTGGCGCTCGCCTGCGAAATCCAGGGGTCGGCATGCGTGGCGAGGGCACGCAGGCGATCCGCCGCCGCAAGCAGGCCGTCATGGCCGATGGTTTCGTCGATCAGGCCCTGGTGCGGGCGCAACACCTCGGGCGGCAGCTCGGCCCGGCCGGCCAGCCCTTGCAGCAAACGGGTCAGCTGTTCGGCATCCTCGGCATGGATGCCCTGCCACGACGCGGCCGCAATGGCATCGAGCACGGCCGGCTGGTCTTCATGCCGCAAGACGACGTCGGCCAGGCCCACGTAGCGCGCGTCGGCCGCGTTGAGCGACGCGCCCGTGAGGGCGAGGAACAAGCCGGTGCGCCCCGGCATGCGGCGCAGGATCCAGCTGCCGCCAACGTCGGGGTACAGGCCGATCGTGATCTCGGGCATGGCCATGCGCGTCCGCGGGGTCGCCACGCGGTGCGAAGCCCCGGCCAGCAAGCCGATGCCGCCGCCCATGACGATGCCGTGGCCCCAGCAGAGCAATGGCTTCGGAAACCGGTGGATGCGGTAGTCCAGCCTGTATTCGTGCTCGAAGAATGCGGCGGCTTCGACCGGTACCTCCTGCGGCGCCGTCGCGCGGATCGAGCGGTACAGGCTCACGACATCGCCGCCCGCGCAAAAGGCCTTCTCGCCCACGGCGTCCAGCACCACACCGGCAATGTGCGGGTCGGCCGCCCACTGCGCGAGCTGCGGGTCGAGCAGGTCGACCATCGGCAGCGAAAGCGCATTCAGGCTGGCCGGGGCATTGAGGGTGGCGCGGCCGAAGGCGTGGCCGCTGGCCGTGCGCAAGGTGCTGAAGCGCACGGGGCTGTTGTCGTCGTTCATGGCGTTCGGGGTCATCGGATGGTTTCGGGCGCGTCGTCTTGCAGCATGCGGCGCGCGACGATCACGCGCATGGTTTCGTTGGTGCCTTCCAGGATCTGGTGCACCCGCGCGTCGCGCAAGAGCCGCTCCAGCGGGTGGTCACGCAGGTAACCATATCCGCCATGGATCTGCAGCGCCTGGTTGCAGACTTCAAAGCCCACGTCGGTGGCGAAGCGCTTGGCCATGGCGCAGTAGACGG
>CAZBOF010000214.1:0-1710 GCA_964493285.1 uncultured Rhizobacter sp. | reverse complement strand
CGGCCAGCTTGAACTGGATCGCCTGGAACTTGCCGATCGGGCGGCCGAATTGCCGGCGCTCCTGCATGTAGCGCTGCGCGGCCTGCAAGGCGCCCTGCGCCGCGCCCACGGAGCAGGTGGCGATGTTGATGCGTCCGCCATCCAGCCCCTTCATCGCGATCTTGAATCCCTCGCCTTCGGCACCCAGGCGGTTCTTCACCGGCACGCGAACGCCATCGAAGGTGATCGCGCGCGTGGGCTGGCTGTTCCAGCCCATCTTGGCTTCCTTCTTGCCGTACGAAATGCCCGGGCTGTCGGCCGGCACCAGCAGTGCCGAGATGCCCGCGGCGCCCGGGCCGCCCGTGCGGCACATGACGACCAGCACCTCGGTGGCGCCAGCGCCGGAGATGAACGCCTTGCTGCCGTCGAGCACATAGTGATGGTCATCGAGGCGCGCGCGGGTTTGCAGCGAGGCGGCGTCGGAGCCCGCACCCGGCTCGGTGAGGCAGTACGACGCGAGGGCTTCGCCGCGCGTCAGGCGCGGCCCCCACGTGGCGCGCAGCTCGTCCTGCCCAAAGGTGGTCACCATCCAGGTGGCCATGTTGTGGATGGTGACGAAGGCGGCGGTGGATGGGCACACGGCCGCCAGCTCTTCGAACACCAGCGCGGCATCGAGACGCGGCAGGCCCAAGCCGCCGCATTCCGTGTCGGCATAGAGCCCGCAGAAGCCGAGTTCGCCGGCACGCACGATCTCGGCGCGCGGAAAGTGCGCGTCGGCATCCCACTGCGCGGCATGCGGCGCCCATTCGCCCTGCGCAAAATCGCGTGCGGCTTGCTGGTAGGCGCGCTGCTCCTGCGACAGTTCAAAGTTCATGGCCGTGCTGCCTCCCGGCCGGCTCAGCGCAGGCTGATGGTGGTGTTGACGCCGGTGGAGACGTCATCTTCGAACCAGCGCGCGGTGATCGTCTTGGTCTGCGTGTAGAACAGCACCACCTGCTTGCCGTACGGGCCCAGGTCGCCGAGCTTGGACGCCCGCGAACCGGTGAACGAGAACATCGGCACCGGCACCGGGATGGGCACGTTGATGCCGACCTGCCCCACGTCGATGTCTTCCTCAAACTTGCGCGCCGCGGCGCCAGACTGCGTGAACACCGCCGTGCCGTTGCCGTTGGGGTTGGCGTTGATCATCGCGATGGCGTCGTCCAGCGTCTCGGCTTCGGCCAGGCACAGCACCGGCCCGAACACCTCCTGGTCGTAGATCGTCATGCCGGGCTTCACGCCGGAGAAGATCGTCGGGCCGACGAAATTGCCCTGGCTCAGCGCGGCATCGAGGCCCGGCTTGCGGCCGTCGAGTTCGAGCTTGGCGCCTTCTTTCACGCCCTGGGCGATCAGCGACTCCACGCGGTCCTTCGCGGCGCAGGAGATCAGCGGCCCGACATCGGGGTTGTCCTTGCCCTGGCCGACCTTCAGCGTCTTGGCCTTGGCGACGAGGTCAGGCACCCACTTGCGCGCCTCGCCGACCAGCACCGCGACCGAGACGGCCATGCAGCGCTGGCCCGCGGCGCCGAACGACGCGCCGGCCAACGCATTGAGGGTCTGTTCCTTGTGCGCATCGGGCAAAACCACGGCGTGGTTCTTCGCGCCCATCATGCATTGCACGCGCTTGCCGGCCAGCGAGGCGCGCTGATACACGTGTGTGCCGACCTTGGTCGATCCGACGAACGACACGGC
>CAZBOF010000213.1:0-5287 GCA_964493285.1 uncultured Rhizobacter sp. | reverse complement strand
ACCGCCTACATGTACCTGGGCGACCTGATCGAATTCGGACCCACCGCGGAGCTGTTCATGAAGCCCAAGAAGAAAGATACCGAGGATTACATCACCGGCCGCTTTGGCTGACCCGTGCCTGGAGCCCGCACCATGAGCCAGAAACACCTTTCCACGCAGTTCGACGCCGAACTCAGCGGCATTTCCACGCGGGTGCTAGAGATGGGAGGCTTGGTTGAATCCCAGGTGGCCCAGTCTGTCTATGCGCTGACCCATTTCAACGCGGAGATCGCCAGCGACGTGCTTCGCAACGAGGAGCTTGTGAATGCGATGGAGATCGAGATCGACCGTGATCTGTCGACCATCATCGCCCGTCGCCAGCCCACGGCACGCGACCTGCGTTTGCTGATCGCGATCGCCAAGACGATTGCCAACCTGGAGCGCGTGGGCGACGAGGCTGCGCGCATTGCCCGCACCGTGCAGCGTCTGATCAACACAGGGGTCTCCAGCCGGCTTCGCTTGCCGGTGAACGACTTGGCGTATGAATCCGAACTGGCGATTGCACAGCTGCGAAAGGCGCTTGATGCATTTGCGCGCCTGGATACGGCCCAGGCCATCGAGGTCCTGAGGCAAGATGACCAGATCGACCAGGAATTCGATGGCTTGCTGCGCAAGCTCATCACGTACATGATGGAAGATCCCCGGACCATCTCGTCAAGCATCGACCTCGTCTTCGTGGCCAAGGCCATCGAGCGGGTGGGTGACCATGCCAAGAATCTGGCCGAGGTCATCATTTACATCGTGAAGGGGACCGATGTGCGCCATAACCCGGTGGAGACCGTGGAGTCGATGGTGAAATGAACCGAGTCAATGCTGGAGCGAAGTCATGAGCCAGATCCTGGTGGTGGAAGACGAGGCCGCGATCGCGGAGTTGATGTCCATCAACCTTCGCCATGCCGGCCACGAGGTGCAGGTTGCCACCACGGCCGATGCCGCCATCCTCGCGGTTGACAAAGTGTTGCCTGACCTCGTGGTGCTGGATTGGATGCTGCCTGGGCAAACCGGCTTGCAGCTCGCCAAGCGCTGGCGCGCCGAGGCACGCACTCGCGAGTTGCCGATCATCATGCTGACGGCGCGCGCTGCCGAAGCCGACAAGGTCGCGGGCCTGGATGCCGGCGCCGACGACTATCTCTCGAAGCCGTTTTCGCCGCATGAGTTGATGGCGCGCATTCGTGCCGTACTCAGGCGCAAGGCGCCTGACGCGCTGGACACCGTGGTCGAGATCGGCCCGCTGAAGCTGGACCCTTCCACTCGGCGCGTATCGCGTGAGGGCCATGAGGTTCGACTGGGCCCGACGGAGTTCAAACTGCTGCACTTCCTGATGACGCATCCCGAGCGGGTGCACAGCCGTTCGCAATTGTTGGACCGTGTCTGGGGCGATCACGTCTTCATCGAAGAGCGCACGGTCGATGTGCATGTGAAGCGCTTGCGCGAAGCCTTGTCGCCGGTGCAGTGCGCGACGATGATTGAAACCGTCCGCGGAGCAGGGTACCGTTTCACTCAGCAGGTGCAGACGCTGTCTGCGTAAAACCCCTTGGACGCCATGAGTGGGGTGTTTTCGCGCTTGTTGGGCGCGATCGCATGTGTGGCGGTCGGTGCCGGCGCTGGCTACTTCCTCGGGATCTGGATGGACGCACCGCGGCTGGGCACTGCCGCGGGCATGGTGCTCGGCACTTGCGTCCTGGTGCTGGCCGACGCGCTGCGCGCGCGCCGCTTGACGCGCTGGCTCGGCGGAACGCAGGAGAGCGACGCCCCGCGAGATGCGGGCTTCTGGGGTGAGCTGGGCTATCGCGTCGAACGGGTGATTCGCTTGCGCGACAAGGCTGTTCTTCAGGAGAAGGCACGGCTCAGCCAGTTTCTCTCGGGCATCGAGGCCTCGCCCAATGGCGTGCTCCTGCTTGCCAGCGACGATCGCATCACGTGGTGCAACACTGTGGCGGCGGATCATTTCGGATTGGACCCGGTGCGCGATCTGCAGCAGCGCATCACGAATCTGGTGCGTGCCCCAGCGTTCGTGGCGCACCTGCAGTCCGGCGAGTACGGGGACCGGGTGTCCGTGCCCGATGTGCGGGGGCGCGGCACGCTGAACGTGCTGGTCCGCGAATACGGTGAAGGGCTGAAGCTGGTGCTTTCGCAAGACGTCACGGAGCGCGAGCGCGCCGATGGCATGCGCCGTGATTTCGTGGCCAACGTGTCGCACGAGATCCGCACACCATTGACAGTTCTGTCGGGCTTCATCGAGACGATGAGCCAATTGCCGTTGACCGAGGCAGAGCGGCAACGCGTGCTGATGCTGATGGGCCAGCAGACGCAGCGCATGCAGACCCTCGTGAGCGATTTGCTGACGCTGGCTCAACTCGAAGGCAGCCCCAGACCGCCGAGCGATCACTGGATCTCGGCGGGTACGCTGCTTCAGCGGGCGCATGCCGACGCCGTGGCCTTGTCGATGGGGCGTCACCAGATCAGCATGACCGATGCGTCCGACGTGCAGCTGGCGGCCACCGATGGCGAGTTGATGAGCGCCGTGGGTAACCTGATGGCGAATGCCGTTCGCTACACCCCCGAGGGGGGGCGCATCGAACTCCTCTGGCGCACGCGTGATGACGGCAGCGGCATCATCACCGTCAAAGACACGGGCATCGGCGTGGCGCGCGACCAGATCTCGCGATTGACCGAGCGCTTCTACCGCGTGGATGGCAGCCGGTCGAGGGATACTGGCGGCACGGGTCTGGGCTTGTCGATCGTCAAGCACGTGGCCCAACGGCACGGCGGCGAACTCGACATCCAGAGCGAGCTTGGCAAGGGGTCGGCGTTCAGTTTCATCTTGCCGCCCGCGCGCGTCCGCCTGAGCGCCAGAACCTGGCCCGAACGCGCGGTGTCCGACGGCGGGGGTGTCTCCGTCTAGCGCGGCAGCTCCTCATTCACCCGCCGGTACACGGCAAAGACTTCATCCTTGTCGGCGGGGCGCAGTTCGCGGGCCATCAGCAGCCAACCCGGGGCGACTGGCACGCGCTGCGATGGCGTTTCTTTCACGATCAGGAATTCGCATCGTGTGCTCGATTCGGACTCGATGCCGTTGACGCGATAGCCGCCAAAGTATTCCAGCGCGGCGAGCTGCGCGCGATTCATCCCAGGCGCGGCGATGCAGGCGTCGCGCGGCACGTGTTGAGCGACGCGGCTGATCAAGGGCCGGTAACTGCGTGCGTAGTCGAACAGCGGCAGGCCGAGCGTCATCAGCAAGAGCCAGCACAAGGCGACGCCGCTGGCGGGCAGCACCATGCTTTTCCACAACGGATGCCGGTTGCGCCCGGTTCGCCACTGGACGAGCCACAGCCACGCTGCGGTGGCCGATGCGGCCAGGAGCAACGCGAGCATGGAGAAGCTGGGCACGAAACCCGGCGCGAGGCGCATGACATTGGCTGCTGGCTTGGCGGGGATGCCGGCATAGACCGACAGATAGACCACCCAGATCGCAATGGCCCAGGCACTGAAGAAGAAGACCGAAAACCAGTCGATCGCAGCCGACGTGCCACGGTGCAGCGTGGGCAACGCAAATGACGCCAGCAGCGCCAGCGGCGGCAGGATCAGCATCAATGCGCGATCAGAGCCGCCCATAGCGAGGCAGGCCAGCAAGGCGACGAGCGCGCATCCCAATGGCACGGAAATGTGGCGATGCAGGAGGTGAGATCGCCAGCGCCACAGCGTCCACAGCGCCAGCGGCCATGCCGGCCACATGAACCACGCCAACAAGCGGCCGGTGCTGAACAGGCCCGCTGAATCGGTGCGAATGTCGATGCGCCAATCCCAGGCGTTCAGCGCCGTGCCGACGCCGATCGCCAGCAGTGTGGCGCCCGCTGCCCATCCGGCGAACTGGCGTGCCGGCACGTAGCTGGAGCGCACGCAAGTCAGGCTACCGACGATTCCCAGGATGAGCGCAATGCCAGGCGCTCCACTGGCGGCCAGCGCAGGCAGGGCCACCACGGCGGCCAGCCGGCTTTGCCAGGGGCGAAAGGGGCAGGCGGCGAGCGCGTAGAGGAACAGGGCGACGCTTGCGAGTTGGCCCAGCTCAGGGGTCGTTTCGTGGCCGAGTTGAAGCAGGCCCAAGGAGGCGATCAACGCCAGCAGGGCGCCATCGGCAATGGCTCGGGCATAGCTGACGGGACTGGCCTCGCCCCCGAAGGCGAAGGGCAGTGGCTGCGCAGCCTCTGTGCGGGCGAGGTGGTACGTGCTGTACCAGGTCAACATGAAAGTCAGGCCCAGCAGCATGGCGAAGGGAACGCGCGCAGCCAACTCGGGAGAGAGCCACCAGCCCAAGAGCTTGATGGATGCGGCACCCAGCCAGTAGGGCAGCAAAGCGGTGTCGGCCGGTAAGCCGCCGACCATGGGCGCCCACCAGGAGGTGTGGCTCTCCGCCAGGTTGACCATGTAGCCGAAGGCCGCGATGTCTGCGCTTTTCCAGGGATCTCGGCCAAACAGCCCGGGCAGCAGATAGGCCGCGCACAGCAACAGCAGGGCGATGCGCGGCAGGCGCCTGGCGGCGCGTTCGGTGACAAGGGCGGGGTTCGGCGAGTTCAAGGGCGGGCGGCAGAGTCTCTGTTTCGGCAGGATGATGCGCCAATGGCGCTTGCAAACGACAAAGGCAGCCGAAGCTGCCTTTTGTACATTCTCGCGAGTTGCTTACTTCTTGAGGTGAGCGAACTTGTTGCGGAACTTCTCGACGCGGCCGCCCAGGGAGTCAACGCTCTTTTGCGTGCCGGTATAGAACGGGTGCGATTCGCTGGTGGTTTCCAGCTTGAACAGCGGCACTTCACGGCCATCGTCCAGCTTGATGGTTTCCTTGGAATTCGCGCACGAGCGCGTCACGAACTTGAAACCGTTGGACAGGTCGACGAAGCAGACGTCGCGATAGGTGGGATGAATGCCTTCTTTCATGGGAGCCTCTGCGCTATGTGCCCGGGAGCCACGCCAAACCATTTGGCGCACTTTCCAGAATGCGGAAAACCGTCAATTATGCCATGCTGCTTGTTTGCCGGAGGCTGAATCAGCCTCCTCGGCGCATCATGTCGAAGAAATCCAAGTTGTTCTTCGTGGATTTCATCTTGTCGAGGATGAATTCCATCGCTTCGATTTCGTCCATCGGGTAGAGCAGCTTGCGCAGGATCCAGGTCTTCTGGAGGATTTCCGGCTTGAGCAATAGCTCTTCGCGGCGCGTGCCCGACTTGTTCAGCAGGATGGACGGGTAGACGCG
>CAZBOF010000212.1:0-5292 GCA_964493285.1 uncultured Rhizobacter sp. | reverse complement strand
CTGCCTGCGGCTGGGGCGCATGAAGGACGAAGGCACGGCATCGGTCGAGATCACCTCGATCCTGAAGCGCAACTCATGCGGCAAGAGCCTGGACATCGCACGCCTGGCCCGCGACATGATGGGCGGCAACGGCATCAGCGACGAGTTCGGCGTGGCGCGCCACCTCGTGAACCTGGAAGTCGTGAACACCTACGAGGGCACGCACGATGTCCATGCCTTGATCCTCGGGCGTGCGCAGACCGGCATCGCCGCGTTCTCGAACTGAGGCGGGCGCGGCCCGCCGGCGCAAGCCGCGCCGACGCTTGATGCCGGCGTGTCACGGCTCGGCGCTGGCCAATGCCACGGCATCGGGCCCCGCCGGGAAATGCAACTGCTCCGACGTGTCATGGGCCGCACGCCAGACGGCCTGCGCCACATGAGAAGGGTGGGTCGTGACCGAGACCTTGGAGAACTCGGCGAAGATGCCCTGCGCGTAGGCGGCGTACGGCTCAGTGATGAGGCCCTGCATGCGCGGCCCGCCGTTCTCCGCGAAGCGCGTGTCGGGGCAGTAGCCGGGCTCGACCAGCTTGACGCGAACGTTGAACTGCTGAAGCTCCAGCGCGAGGGATGCGCTGAAGCCTTCGACGGCCGTCTTGCTCGCGGTGTACACGGCAACGAGCGGGAACGGGGCCAACGTCGCGCTCGACGTGACATTGACGATGACGCCCGATCTGCGCTGCCGAAAGCAAGGCACGACGGCCTGCGTCATGGCCATCGCGCCGAAGGTGTTGGTCTCGAATACCTCGCGCGTCGTTTCCATCGGCACCGCCTCGAAGGCGCCGAGCAGTCCGATGCCTGCGTTGTTCACCAGCACATCGATCGGGCCGGCGGCGTCGACAGCCGCGGCAATGCTCCGCGGGTTGGTCACATCGAGGGCCAGCATGCGCAGGCGCTCTGAGCCGGGCAGGATGTCTTCGCGGGGCGTGCGCATGGTCGCGATGACGCTCCAGCCGTGATCGAGAAAGTAGCGCGCGGTCGCGAGACCGTAGCCGGATGAGCAGCCGGTGATCAGAACAGTTTTCATGGGAATCCTTTTCGTCGGGGTTGGAGTGATCGAACGATAGACCGCCCAGGCCGGACTTACTACAATTCAAAGTCCTTACTTTGTTTGCAATAGTCCTGCCATGGTGGACCCGCTTTCCGAAGTCATCTCGCTGCTCCAGCCGGGTGCCGTCTTCTCAAAGGGCATCAGCGGCGCCGGCAAATGGGCCGTTCGATATGCGCAGTTCGGGCATCCCAGCTTCTGCGCCGTCCTGGAAGGATCGTGTCGCCTGATGGTCGATGGGCACGAACCGCTCACGTTGGAAGCAGGCGACTTCGTGCTGATGCCTGCGACGCCCGGCTTCACCATGTCGGGGTTCGAGCCGGCAAAGCCGAAAAAGATGGACCCGACCCTGTCACCCTCGCCCACGGAAGAGTTGCGCCATGGCACGCAGAGCGGGCCACCCGACGTTCGGCTTCTCGGCGGCTACTTCATCTTCGGTTCGCCAGACGCGGCACTGATCGTTTCCTTGCTGCCGCAGTTGGTGCATGTCCGCGGTGAGGAGCGGCTGGCCGCGGTGGTACGGCTCGTCGGACACGAGTCGCGCGAGCAGCGCTCTGGACGAGACTTGGTGCTCGCCAGGCTGGTCGAAGTCCTTCTCATCCAGGCGCTTCGCTCAAAGACCGGCGCGGAAGCGTCGCCTGGGCTCTTGCGCGGCCTGGGCGATGCCCGCCTCGCGGCAGCCATCCGCCAGATGCACGAGAACCCGTCGAAATCCTGGACCGTGGAGCAGCTGGCGAAGGCGTCGGCCCTGTCGCGCTCCGCGTTCTTCGAGCGCTTCAGCCGCGCGCTGGGCATGCCGCCCATGGCGTACCTGCTCGCATGGCGCATGGCGCTTGCGAAGAACCTGCTCCGACGAGGCGACCCTGTGCTTGCGGAAGTCGCCGAACAGGTGGGCTACAGCTCGGCGAGCACGTTCAGTACGGCATTCAGCCGCCACGTGGGTCAGCCGCCGGCACGGTACGCGCGCAGCCACTGAACACCGCCTGGGCACGGACCGGCACCGCCGCCTTCTCCCACTGAGCCGCAGCACCGTCACTCGGTCAGGCGCGACGTGCCTGGCGTGGCCGCCACCTTCAGCAACAGTTCGAGCAACAGCAGGCGCTCGGCCGGAGACAGCACCGACAGCACCTGGTCTTCCATCGTGGCGGCAATCGCCTCGGCGCGCTGCACCAACTGAACGCCGCTCTCAGTGAGCACCACGATCTGCGAGCGGCGGTCCTCCGTGCTGCGCACCCGCGCCACCCAGCCGCGCTCGCTCAGGCGGTCGAGCGTCACGGCCAGGTTGGGCGGCGAAATCTCCAGGGCCTGCCCCAGCTGCTTCTGATTGACCCGCGTGTTCGATGCCACCAGCATGAGGATCGAGAGTTCGACCGCTTTCAAGTGAAGCGGCCCCATGTGCATGGCAAACGACTTCTTCAGCTCCACCGACGCGCGCGTGGCGGCATAACCCACCAAATGCACCAGGCGCGACTGATCGAGCGGAGCGGGCCGCGCTTTGACACGAGGCCCGCCCCCCGCCACCGGCGGCTCGCTCATGCACCCGCCGCCCGCAGGTGCGGCAGTGTCTGCTCGGCGGCACGAATGCGGGCAAGGCACACCCCCGCTTCAGGCAGCACGAAATCGAAGTAGTAGCGGGCGCTTTCGCGTTTGGCCGCATGGAAGTCGGAGCCGCCCTGCGCTGCCACCGCTTCGGCGCGGGCCCAGCCTTGGGCCAGCAGCGTGAGGCCGGCCAGCCGCAGGTAGTCGTCCGCCGCGCGGAACGGCAACTCGGCGTCGCCAGCCGACTGCTGCTGCAAGCGCGCCGTGACCTCTCGCCAATCGCACAGCGCGGTGCGTGCCCGTGCACCGAGAGCACTCTGCGGCAACGCGGCTTCCAGGCGGTCGATCAGGCCCGCCACCTTGGCCCCACTCGGGAGCACTTTGCGCACCAGCAGGTCGATCGCCTGGATCTCGTTGGTGCCTTCGTAGATCATCGCGATGCGGCTGTCGCGCACACGCTGCTCGGCGCCATAGTCATGCACATAGCCATACCCGCCGAACACCTGCTGCGCGGCGTGGGCCGCGGCAAATCCGTTGTCGGTGAGAAACGCCTTGACCACCGGCGTGAGCAGCGAGGCTTCGTCGTCGGCGGTCGCACGCACTGCCGCATCGGCATGCTGCTCGGCCACGTCCAGCAAATGCGACGCCTCGTAAGCGAGCAGCCGCCCGCCTTCGAGCAGCGCGCGCTGGCGCAGCAGGTTGTGGCGCATCGCCGGATGCAGCGCAATCGGGTCCGCCGGCTCACCGCGGCGTTCCGGCGGGCGCAGCGGCGCGCGCATCTGCGGGCGCTCCAGCGCGTAGCGCAACGCGCTCTGGTATGCACTCTCGGCGTGCCCCACGCCCTGCATGCCCACATGCAGGCGCGCCGCGTTCATCATCGCGAACATCGCGCCCAGGCCGCGATTCGGTTCGCCGACCAGCCAGCCCGTGGCGCCGTCGAAGCGCATCACGCACGTGGCGCTGCCCTTGATGCCCATCTTCTTCTCGATGCCATCGCAACTCAATGCATTGCGCTCGCCATCGAGAAGCACTTTCGGCACGAGGAACAGTGACAGGCCCTTGGTGCCCGGCGGCGCGCCATCGATGCGGGCCAGCACCATGTGAACGATGTTGTCGGTGAGGTCATGCTCCCCGCCGGAAATGAAGATCTTGGTACCGCGCACGCGGTGGCTGCCATCGGCCTGCGCTTCGGCCCGCGTCTTCAGCAGGCCGAGGTCGGACCCCGCATGCGCCTCGGTCAGGCACATCGTGGACAGCCACTCGCCGCTGACCACCTTGCCCAGGTACTTGTCTTTCAAGTCAGCCGAGGCGTGTCCATGCAGGCACTCGTACGCACCATGCAGCAAGCCGGGATACATCGTCCACGCGTGATTGGCTGCGGCCAGCATCTCCTGCAGCACGGCATTCAACGCATGCGGCAGGCCCTGCCCGCCCGCGGCCGGATCACAGGCCAACGCCGGCCAGCCGGCGGCCACGAACGCCTGGTAGGCCTCGCGAAACCCGCGCGGCGTGGTCACGCGGCCATCGGCATGCAACGTGCAGCCTTCGAGATCGCCGCTGGCATTCAACGGCGCGATGACTTCGGCGGCGAAGCGCCCGGCCTCTTCAATCACCTGCCGGGCGGTCTCGGCATCCAGTTCGGCGTGCGCGGCCAGTTCGCGCCATTGCGCGGGCAGGTCGAGCAGCTCTTCGAAAACGAAGCGAATGTCGCGCAGCGGGGGGGTGTACTGCCACATGCCACCGGCTCCGCTCGCTCAGGCGCTGGCGCGGGCCGCGCCGAGATAGGTGTCGATCACCCGCGGGTCGCGCGCCAGGTCGGCCGCGGCGCCTTGCAACGCAATCTCCCCCATCTCGAGCACATAGCCGTAGTCGGCGATCTCCAGCGCGGCGCGCGCGTTCTGCTCCACCAGCAGAATGGTCACGCCGGTGGCGCGGAGCGCCTCCAATGTCTTGAAGATCTCGCGCACCACCAGCGGCGCGAGGCCGAGGCTGGGTTCGTCGAGCATCAGCAGATCCGGGCGCCCCATCAAGGCGCGGCCCACCGCCAGCATCTGCCGCTCCCCGCCCGACAGCGTGCCCGCCAGCTGGCGGCGGCGTTCCTTCAGGCGCGGGAACAAGGCAAACACCTCGTCCATCGTGTTCGCCGCGTCCTTGCGGCCCAGCCGCACCTGCCGGTACGCGCCCAGCAGGAGGTTGTCTTCCACCGGCATCGTCGCAAACAGTGCGCGCGTTTCAGGCACCAGCGAGATGCCCTGCATCACGCGCTGCTCCAGCGTTTGGCGGGTCACCGGCCGGCCTGCATAGACGATCTCGCCGCGCGACGGCAGCACACCCATCAAGGCATTCAACAGCGTGGATTTGCCCGCGCCGTTCGGGCCGATCACGGTGACCACGCTGCCCTTGTCGGCGCTCAGCGTCAGGCCGTGCAGCACTTCGGCGCGGCCGTAGCCGGCTTGGAGGTGGGTGACGGTGAGGAGGGGGGTGGTCATGTTGCTCGTCTTTCGGATGCCTTGTTGTCGGCGACGCTGTCGCGTTTCGGCGCCTGTTCACTGCGTGAGACCGCGTCGAGAGTTTGGCTCGCTTTGTCGGTGATCTGTTCACTGCGTGAGGCCGCGTCGGGATGTCGTCCCGACAGCCGACTCACTTTCTTTCGCTTCCCCGAAAGAAAG
>CAZBOF010000211.1:0-5316 GCA_964493285.1 uncultured Rhizobacter sp. | reverse complement strand
GCACGGGCGCATGAGCCCGTTCCAGCAGGCTCAGATGTTCAGCTTGCAGGACGAGAACATCCACAACATCGCGATCGAAGGTGTATTCGACGATTGCCAGGACATCGTCAAGGCGACTTCGAACGACCTCGATTTCAAACGGCGCCATCGCATCGGCACCGTGAATTCGATCAACTGGGCGCGGCTGCTGGCCCAGGTGGTGTACTACTTTGCGGGCTATTTCCAGGCGACGACACGGAACGACGAACTCGTGAGCTTCTCGGTGCCATCGGGGAACTTCGGCAACATTTGCGCGGGCCATGTGGCCCGCATGATGGGCTTGCCGATCAAGCGCCTGGTGCTGGCCACCAACGAGAACCGCGTGCTCGACGAGTTCTTTCGCAGTGGCGTGTACCGGCCACGCGCCAGCGCCGAGACGTATGAGACGTCCAGTCCGTCGATGGACATTTCCAAGGCTTCCAACTTCGAGCGCTTCATCTTCGACCTGATGGGGCGGGACGGTGGCCGCACGCGCGAAATGTTCCAGACGCAGCTCCAAGCCCAGGGCCATTTCGACCTGTCTCCCGCCGAGGTCGGCCGCATGGCGGCCTATGGTTTTCAATCGGGCCACAGCACGCACGCCGATCGCCTGGCCACGATCCGCAGCACGTTTGAACGCAGCGGCATCCTGATCGATACACATACCGCCGACGGGCTCAAGGTGGCGCGCGAGTTCCTTGAAGAGGGCGTGCCGATGATCGTGCTGGAAACCGCCCAGCCGGCCAAGTTCGCCGAGACCATCGTCGAAGCCCTGGGCCGCGAACCTGACCGGCCTGCGGCATTGAAGGGCATCGAGGCGCTGCCCAAGCGGTTCCAGGTGATGAAGGCCGATGCAGCGGCGGTGAAAGCCTACATCGCGCGCAATACCTGAGGGATTGCGATGACGGCACCGACCTCTGCAATGCTCACGCTCGACGATGCGCTGGCGCGGCTGCGGACCGCGGTCCTGCCGTTGCAGGCGACTGAGGACGTGTCGACATTCGATGCGCTCGGCCGCGTGCTGGCCGCCGACCTCGTTTCCCTCGTGGATGTGCCGCCGGCCGACAACAGCGCGATGGATGGCTATGCCCTGCGCGCCGCTGACGTCCCAGCTCCTGGCACGGTGCTCCCAGTGAGCCAGCGGGTGGCCGCCGGCCGCCTGGGCGTGCCGCTGCTGCCGGGCACGGCCGCACGCATCTTCACGGGCGCCATGATTCCTGAAGGTGCCAACGCGGTGGTGATGCAGGAGCAATGCGACGCGCTTGATGGCGCCGTTCGCGTCAACGCGACGCCGACGCCCGGGCTCGCGGTGCGTCGGCGCGGAGAGGATCTCGCACGTGGCGCGGTGGTGCTGGCGTGCGGTGAACGCCTGACGCCCCAGGCGCTGGGCCTGGCTGCCGCGGCAGGGGCGGCGGCATTGACGGTGTCGAGACGCCCGCGTGTCGCCTTGTTCTCCACCGGCGATGAACTCGCCATGCCGGGCGAGACGCTCAAGCCCGGCGCCATCTACAACTCGAACCGGTTCACGCTTCGCGCATTGATTCAATCGCTCGGGGGCGAATGCACCGACCTGGGCATCGTGCCGGATGATCTCCCGGCCACCCGCGAAGCATTGCGCCGGGCCGCAAGCGGCCATGACCTTATCGTCACCAGTGGCGGGGTGTCCGTCGGCGAGGAGGATCACTTGCGTCCGGCGGTGCAAGCCGAGGGCACCCTGGATCTGTGGCAGATCGCGGTCAAGCCTGGCAAGCCGCTGGCGTTCGGCAGCGTACGCCGCCCCGAAGGTGGCACCGCGTGGTTCATCGGGCTGCCCGGCAACCCGGTTTCGAGCTTCGTGACTTTTCTGCTGGCCGTGCGGCCGGTGCTGTTGCGTCTGCAGGGAGCGGCATCCCTGGAACTCCCGGCCATCACCCTGCGGGCCGACTTCGACGGCCCGCGCGCCGACCGGCGCAGAGAGTTCTTGCGGGCGCGGCGCAATGCGTCAGGCGGCCTGGACCTGTTCGCCAACCAGGGGTCCGGCGTGTTGACCTCGGTGGTCTGGGCCGACGGCTTGGTCGACAACCCGGCGGGCACCGTGATCCGCCGCGGCGACCTGGTTCGATTCATTCCGCTGGCCGAGGCCGGGGCGTGAAGATTCGGGTGCGTTACTTCGCCTCGCTGCGCGAAGCCCTGGGCGATGCCGAGACGGTGGAGGCCCCGCCGGGTGCGACCGTGAGCGCGTTGCGCGATCTGCTGATGGCTCGCAGCCCGGCGCACGCCCACGCGCTGTCGCGCGGCCGTGCTGTTCGGGCTGCGGTGGACCAGGTGCTGTGCGAAGACACCGCCTTGCTTCACGAGGGCGCCGAACTGGCCTTCTTCCCACCCGTCACCGGCGGGTAGCCCGCGCCTCGGCGGCTTCGGCCGCAACCGCCGCACGCTGAACCGCTTCGGGCGAGGCGGGTGTGTGGGGCGCGCGCACCTCGTCCTCCATCCACCCCTGGCGGGCCAGCATGGCCTTGAACACGCTCGGGTTGGGCTCGGCGAAGAGGGCATGGGTGAGTGGCATCAAGGCGTGGTGCAGGCTGCGCGCCTCGGCCAGATGACCCGAGCGAAGGGCCGACACCAGGGTCGCGTAGTGGCTTGGCAGCAGGTGCGCCGAGGCCGCGATGGCGCCCGCACCCCCCATGCACAGCGTGGTGAAGATGCGATCGTCGTCACCGGCCAGCACCGCCAGGCGGCCATCGTCGATGAGAGCGCGTGTCTTTTCCATGTCGCCACCGGCATCCTTGATCGCCCGGATGTTTGGGTGGGCGGCCAGGGTGAGGAGGGTGCCGAGCGACATGGGGACCCCGGTGCGTGTGGGAACGTCGTAGAGCACCACCGGCACCGGCGAGGCCTGGGCGAGCGCATGGAAGTGCGCCACGACGCCCGCCTGCGAGGGGCGCAGGTACATCGGTGCCGAGGCCAGTACGCCCGCGATGCGTCGCCGGGTGAAGTCGCGCAGGCGCGGCAGCATCGTCTCGCTCTGCGTTCCGGCCAGGCCCATCAGCACCGGCTTGCCTGCGCAGGCGGCCAGCGTGGTGTCCAGCGCCACGAGCTGCTCCGCGTGGCTGAGGGTGGGCGCTTCGCCGGTGCTGCCGCAAACCACGAAGCCGGTGGCACCGGCTTCGGCCAGATGCTGCACAAGGCGCGTCAACGCCGGCTCGTCGATCGCACCGCGTCGAAACGGCGTGACGAGCGGAATCCACAGGCCGGAAAAATCGATTGAATCCACGAACAGGCTCCTTTGATGACAAGACCGATGAAGAGGCCCGGTCAGTGGAGCGATGAATCAGTGGGGAGGCGAAGAAGGGTGCTTGACGCCTTGGTCTGTTCCGTCGCTCAGCTGACGACGGAACCGCAACGCCCCGGTCAGATGAGCGTTTGCTTTTTGGCTTTGAGCGCGCACGCACCCATGCCAGGCAGGGTGGGGGTGGTGACGTGGCGCAAAAGCATGCGGGCATTGTGCCCGAGCGGGCGTGGCCAGGTGCCACAATTCCAGTCATGCCTGGCAACCGCGTGACCATTCAGCCACAAGACTTCGACCTCTGCGCCGAAGTTGCGGGCCTGCGGGCGGGCGATGGCGAGGTGGGGGCGGTGGTGACCTTCGTGGGCACCGTGCGCGACCGCAGCGATGGCCGCGACGTCGGCCTGATGGAGCTGGAGCATTACCCGGGCATGACCGAGAAGGCCATCGCGGCCATGATCGATGAGGCGCACCGCCGTTTCGACATTCGCGCGGCACGTGTGGTGCATCGCGTCGGGCCGCTCGAACCCCAGGACCAGATCGTGCTGGTGGCGGTCAGTTCGGCGCATCGTGGTCCGGCATTCCAGGCCTGTGAATTCCTGATGGACTACCTGAAAACGCAGGCACCGTTCTGGAAGAAGGAGCACACCGCGTCGGGCGCTCGCTGGGTGGACGCGCGCAACACCGACGACCAAGCCTTGGCACGCTGGGGCGTCGCCAGCCGGAATGCCGCACGATGAGCGCAGGCGTTCCCTGGCTTCAGGTGGCCGCCGTGTCTGCGGGGGCGGCGGCCGGTGCGCTGCTGCGCTGGGCGACGGGGCTGTGGCTGAATTCGCCGTGGGCTGCGTTTCCGCTCGGCACGTTGCTGGTCAACTGCGTGGGCGGGCTGTTGGTCGGTGCGGCATTGGTCTGGTTTGAACGCAGCCCTGATGAAACGCTGCGCTTGCTGATCGTGACGGGGTTTCTTGGCGGGTTGACGACCTTCTCGGCGTTTTCTGCGGAGTCCCTGCTGTTGTTGCAGCGCGGGGAATGGGGTTGGGCGGTGGCGCACACGCTGCTGCACGTCGCGGGGGCGCTGGGTTGCGCGGCCGTGGGCTTTCACGCGGCACGCCACCTGCTGGCTTGAATTTCGGGGAGCGCACCTCACATCCCCAGCAATCGGAGGATTGATTCATGCGTCTCGACAAACTCACCACCAAATTCCAGGAGGCCCTCGCCGAAGCGCAGAGCCTGGCCGTCACCCGCGACAACCCCTATATCGAGCCGGTGCATGTGCTCGCAGCCATGTTGGCTCAGGCTGATGGCCCGAAGGCCCTGCTCGACCGCGCTGGCGCGAAAACCGGTGCGCTGCAGGCAGCGCTGGAATCGGAGCTGAAAAAGTTGCCGCAGGTGCAAGGCGGCGAGCAGGTCCAGGCGAGCCGCGAGACGGCCGGCCTGCTGCAGGCGGCCGAGAAGGAAGCCAGCAAGCGCGGCGACCAGTTCATCGCGAGCGAGATGTTCCTGGTGGCCGTGGCCGACAGCAAGTCGAATCTGGGCGCGCTGGTGAAGGAACACGGGCTGACCCGCAAGTCGCTCGAAGCTGCGATCGACGCCGTGCGCGGTGACCAGAAAGTGGACAGCCCGGAGTCGGAAGGCCAGCGCGAAGCCCTGAAGAAGTACACGCTCGATCTCACCGAACGCGCGCGCCAGGGCAAGCTCGATCCGGTGATCGGACGCGACGACGAGATTCGTCGTGCGATCCAGGTGCTGCAACGGCGCACGAAAAACAACCCTGTGTTGATCGGTGAACCCGGCGTCGGCAAGACTGCCATCGTGGAAGGCCTGGCGCAGCGCATCGTCGCGGGCGAGGTGCCCGATTCGCTCAGGAACAAGCGCGTGCTCGTGCTTGACATGGCCTTGCTGCTGGCAGGTGCCAAGTTCCGCGGCGAATTCGAAGAGCGGCTGAAATCCGTGCTCAAGGAAGTCGCGCGCGATGAAGGCCAGACCATCGTCGTCATCGACGAGATCCACACCATGGTCGGTGCGGGAAAGGC
>CAZBOF010000210.1:0-5321 GCA_964493285.1 uncultured Rhizobacter sp. | reverse complement strand
GGCGGCTGACGTGCAGCACCGGCTGCGCCAGCGCCACCCGCTGCAGCTGGCCGTGGCGCTGCACCAGCACGCTGCCGCGCAGCTGCTCGACATGGCGCGGCGCACGCCGGTTCTCGCTCTGCAGCCAGACCCAGCCGGCGTCGCTCCAGCAGTCGCGGCGGTCGTAGCCGCCGTCCTCGGCGAACTCGATGTAGTGCGACCAGCTCAGCGCCTGGGCGTCGATCTCGAATTCGGGCACCGCCACCTCGTGCGCCCAGCGTTCGTTGGCCGGCACGCTGCCGCCTGCCGGCGAGCCGAGCCGCATGCGCTGCGCCGGCAGCCACAGCGGCTCGCGCGCCGGCCGCGCCGGCAGCGTGCGCCAGATCGGATCGCCGGGCAGCTGCAGCTCGGCGGCGCTTTCGGCCAGCGCTTCGCCGAGCCGGTCCTCGTGCAGCAGCGCCTGGCGGAAGTAGTGCAGCGCGGCGTCGTCGCGGCCGGACGGGCCGAGGTTGCCGAGCAGTTCCAGCGTCGTCTCCAGCGTCTGCTCCAGGTAGCCGCGCAAGTCGCCGGGCGCCGGCGCCGGCGCGTCGGCCGTGAGCCAGGCATCCAGCGCGGCGTCGGCCGGCGCCAGCGGCGGCGCATGCAGGTCGCAGGCCTCGCCGCGGCTGCGCTGCAGGTGGCGCGCGATCCAGCGGTCCTGGTACCAGCCGGCATGGCCGGCCAGCCACAGCGGCGTCGCGCCGCCGGTGCCGCCGGAGAGAGCATCGTGGGCTTCGAACAGCGCCAGCCAGCGCAGCGTGTGGTTGCGCGCGTCGATCAGCGCCAGCGACAGCAGCTCGGCGTCGGCGAAGCGGATCGCCAGCGGGTCGTCGGCGTCGACGGTCGCGGTCACTCGGCCTCCCGGTCGCCTGGCCGGCGTTGTTTCACTGCCCGACCAACCCGTTCCGGATCGCGTAGACCGTCAGCTCGGAATTGTTGGCCAGCTGCAGCTTCTCCAGCACCCGGGCGCGGTACACCGACACGGTCTTCGGCGACAGCGTCAGCTCCTCGGCGATGTCGGCCAGGCGCTTGCCCGACGCGATCATCACCAGCGTCTGCAGCTCGCGGTCGCTGAGCTTCTGGTGCGGGCTCTCGACGGCCGGCGCGGTCAGGCTCTCGACCAGCATCTGCGCGATCTCGGGCGTGACGTACTTGCGCCCCTGCCCCACCGTGCGCACCGCGGTGACGATGAGCGCCGGGTCGCCGCCCTTGTTCACGTAGCCATACGCCCCGGCCCGCAACGCGCGGATGGCGTACTGGTCTTCGGGGTACATCGACACCACCAGCACGCGCATCGCCGTGCCCTCGTCCTTCAGCACATGCAGCACGTCGAGACCGCTGCGCCCGGGCAGGTTGATGTCGAGCACCAGCACGTCGGCTTCGCCGGCGCTGCGCATGAGCGCACGCAATTCGCCGTAGTCGCCCGCCTCGCCGATGACTTCGATGTCGGGGGCATCGGAGAGGGTGTCGCGGATGCCACGCCGGATGAGCGCGTGGTCGTCGCAAAGTATCACTTTGATCATCGTAGGGTGCGCGCAGACCGGTGGACGGCCATCATAGTGCGCCCCATACGGTCGGATCATAGGGATCGTGCTCCGTCGCCGGGCCGTCGGGCTCGAACAGTTCGAGGTCCAGGTCGTCGTCGACCCCCAGGGGCACCGACAGGATCAGCGTCGTGCCGCCGGAGCCGCTGCTCAGGTCGACCCAACCGCCCACCGTGCCGGCGCGTTCGTGCAGTCCGCGAATGCCGAAAGAACGCACCTTGGCCAGGTCGTCGGCGCCGAGGCCGCGCCCGTTGTCGCTGATCTCAAGGGAAAGCACGCCACCTGCCAGCGACAAGTCCACATGCACCTGCGTGGCCTGGGCGTGCTTGGACACATTGGTCAAGGCCTCCTGGGCGGTGCGATAGGCCACCAGCGGCACGCCCGCCGGCAAGCTCAGGTGTTCTTGCCGCGTTCGAAACGTACAGGAGATGCCGGTGCGCTTCTCGAACCGGCTGGCCATCCACTGCAATGCGGCCACCAGCCCCTGCTCGAGAATGGCCGGGCGCAGGTTGTGCATCACGCGCTGGCTGGCCTCGATCGCATGCGACACCGTCTCGAGCGCCGAGGTGACGCGGCCGAGCACCTCGGGCGAGTCGGTGTGGCGGGCGATCCAGGCCAGGTCGAACTTCAAGGCCGTGAGCGAGCCGCCCACGTCGTCGTGGATCTCGCGGGCAATGGCGGCACGCTCTTGCTCCACGCTGGTCTGCAAATGCTGAGCCAGCTCATGGATGCGCTGCTTGGATTTGACGAGTTCACGGTCGGCATGCAGGCGTGCGCGCACGAGGCTCTGGGTCTCGACCGCATGCAAGAGGGCCGGCGCCAGCCGCGCGAGATTGTTCTTGAGCAGGTAATCACTGGCGCCATTGCGCATGGCCTCGACCGCGGTGTCCTCGCCGATCTCACCCGAGACCAGGATGAAGGGCACACCCACGCCGCTGGCCTTGAGCAGGTCCAGCGCCACCAGGCCTGAAAAGCCCGGCAGGTTGTAGTCGGAGACCACCACGTCCCACGCCTGATCGTGCGCGATCGCCTCCAGGAACGCCGCTTCGGAGTCCACCCTCGTGACCTCCACGTTCAGCCCCCCCCGCTGCAGGTGGGCCAGCATCAACTCGTGGTCCAGCTCGGAGTCTTCCAGATGGAGCACCTGCAGGCATCGGTCGAGGTGGGATTTCGGCATGGGCCGAGTATGCCAAGGCCCGCGGAAACGCCACATTCCCGCCCGATGCGGACATATTCCACATCCACAGCTCAGGTCGGCCCCACGGCTGCCGAAAACTCTGGACGGACGCTCCGGAGAGTGCCTTGCGAGTTCTGCACCCCGGGCCTGGCCACTCAAGCGGAGATCGGGAGCCGATGGAACACGCCAATACAACACAGCACCCGCCGCCCGGCGGACCGCGCTTGCCGCTGATGGCCGCGGCAGATCTGCAAGACCACCTGATGACGGCGAGCAACGACCTCGATCGCCTGCAAACCCTGCTGTCGGACGCCTGCGACACGCTCATGCAACGCTTTCACGGCGCCTCGGAGCATCTGCGTGCAATGCGGGCCCAGCCGCAGCACGCCACCGAGGACGAAGAGGCCGCCTTCAACGACCTCATGCAGAACCTCGCAGGCGCGGTGACCGCGCTGCAGTTCCAGGACATGGCCTCCCAGCTCATCAACCACACCCACAAGCGCCTGCGCAGCTGCGTCGACCGCCTCGCCCTCGAAGCCTTCGCCGAGGAGGACGATGGCTTCGTGGCCCTCGAAGAAGTGCCGCTGCGCCCGAACCCCGTCACGCAGGGCGAGATGGACGTGGGGTCGATCGAGCTGTTCTAAGGCAGCCGCCGAGGGCCCGCACCCGCGCCCCGGCCAGATACCGCTAAAGACCGTCCTTATTCAACCGAAATCTCTTCGAGAACCCGGAGAAAGTCATGCAATCAATCCTCGCGGTCGACGATTCAGCCTCCATGCGTCAGATGGTGTCCTTCACCCTCAAGAGCGCCGGCTACAACGTCGTGGAAGCCGTGGACGGCCAAGATGCCTACGAAAAAACGAACGGCCGCGACTTCGATCTGGTCCTGACGGACCAGAACATGCCGCGCATGGACGGCATCAGCCTCACCAAGAAGCTGCGCGACAACCCCAAGTTCAAGACCACCCCGATCCTGATTCTGACCACCGAGTCCAGCGACCAGATGAAGCAAGCGGGCCGCTCGGCCGGGGCCACCGGCTGGCTGGTCAAGCCCTTCGATCCGGCCAAGCTGATCGAAGTCATCAAGAAGGTCGTCCGCTGACGGACGGCGCCACGTTCACCGCGCTCGGGTGATCCAGGAGTTCAAACACATGGGCGAGATGTCCTCAGAAGGCTCGCAACTCAACGCTGGCATCGACCTGAGCCAGTTCTATCAGATCTTCTTCGAAGAGGCGGGAGAGAACCTCGACCGCATGGAGAAGCTGCTGCTCGACTTCGACATCGAAACCTCCGACGACGAGGAGATGAACGCCATCTTCCGTTGCGCGCACTCGATCAAGGGCGGTGCCGCCACCTTCGGCTTCAAGGACGTTGCGGAACTGACGCACGAGATGGAGACGCTGCTGGACAAGCTGCGCCGGCATGAACTGGTGCCCACCACGGCCATGGTCGATGTGCTGCTGCAAGCCGGAGACACGCTGCGCGACCAGCTCGCGCGCCACCAGCATGGCGACGGGCCGGCACCCGACACGGCCGGGCTGCTCGCGGCCATCCGCACGATGTCCGACCTGAATGCCTCGGCTGCCGCGGCGCCACCGCCCCCGGTGCAGGCCCCGGCGCCCCAGCCCCCAGCCGCCGCAAGCCCACCTGCCGCGCGCGAACTCGAACTGCGCGTGGGCCCGCTCGATGACGAGGAGACCGCCCACAGCATCGTCACGCTGTTCAAGGAGATCACCGATCTCGGCACCATCGATCCGCTCGACAACGGCATGGCCGCCGACAAGATGCGGCGCTTTCGCGTGTGCACCAACAGCTCGGACGCCGACCTGCTGGATCTGCTGAGCTTCCACGTGGCACGCGAACAGGTCGCGCTGCTCCCCTTGGACGACGGCTACGGCTTCCACCCCGGCGCACCCGGCGCACCCGATCGCACCGCCGCCGAAACCGGCTTCGGATTCTTTGACGATGCCCCCGGATCGCCGGCCCGGCCGGCACACCCTCCGTCCGCGCACCCTGCCGCCGCCGCCGGCGCCGCGCCCGACGCACCGGCCCCGCCCGCACCGAAAACCGACAAACGCGCGGCTGCCGCCCCGGAGGCGTCCACGCTGCGCGTGTCGGTGGAGAAGGTCGACCAGCTCATCAACCTCGTCGGCGAGCTGGTGATCACGCAAGCCATGCTCGCGCAGAACAGCCGCGGCATGGACCCAGCCCTGTACCAGCAGCTCGCAGCGGGCCTGGCCGACCTGGATCGCAATACGCGCGATCTCCAGGAGTCGGTGATGTCGATCCGCATGATTCCGATGTCGATGGTGTTCAACCGCTACCCGCGCATGCTGCGAGACCTCGCGGCCAAGCTCGGCAAGCGGGTGGACTTCGTGACGCAGGGCGAATCCACCGAGTTGGACAAGGGCATGGTGGAGAAGATCACCGACCCGCTGACGCACCTGGTCCGCAACAGCTGCGACCACGGCATCGAGCCGCCCGAAGAACGGCTGGCGCGCGGCAAGACGGAAACCGGAACCATCACGCTGTCGGCCTCGCACCAGGGCAGCTCGATCGTGATCGAGGTGCGCGACGACGGC
>CAZBOF010000209.1:0-5373 GCA_964493285.1 uncultured Rhizobacter sp. | reverse complement strand
ATCGCCGACAGCATCACGCAGCAGCTCGAGAAGCGGATCATGTTCCGCCGTGCGATGAAGCGCGCAATGCAGAACGCCATGCGCCTGGGGGCTCAAGGCATCAAGCTGATGTCATCGGGCCGCCTGAACGGCATCGAGATCGCCCGCTGCGAGTGGTATCGCGAAGGCCGCGTGCCGCTTCACACCCTGAAGGCCGACATCGACTATGGCTTCTCCGAAGCCAAAACGACCTACGGCATCATCGGCGTGAAGTGCTGGGTGTACCGCGGTGACCGTCTGGCCAATGGCGAGCTGGCACCCCAGCCGAAGACGGAAATTCAAGAGGACGATCGCCGTCCGCGCCGCAACGCCCGTCCGGGCGCACCGGCTGGGCGCGGTCGCCCGGGTGGTGGCGGATTCGATCGTGGCGCCCCGCGCCAGGATGCAGCCCGCCCCGCTGACGCGGCGGCGCCGGCTGCGGCTGACGCGCCGAAGACGCCTGCCGTCAAGCGCGTTCGCAAGGCGGCAACGCCTGGCTCGACAGAGCCCAAAGGAGAATAAGCATGCTGCAACCTGCACGCAGAAAATTCCGCAAGGAACAGAAGGGCCGCAACACCGGCGTCGCCACGCGTGGCGCCGCGGTCTCGTTCGGCGACTTCGGCCTCAAGGCCACGGAACGCGGCCGCATCACGGCGCGCCAGATCGAAGCGGCTCGCCGCGCGATCTCCCGCCACATCAAGCGGGGCGGCCGCATCTTCATCCGCATCTTCCCGGACAAGCCCATTTCCCAGAAGCCGGCCGAAGTCCGCATGGGCAACGGCAAGGGCAATCCGGAGTATTACGTGGCTGAGATCCAGCCGGGTAAGGTGCTTTACGAAATCAACGGCGTCTCTGAAGAGCTGGCCCGCGAAGCGCTGAAGCTGGCATCCGCCAAGCTTCCGCTGAGCACCACGTTCGTCACGCGCCAAGTCGGCGCCTGAGGCGCTTGCGGAGAACACCATGAAAGCATCTGAACTCCGTGCCAAGGATGTTGCTGGCCTCGAGAAGGAAGTGGCTGACTTGCTCAAAGCCCATTTCGGCCTGCGCATGCAAAAGGCGACGCAGCAGTTGAACAACCACACGACGCTGGGCAACACCCGCCGTGACATCGCTCGTGCCAAGACCATCCTGGCCGAGAAGAAGAAAGAGGCCGCGAAATGACACAAGCAGCAGCCGAACAAGGCCAGGCGCTGGCAAAGAACACGCGCACCCTGATCGGGCGCGTGGTCAGCGACAAGCGCGCGAAGACGGTCACCGTGCTGATCGAGCGTCGCACGAAGCACGAGCTCTACGGCAAGATCGTGGGTCGCTCGAGCAAGTACCACGCACATGACGAAAATGGCGAGTACAAGACGGGTGATCTGGTCGAGATCGCCGAGGGTCGCCCCATCTCGAAAACCAAGTCGTGGGTAGTGACTCGCTTGGTAGAGAAAGCACGCTCGGTCTGAGGCGTCTACTCTTCGCGGGGCTGGAAGGCTCCGTGGCTGCGGTCGGAGTGCTGACACGAGCACCCCGGCCGTTTTTCATGGGGCTTTGCAATTTCCCCACCCACTGAACTGGAGACACACATGCTGAAGGTAGGCGACAAACTGCCCAAGGGCTCGCTGCAAGAGTTCGTTGAGGTCGAAGGCAACGGCTGCTCGGTCGGCCCGAATGCGTTCGACGTCGAGGCGGCCACGGCCGGCAAGCTGGTGGCGATATTCGCGCTGCCTGGGGCCTTCACGCCCACGTGCTCTGCGCAGCACGTTCCCGGCTACGTCAAGCTCGCCGACGAACTGAAGGCGGCGGGGGTGGACGAAATTTGGTGCGTGTCCGTCAACGACGCCTTCGTCATGGGCGCCTGGGGCCGCGACCAGAAGACCGCGGGCAAGGTGCGGATGATGGCGGACGGCAGCGGCGTCTTCACGCAGGCAACTGGCTTGACCCTCGATCTCACGGCCAAAGGCATGGGTGTGCGCTCGCAGCGCTACTCGATGTTGGTGCAGGATGGCGTGGTCAAGTCGCTCAATGTGGAGGCGGGCGGGAAGTTCGAAGTCAGCGATGCGCAAACGCTGTTGACCCAGGTCCGCCAGCTCAAGGCTTGATCCGCCAAAAGGAATCGCAGCCTGGGTTGACGCCCAGTGCTGCTTTGCTGCATAATCCGCAGCTTCGCCGAAAATCCGTGAGTGCCAGCCAGAATGGCACTTCGATATCGGATCCGCCCAACCAGCGATTTGCGCATGCAGCGCGATGAGCTGACGGGCCCAAGACTGACCGCTTTGCGGGACAAGTTGGGGACAGAACATGATTCAAATGCAATCGCGGCTGGACGTCGCGGACAACACTGGTGCGAAGTCCGTCCAGTGCATCAAGGTGCTTGGCGGCTCCAAGCGGCGCTATGCCGGCATCGGTGACATCATCAAAGTCAGCGTCAAGGAAGCTGCGCCTCGGGGTCGGGTGAAGAAGGGCGAGATCTACAGCGCCGTCGTCGTCCGCACCGCCAAGGGCGTTCGCCGCCAGGATGGCTCGCTGGTGAAGTTCGACGGCAATGCCGCCGTCCTGCTCAATGCCAAGCTGGAGCCCATTGGAACCCGCATCTTCGGCCCGGTGACGCGCGAGCTGCGCACCGAGCGCTTCATGAAGATCGTGTCGCTCGCACCTGAAGTGCTCTGAGCGGCGGTTGGAGATAACTCAATGAACAAGATTCGCAAAGGCGATCAGGTCATCGTTCTGACCGGGCGCGACAAAGGCAAGCGTGGCGCGGTGGCGCAGCGCGTGGATGCAGAGCGCATCATCGTCGAAGGCGTCAACGTGGTGAAAAAGCACGTCAAGCCGAACCCCATGAAGGGGACGACGGGTGGCGTGGTCGACAAGACCTTGTCGATCCACCAGTCGAACGTGGCCATTTTCAACCCTGCCACGGGCAAGGCTGACCGCGTGGGCATCAAGCTGCTCAGCGACGACGAGAAGCAGGCTCGCAAGACCCGGGACAACGGCGTTCGCGTCTACAAGTCCACCGGCGAAGAGATCAAGGCGTAAGACCATGGCGAAACAGCAAGCTCAGCAAGCGCCGGCCTCCAGTGCCCGTCTGCAAAAAATTTACCGCGAATCCATCGCGCCCGAACTCGTCAAGAAGTTTGGCTACAAGTCGCCGATGGAAGTGCCCCGTATCACCAAGATCACGCTCAACATGGGCGTGAGCGAGGCGGTCTCCGACAAGAAGGTGATGGACCACGCCGTCAGCGACCTCACCAAGATCGCAGGCCAGAAGCCGGTCGTGACCAAGTCGAAGAAGGCGATCGCCGGCTTCAAGATTCGCGACAACGTGCCCATCGGTTGCATGGTCACCTTGCGTGGCGTTCGCATGTACGAATTCCTCGACCGCTTCGTGACGGTTGCGTTGCCTCGCGTGCGTGACTTCCGGGGGATCTCCGGCCGCGCGTTCGACGGGCGTGGCAACTACAACATCGGGGTCAAGGAACAGATCATCTTCCCTGAGATCGAGTACGACAAGGTCGATGCCTTGCGTGGGCTGAACATCAGCATCACCACATCCGCCAAGAATGATGACGAATGCAAGGCGCTGCTCGCTGCATTCAAGTTTCCGTTCAAGAACTGAGGTGGCCCATGGCTAAGTCTTCCCTCATCCAGCGCGAACTCAAGCGCGAGCAATTGGTCGCCAAGTACGCCAAGAAGTACAACGAACTCAAGGCGACCGCGAACGATGCCAAAAAGTCGGACGAAGAGCGCTATGCGGCGCGCCTCGAACTGCAACGGCTTCCGCGCAATGCGTACCCGACCCGCCAGCGCAATCGCTGCGAGCTGACCGGTCGCCCCCGCGGCACCTTCCGCAAGTTCGGGCTCGGCCGCAACAAGATCCGCGAGTTGGCCTTCAAGGGCGACATCCCGGGTGTTGTCAAGGCCAGCTGGTAATCGGCACGACGATCAGGAGATAACTGTATGAGCATGAGTGATCCTATCGCCGATATGCTGACCCGCATTCGCAACGCCCAGCTGGTTGAAAAGACCGCTGTCGTGATGCCCGCGTCCAAGCTGAAAGTGGCGATTGCCCAAGTCCTGAAAGACGAAGGCTATATCGAGAATTTCGCTGTGATCGGCGACAAGGCGAAGCCGCAGCTGCAAGTTGGGCTGAAGTATTACGCCGGCCGCCCCGTGATCGAGCACATTGAACGCGTGAGCCGTCCTGGCCTGCGCGTCTACAAGGGCCGTCACGAGATCCCGAACGTCAAAAATGGTTTGGGCGTCGCCATCGTCACCACGCCCAAGGGCGTCATGACCGATCGCAAAGCTCGCCAAGCCGGTATCGGCGGCGAAGTGCTTTGCTACGTCGCCTAAGGAAGGGAAACCTCACATGTCCCGCGTAGGAAAAATGCCGATCGCCGTCCCCAGTGGAGTGGATGTGTCGATCACCGCAGACCAGATCAGCGTCAAGGGCGCGTTTGGCACGCTCGTTCGCCCCGCGAACGGGTTGGTGGCCGTGAAATCCGCCGATGGCAAGTTGAAGATCGAACCGGTTGACGACTCGGTGCAGGCTGCCGCGATGTCCGGCACGATGCGTGCGCTTCTGGCGAACATGGTTCAAGGTGTCAGCAAGGGTTTCGAGCGCAAGCTTTCCCTGGTTGGCGTGGGTTTTCGCGCTCAGGCCGCCGGCCAGAAGCTGAACCTGCAAGTGGGCTTCTCGCATCCGGTGGGCAAAGACATGCCCGCTGGCATCAAGGTCGAGTGCCCGACCCAAACCGAAATCGTGATCAAGGGTGCCGACCGCCAAGTGGTGGGTCAGCTCGCCGCGGAAGTCCGGGCGATTCGCCCGCCTGAGCCCTACAAGGGCAAGGGCATCCGCTATGCGGATGAGAAGGTCACGATCAAAGAGACCAAGAAGAAGTAAGGAGCGACGAACATGTCACTGAACAAGAAAGATCAGCGCGTTCGCCGTTCGCGTCAAACCCGTGCCCGCATCGCTCTGCAGCGTGTTGCCCGATTGACCGTGTTCCGTACGAATCTTCATATCTACGCAAGCGTCATTTCTGACGACGGCGCGAAGGTGCTTGCCAGCGCCTCCACCGCCGAAGCCGATGTGCGCAAGGAGCTGGGCGCCGAAGGCAAGGGCGGCAACGTCAACGCTGCCACCTTGGTGGGCAAGCGCATCGCCGAGAAGGCGAAGGCCGCCGGCATCGACAAGGTGGCGTTCGACCGGGCCGGGTTTGCATACCACGGCCGCGTGAAGGCCCTGGCAGAAGCGGCCCGCGAAGCAGGCCTGCAGTTCTAAGCGCCGAACGCAACGAGCAAGGATTTCGACATGGCAAAGTTTCAACCCCGCGCGCAAACCGAAGGCAACGACGACGGTCTGAAGGAAAA
>CAZBOF010000208.1:545-5376 GCA_964493285.1 uncultured Rhizobacter sp. | reverse complement strand
ACACCTTGCTGACCGCGCTGCAGCAGTTCAAGGACGACTACGACAAGAACGCGCCGCTTTGGCGCGTGCTGCCGGAGTTCGTCGCGCAGCACCCGCGCTACGAGCGCATGGGACTCGCCGATCTCAGCCAGGCCATTCACACCGCCTATGCGAAGAGCGACATCGCGCGCCTGACGACCGAGATGTACCTGTCGGATCTGGAGCCCGCCATGAAGCCCAGCGATGCGTTTGCCCGCATTGCCCATCGCCGCACCGAGCGGGTGAACATCGATGACCTGGAAGGGCGAATCACCGCCTCACTCGTCACGCCATACCCGCCAGGCATTCCGCTGTTGATCCCTGGCGAGCGCTTCAACAAGAAGATCGTCGACTACCTGCGTTTCACACGGGCCTTCAATGCCGAATTCCCGGGATTCGATACCGACGTGCACGGGCTGGTCGACGAGGTGGGTGCCGCCGGCGAGCACAGCTACTACGTGGATTGCGTCAGCCCCGATTGAGGGGCTGCGCACTGCGCGGCGCGACGAGGCTGCCTCAGCCAGCCACGTCGGCGCCGCCACCCATCGCGTGGCTGAATCCACCGTCCACGAAGGTGATCTCGGAGGTGACGCCCGCGGCGAGGTCCGACAAGAGGAAGGCGGCCACGTTGCCCACGTCGTCGATCGTCACGTTGCGGCGCAGCGGCGAGTTCGTGGCCACCACGTCCAGAATCTTGCCGAAGCCCTTGATGCCGGAGGCCGCGAGCGTCTTGATCGGCCCGGCTGAAATGCCGTTGACGCGCACGCCTTTGGGACCCAGGGAGGCGGCCACGTACCGCACGCTCGCTTCCAGCGACGCCTTGGCCAGGCCCATGGTGTTGTAGCCCGGCACGTAGCGGTCGGCGCCCAGGTAGCTCAAGGTGAGCAGGGCGGCGCCGGGACGCAGCCTCGGTGCGGCCGCCTTGGCCATGGCTGGGAAGCTGTAGCTCGAAATGTCATGCGCGATGCGGAAAGCCTCCCGCGACAAGCCTTCCAGGAAGTCTCCGGCAATGGCTTCGCGGGGGGCGAAGCCGATCGCGTGCACGAATCCGTCGAACTGATCCCAGTTTTGCCCCAGTTGCTCGAAGGTCGCGGCGATTTGCTCGTCGCTGGCGACGTCGCAATCGAAGATCAGCTTGGAATCAAACTCGGCCGCAAACTCGGTGATCCGGTCTTTGAATCGCTCACCCACATAGCTGAAGGCGAGTTCGGCGCCTTCGCGGTGGCAGGCCCTGGCAATCCCGTAGGCGATCGAGCGATTGTTGAGAACGCCGGTGATGAGAAAGCGTTTTCCGGCCAAGAATCCCATGCAGCCTCCGAGCAGTTGAAAAGTCAGGGCGGGATTCTGGCATGAGCACTGTCCACGCCGTTCATGGGACGTTCCCACGATGCGCCATGGGAAATGCCGGCATGGCCCCTGCGGAGCGGGCAAAACCCTGCTGAAATGCGGTGTGACATCTTGCCGGGGCATTGACAGCCCGCTACAATGCGCTTTTCGCAAGAAAACTGCATGGGCGGATTCTTCCAGCCCTTTTTTTTTGCTTGATCGACTTTGCGGTGGTGTCTTTGCCTGGGGGTGTCGGGCAAGGGAGCCGGCGGGCCTGAGCAAGCAATCAGGACCTGACGGACAGGATGAACTGGCAAATCGTCGTTGAGAACACCGTAACCGGACTGGGTTACGACCTTGTGGACTGCGAGCGCAGCCCCAAGGGGCTGCTGCGTGTGTACATCGACCGGGTTGCCGGGGATCCGGCAGGCGGGTACATCGTCGTCGAAGACTGCGAGCGGGTCACCCGCCAGCTCCAACACGTGCTGGAAGTGGAAGGCTGTGCCTACGAGCGCCTGGAGGTGTCGTCTCCGGGCCTCGATCGCCCGCTGAAGAAGGCGGCCGACTACGCGCGTTTTGCCGGCCAGGAGATCGACCTGAGCCTGAAGGTGGCCTTTCAAGGCCGCAAGCATTACAAGGGCGTGCTCGAAGCATTGCCTGAAGACCGTTGGCGCTTGGTGTTCGCCGACGGCCAGGCCGAGAAGGCGCTGGATTTTTCGCTGGATGAAGTAAAGGAGGCCCGTCTGGTGCCTGTGGTGGATTTCAAGGGTCGGCGCTTTCTCCCGGCCGAATCTGCCCAAGGCGAGCCGGCGAAGGCTGCGAATGTTGACGGAGATCGCAAGCAATGAATCGTGAACTGTTGATGCTGGTGGATGCCATCTCGCGCGAAAAGAGCGTGGATCGCGATGTTGTGTTCGACGCCGTCGAGGCCGCGTTGGCTTCGGCCAGCAAGAAACTCCACGGCGGCGAGGTGGACATTCGCGTCACCATCGATCGTGAGAGCGGCGAATACGAAACCTTCCGCCGTTGGCACGTGGTGCCGAACGAGGCTGGCCTCCAATTGCCCGATTCGGAGATCCTGCTGTTCGAAGCGCAGGAGCAGATCGCCGACATCGAGGTCGACGATCACATCGAAGAGCCGGTGGAGTCGGTCACCATCGGGCGCATTGGCGCCCAGGCGGCCAAGCAGGTCATCCTGCAGAAGATCCGAGATGCCGAGCGCGAGCAGTTGCTGACGGACTTCCTGTCGCGTGGTGACAAGATCTTCGTGGGTACCGTGAAACGGCTGGACAAGGGCGACGTCATCGTCGAGTCGGGCCGCGTCGAGGGGCGCTTGAAACGCAGCGAGATGATTCCGAAGGAAAACCTGCGTTCCGGCGACCGCGTGCGTGCCTTCATCGCCGAAGTCGATCCCACGCTGCGGGGGCCGCAGATCGTGCTGTCGCGCAGTGCGCCCGGTTTCATGATCGAACTGTTCGCACAAGAAGTCCCCGAGATCGAACAAGGTCTGCTGGAGATCAAGTCGTGTGCCCGGGATCCGGGCTCGCGCGCCAAGATCGCTGTCGTCTCGCACGACAAGCGGGTCGATCCCATCGGCACCTGTGTCGGCGTGCGCGGGTCGCGCGTGAATGCCGTCACGAATGAACTCGCCGGCGAGCGCGTGGACATCGTGCTGTGGTCGGAAGACCCGGCGCAATTCGTGATCGGCGCGCTGGCGCCTGCGAACGTCCAATCGATCGTCGTCGACGAAGAGCGGCATGCCATGGACGTGGTGGTGGACGAGGAAAACCTTGCCATCGCGATCGGCCGGGGTGGCCAGAACGTGCGCCTCGCCTCAGAGATGACCGGCTGGCGCATCAACATCATGACCGCCGAAGAGTCGCAAGCGAAGCAGACGGAAGAATCCGACAGCGTTCGCAAGCTGTTCGTCGAGAAGCTCGATGTGGACGTCGAAGTGGCTGACATCCTCATCGCCGAAGGCTTCAGCAGCCTGGAAGAAGTGGCTTACGTTCCGATGCAGGAAATGCTGGAGATCGAAGGCTTCGACGAAGACACCGTCAATGAGCTGCGCACGCGTGCAAAAGATGCATTGCTCACGATGGAGATCGTGCGTGAAGAGAAGGTCGATGACGTTTCGCAGAACCTGCGCGATCTCGAGGGCTTGACGCCCGCGTTGATTGCCAAGCTCGCCGATGGCGGCGTACACAGCCGAGACGATCTGGCCGACCTGGCCGTCGACGAGCTCACCGAGCTCACCGACATGGGTGAAGAAGACGCAAAAGCGTTGATCATGAAGGCGCGTGAGCACTGGTTCACCGCCTGAGACGCACCCAGCACCGCCGCAGCACCGTAAGTACCAAGCAAGGAAATCCACAATGGCCGTGACCACCGTCGCCCAGTTAGCTGCCGAGCTGAACCGCTCCGCCGCGGCGCTGCTCGAGCAGCTCCAATCGGCTGGCGTTGCCAAGAAGTCGACTGACGACGCGTTGACCGAGTCCGACAAGGAGCGGCTGCTTGATTTTCTGCGAACCGCCCACGGCACGGCCTCAGGCGCCGAGCGCAAGAAGATCACGCTGACACGCAAGTCGACCAGCGAAATCAAGCAAGCCGACTCCAGCGGCAAGGCGCGCACGATCCAGGTTGAAGTGCGCAAGAAGCGCACGTTCATCAAGCGCGATGAAACAGCCGTCTCCGAGGAGGCTCCCGCACCCGTGGTCGACGAGGCCGAGTTGCAGCGCCGCCAGGACGAAGCGCAGGCGCAGGCTGAACTGCTGCGCCGCCAGGAGGCGGAACTCGCCGAGAAGCGCCGTTTGCGTGAAGAGCAGGAAAAGCGCGACCGCGAGGCCGCTGAAGCACGCCGACGCGAAGAAGAAGCCCAAGCTGCGGCAAAGGCGGCCGAGGCCGCGAGCGCCGCCGCGGGCGCGTCGGCCAAAGCCGAGCCTGCCGCAGCCGCCGCCCCTGCCGCTGCGGCTCCCGCCGCGCCTGAAGTCGCCAAGCCCGCCTTGCGGGTGATCAAGGCTGCCGACGTCGTGGACGAGGAGAAGCAGCGCGCGGCCGATCTCGCCAAGCGCCGCAAGGCCGCAGAGGACGAGGCGCAGGCCATTCGCGCGATGATGAACGCGCCCAAGCGCGTGCTGCAAGCCAAGAAGCCCGAAGAAGCCAAGCCGGCCGAGCCCGGCAAGGAAGGCATCAAGGGCACGATCCACAAACCGGCGGGGGCGCCCGGCGCCGCCGCACCTTCGGCTGGCGCGGCGAAGCCTGGCGACAAGAAATCGGTCAAGTCCGAGAAGCTGTCGTCCAGCTGGGCGGACGATGCTGCCAAGAAGCGTGCTGTCAAGGGACGCACCGACACGCCTGCGGGTGCACGGCCGGGCTGGCGCGCGCCCCGTGGCGGGCGCCGCGGCGATCGGCACGATGGCAACAGCTCGACCTTCGTCGCTCCCGTGGAAGCGCAGGCGTGTCGGTGCGTCCCTTGACAGCACGCTTC
>CAZBOF010000208.1:0-535 GCA_964493285.1 uncultured Rhizobacter sp. | reverse complement strand
GTTCAAGAGGTGCACGTGCCTGAAACCATCAGCGTGGCCGATCTGGCGCACAAGATGTCGGTCAAGGCATCCGAGGTCATCAAGCAGCTCATGAAGCTGGGGCAGATGGTCACCATCAACCAGCAGCTCGACCAAGAGACGGCCATGATCCTCGTCGAGGAAATGGGGCACAAGGCCTTCCCGGCCAAGCTGGACGATCCGGATGCCTTCCTCGCGGAAGACACCGCCGCCGCCGAAGCGGAGCACGAGCTTTTGCCGCGTGCGCCGGTCGTGACCGTCATGGGCCACGTCGACCACGGCAAGACCTCGCTGCTCGACTACATTCGCCGCGCCCGTGTGGCCGCTGGCGAAGCGGGCGGCATCACGCAGCACATCGGCGCGTATCACGTCGATACGCCGCGCGGCATGATCACCTTTCTCGACACGCCGGGCCACGCGGCTTTCACGGCCATGCGTGCGCGGGGCGCCAAAGCCACCGACATCGTCATCCTGGTCGTGGCGGCCGATGACGGCGTGATGCCGCAGACCAAGGAAG
>CAZBOF010000207.1:5084-5457 GCA_964493285.1 uncultured Rhizobacter sp. | reverse complement strand
CAGCGCGACGAGCACCCGCGCGAGACCAGCCTGGAAGCGCTGGCCAGGCTCAAGGGCGTGGTGCGTCCCGACGGGACCGTGACCGCCGGCAACGCCTCCGGCGTGAACGATGGCGCCGTCGCGCTGCTGCTGTCCAGCGAAGCCGCGGCCGGCCGTCACGGGCTCACGCCGCGCGCCCGTGTGGTGGCCATGGCCACGGCCGGAGTGCCGCCGCGCATCATGGGCATGGGCCCGGCGCCGGCCTCGCAGCGCGTGCTGGCGCTGGCCGGGTTGACACTGGAGCAGATGGACGTCATCGAGCTGAACGAGGCGTTCGCCGCCCAGGGCCTGGCGGTGCTGCGCGCGCTGGGCCTGCCGGCCGACGACGCCCGGG
>CAZBOF010000207.1:0-5074 GCA_964493285.1 uncultured Rhizobacter sp. | reverse complement strand
TGTGCATCGGTGTCGGGCAGGGCATCGCGCTGGTCCTCGAACGCGTCTGACGCGGGCGCATAGCGGACATCCGGCGCGGCCCGCCCTGGTCAGCCCGGATGTCGGCGCGGGGCTGGCTGGCCCTAGACTGAATGCCCCCTGAGCGCACGCCCTGCCATGCACACCTGGCCCATCCGTCCGAACGGCATCACCCGGCACGAAGTCCAGGCCAGCCTGGCCGGGGCCATTGGTGCGATCGGTGGCGACGCGTTCGCGCAGTCGGCGCTGACCAGCGTGAACGGCGCGATCCAGGCCGCGTCGTGGGCGGTCTACCGGGTGTGGCCCGACCGCCCGCCGGTGCTGCATCTTTCGTCCAGCCACGGCGTTGACGACACCACGCGCGAGTGCTTCGCCGCGTATCACGGCGGCCTGTACCACCGCGACCGCACGTTCGACGCCGCGCGCAATGCGGGGTCCGGCGGCCGGCCGGTGATGCTGCGCCTGAGCGCCCGCGAGATTCCCAATCCGGACCATCGGGACGCCATCTACCGCCGCCACGGCGTGACCGAGCGCCTGTCGATCGCGGAGCCGCAGCCTGGCGGAGCGGTATTGGCGATCAACTTCTATCACCACGATCACCAAGGGCCGTTCGCGGCGGGCGAGATGGAGAACTTCGAACATCTCGCGGTCGGCCTGCTGGCCGCGGTGCGTCGCCACATCGAGCTGATGTCGGGCACGCGGGCGGCCGCGCCGGCACCGCCCGGCCTGGCCCCGCTGCGCGCGGCGCTGCAAGCCCGCGTGCCCGGCATGCCGGCGCGGGAACTGGATGTCTGCGCGCGCCTGCTGCAAGGCATGAGCTACGACGGCATCGCCGCCGACCTGGGCCTCAGCAGCGCCACCGTCAAAACCTATCGGCGCCGGGCCTTCGAGCGCATGGGCATGCACTTCAAAAGCGAGCTGTTCGCCGCTTTCGTGCAGGTGGAGCGCCCCGCGGCGTAACGGCGCAGCGCCCTCAGAGCGTGTTGACGATCTCCTGAGCAGCAGTGCCAGTGCGGCAGCCCCTGGGTGTCCACCGCGATGTGGCGCTTGATGCCCGAGACCTTCTTGCCCGCGTCATAGCCCTTCAGGCCAGCCGTTTCCGTGTACTTCACGCTCTGCGCGTCCGCGATCAAGAGCGTGCTGCAAGCGTTGCGCCCCAGTCTCTGCGGGCCGCGCCAACCTGATTTTTTTATCCCCGCTCCAGCACACTCACATCGTGCTGCTCGGGCTCACTCCACTTGCGCCAGTCGGCATACACCGCCGTCCATTTTGGAAATTCGCTGCGCAGGAACCTCCACTGGCAGCCCGTGCGAGTCACGGAAAGATCGTAAACACGCTCTCAGAACGTCGACAGCACCCGCGCCAGCGCGTCCACCGCCTCGTCGATCTGCGCGCGCTCGACCACCAGCGGCGGCGCCAGCCGCACCACCGTGTGGTGGGTGTCCTTGGTCAGCACACCCTCGGCCATCAGCCGTTCACACACCGCGCGGGCCGACGCCACGGCAGGCGCAATCTCCACGCCCACCAGCAAGCCGAGGCCACGCACTTCGGTGATCGCCGGGTGGCGCAAGTCGCGCAGACGCGCCATCAGATGGTCGCCGTGTATCCGGGCACGTTCGCTCAGCCGCTCGCGTTGCAGCAGTTGCAATGCCGCGTGCCCGACTGCCGCGCCCAGCGGATTGCCGCCAAACGTGCTGCCATGATCGCCGGGCGTGAATTGCGCCATCACATCTTCGCGGGCGAGGAAGGCGCTGACCGGCAGCAGACCGCCGCCGAGCGCCTTGCCGAGCGTGAGGCCGTCGGGGCGCACACCTTCGTGGTCACAAGCCAGCATGGCGCCGGTGCGGCCGAGGCCGGTCTGCACCTCGTCGCAGATCATCAGCACCCGATGGCGGGTGCAGATCTCGCGCACCGCGGCCAGGTAGCCCGCAGGCGGAACGACGATGCCGGCTTCGCCTTGCACCGGCTCGACGATGAAGGCCGCGGTGTGCGGCGTGATCGCGCGTTCCAGCGCCAGGGCATCGCCGAACGGCACCTGAACGAAGCCGGGCGCGAACGGGCCGAAGCCGTCGCGATACTGCGCTTCGCTGGAGAAACCCACGAGGGTGGTGGTGCGGCCCGCGAAGTTGCCCGCGGCCACGACGACCTGCGCCTGTGCATCCGGCACGCGCTTGACCTTGTAGGCCCATTTGCGCGCCGCCTTGATCGCGGTTTCCACCGCCTCGGCGCCCGTGTTCATCGGCAGCGCGCGGTCCATACCCGTGGCTTCGCACAGCGCCGCCAGGAAGAGGCCGAGCACATCGGTATGAAACGCGCGGCTCGTCACCGCCAGCCGCTGCGCCTGCTCGGTGAGCGCGCGCACCAGCACCGGATGGCTGTGCCCGAAGCTCACGGCGGAGTAAGCTGACATCATGTCGAGATAGCGTCGGCCGGCCGCGTCGAACAGGTACACACCGGCGCCCCGGCTGAGGGTCACCGGCAGGGGGTCGTAGTTGCGCGCACCGTGGCGCCGCTCCAACGCCATCGGCGATGTCTGCGATGCGGCCGAGGCCGTGCTTTCAAAGGGGATGGCAGTCGGCATGGAACCTCCTGGATCGCCTGTCAATGAAGCCCAGTGTGGCCCGCCTCGGGAGAAATGTGCATTCCAATATGTGCGCCCCGGCCCCAAAGTACGCAAGATCATTGCGTCAACCAGGAGTGTTCTCATGACCTCCCCCGCTCTCGATGCCATCGATCGCAAGATCCTCGAAGCGCTCCAGGCCGACGGGCGCACCACCAACGTCGAGCTGTCCACGCGCGTGCACCTGTCGGCACCGCAATGCTTTCGCCGCGTGCGGGCCCTCGAAGCGCGGGGGGTGATCCGCGGCTACCGCGCCGACGTCGACCCGAAAACCGTGGGGCTGGGGGTCATGGCGTACGTGAACCTCAACATCCTCGGCGAGCAGGTGCGCGAGATCGAATGCACGCTGCGTGGCTTCCCCCAGATCCTGGAGTGCCACACCGTCTCGGGCGACAGCGACTACCTGCTGAAAGTGGTGGCGGCCGACCTGAAGCGCCTGGGCCAGTTCCTGACGGACGAGCTGATGCAGGTTCCCGGCGTCGCGGACGTGCGCTCGATGATCTGCATGGAAGAGATCAAGCCGCCGTCTCCCCTGCCCGTGGAGCCCTGAGAACCGGCGTGGCCTCCATCAATCGCACCTGCGTGGCGACTTTCGATGGATTTAATGATGATTAATAACTATATTTCCCTCTGCGCGCATTGCGCCCGTCGACCCGCCTGCTTCGCACAGCGCCCCTTTTCAGCCGGATCCCTCTCATGAGCCTCACGGAACACCCCGCCCCCGCCCCGCCGAACGCGCCTTCGGCGGTTCCGGCCCCGGGCGCGGCGAGCCCGAACAAGCGCGACCTGATCGCCGGCCTGGAAAAGGGGCTGGCCGTGATCGAGGCCTTCAGCCAGGACCGCCCGCGCCTGACGATCAGTGACGTGGCGGCGCGCTGCGGCCTCACGCGCGCGGCGGCGCGCCGCTACCTCATCACGCTGGAGCACCTGGGCTACGTGAACAGCGAGCGCAAGATGTACGCGCTGACGCCGAAAGTGCTGCGCCTCGGCCAAAGCTACATGCTGTCCGCCCGGCTGCCGCGCATCGTGCAGCCCGAACTGCACCGGTTGGCCCACATGCTGAAGGAAGCGTCGTCGGCCGGCGTGCTCGATGGCCACGACGTGATCTGCATCGCCGCCACGGAAGCCGGGCGCGTGGTGTCGCCCTCCTTGCAGCCCGGCACCCAGGTGCCGGCTTATTGCACCGCCAACGGGCGCGTCCTGATGAGCGCCCGCCCGCCCGCGGAGGTCGATGCCTGGCTGGCCCAGGTGACGCTGGCGTCGCTCACGCCACACACCATCTCCGACCCTCAGGCGTTGCGCGAGGAGATCAACCGCGTGCGCACCAAAGGCTTTGCCGCGGTCGACCAGGAATTCGAGGCCGGGCTGCGCAGCATCTCCGTGCCGTTGAAAAACTACCGCGGCGACACCATGGCCGCCATCAACATCTGCGCCCACGCCTCGCGCGTGAGCATGGCGGAGATGATGGACGACTTCCTTCCCGCGCTGCTGCAGGCCCAGACCCGGCTGCGAAGCGTGCTGTGAACCCCGGTCCCCCACAAGGTCACTTCCCATGAGAGTTCAGGTTGCCATCATCGGTGCCGGCCCGGCAGGCCTGCTGCTGGGTGCGCTGCTGCACCAGGCTGGCATCGACGCGATCGTGCTGGAGCAGCGCAGCCCCGCGTACGTGCTCGGCCGCATTCGAGCAGGCGTGCTCGAGCAAGGCACCGTCGCGCTGATGGACCAGCTCGGCCTCGGCGCGCGCATGCACGCCGACGGCCTGGTGCACGAGGGCATCCACCTCGGCTACCGCAACACCCAGCATCGCATCGACCTGCACCGGCTGACCGGCGGGCGCGACGTGATGGTGTACGGCCAGACCGAGCTGACGCGCGACCTGATGAACGCGCGCACCGCCAGCTCGGCCAAGACCGTCTACGAAGCCGAGCAGGTGCACGTGCATGACTTCGGCGAGACCGACGCCGCCGCACGTCTGACTTACATGAAAGACGGCGTCACGCACGAGATCGTGTGCGACTTCATTGCCGGTTGCGACGGCTACCACGGCGTGAGCCGGGCCAGCGTGCCGGCCTCAAGCATCCAGTGCTTCGAGCGCATCTACCCGTTCGGGTGGCTGGGCATCCTGTCCGACACCCCACCGGTGGCACATGAGCTGATCTATTCCAACCATGCACGCGGATTCGCGCTATGCAGCATGCGATCGCTCACGCGCAGCCGCTACTACATCCAGTGCGCGCTCGACGACAAGATCGAGCAATGGTCCGACGCCGCGTTCTGGGACGAGCTGCGCCGGCGCCTCGACCCGGCCGTGGCCGAAAGCATGGTCACCGGCCCCTCCATCGAGAAAAGCATCGCCCCGCTGCGCAGCTTCGTCGCCGAGCCGATGCGCTTCGGCCGCCTCTTCCTCGCCGGCGACGCGGCGCACATCGTGCCGCC
>CAZBOF010000206.1:0-5469 GCA_964493285.1 uncultured Rhizobacter sp. | reverse complement strand
GTTCCACGTTCTCGACCACCACGATCGCATCGTCGACCAGCAGGCCGATCGCCAGCACCATGGCGAACATGGTCAGCATGTTGATGGAGTACCCCAGCACCGACAGCACCCCGAAGGTGCCCAGCAGCACGACGGGCACGGCGATGGCGGGAATCAGCGTGGCGCGCAGGTTCTGCAGGAAGACGAACATCACGATCACCACCAGCAGCATCGCCTCCGCCAGGGTGATGGCCACCTCCTTGATCGACGCCCGCACATAGGGCGTGCTGTCCGAGCTGATGACGCCGGTGATGCCGTCCGGGAAGAACGGTGCCAGTTCGGCCATCTTGGCGTTGACGGCCGTGGCCACCGCCATGGCGTTGGCGCCGTCGGCCAGCACGACGCCCAGGCCGGCGCCCGGCTGGTTATTGAGGCGGGATTTCACCGTCAGGTTGTCGGCGTCCAGCTGCACCCGGGCCACGTCACCCACCGTGACCAGCGATCCGTCGGCGGCCGCCTTGAGCACGATGTCGCGGAATTCCTCGGGTGTCCTGAGCTTGGTGCGCGCGGTGACGGTGGCGTTGAGCATCTGGTCCTTCACCGCCGGCAGCGCACCCAGCTGCCCCGCGGACACCTGGGCGTTCTGCGAGTTCAATGCCGAGATGATGTCCGACGGCATCAACGCGTACTGCTCCAGCTTGCCCGGGTCCATCCAGATGCGCATGGCGTAGTTGGTGCCGAACACATTCACATCGCCCACGCCGTCGATGCGCGAGATCACGTCGACCACGTTGCTGGTGATGTAGTCGCCGATCGCCACCTGCGTGACCAAGGGGTCGGGCGAGGTGAAGACATAGGTCATCAGGTTGTCCTGGCCGCCCTTGTTCACGAACACGCCCCGGCTCTTGACCGCCTCGGGCAGCCGGTTCATCGCGGTCTGCAGCTTGTTCTGCACCTGCACCTGGGCCACGTCGATGTCGGTGCCGGGGGCGAACGTCAGCTGCGTGCGCGAGCGGCCCGCGGAGTCGCTGGTCGAACTCATGTAGAGCACGTTGTCGATGCCCTTGAGCTGCTGCTCGATCACCTGCGTGACCGAGTCGGCCACGGTTTCAGCGGATGCGCCCGTGTACGTGGCGTTGAGGGACACCCGTGGCGGCGCAATGTCGGGGTACTGCTCCAGCGGCAGCGTGAAGATGGACATGGCCCCCGCCAGCATGATGACGATGGACAGCACCCAGGCGAAGACCGGGCGGTGGATGAAGAAGTAGGCCATGGTGCTGCGTATGGGTTCGGTGTGCTCGAGAAAAAACCAGGGTCACCCGGACCGGCGGGGCCCGTCGGCCGCCGCGCTCAGGGCTTGGGCGGAGCGGAGGAGCCTCCCGGGACCTGCCCCCCTGCCGGCGCCGAGGGCTGCACCTCCACCACGCGGCTGCCATCCAGACGCATCGCCACAGGCGTCACGGTCTGGCCGACGCGGGCTTTCTGGAATCCGTCGACCATCACCCGGTCACCCGGCTTCAGGCCCTCCAGCACCAGCCACTGGGCACCCAGTGCCTGGCCCAGCCGGATCGGTCGTTTCTCGATCTTGTTGTCGGCGTTGATGAGTTGCACGCTGGGGTTGCCCGCCGGATCCCGTTGCAGCGCCTGCTGGGGCAGCACGATGGCTTCGCTGGACTCGCCCGTGGCCAGCCGCGCCCGCACATACATGCCAGGCATCAGCAGCCGCTCGGGATTGGGAAACACCGCGCGCAGGGTGATCGCGCCGGTGCTCTGGCCGACGGTGGCGCCCGTGAACTGCAGTTTGCCGGCGTGCGGATACGCGCTGCCGTCTTCCAGCGCCAGCCGCACCGGGGCGCCGCCCGCCTCGACCTTGCCGAAGGTCCCGGCCTGCCACTGGCGCCGCAGCTCCAGCAGTTCAGCGCTGGACTGGGTGATGTCGACATGGATGGGGTCCAGCTGGCTGATCGTGGTCAGTGCCTGGGTCTGGTTGGCGGTGACCAGCGACCCGGGCAGCACGGCGGACAGATCGATCTGCCCGCTGATCGGCGCGGTGATGCGGCTGTACTGCAGGTTGATCCGGGCGTTGTCCAGCGCCGCCTGCGCCACGGCGACATCGGCGGCCGACTGAGCGACCTGCGCCTGGCTTTCATCGAACACCTGCCGGCTGATGGCATCGATCTTGACCAGCTCGGCGTTGCGCTCGGCGTTGGTGCGGGCGGTCTGTGCGGAGGCCCGTGCCTTGGCCAGCGCGGCCTCGGCGCTTTTCACGGCGGCCTCCAGCGTGCGGGCGTCGATCTGATAGAGCGGCTGCCCCGCCTTGACCATCGCACCCTCGGTGAACAGACGCTTTTGCAGGATGCCCGACACCTGGGGACGCACTTCCGCACTTTGCGAAGCCCGGGTGCGGCCAGCCAGCTCCGTGTGCAGTCCCTGTGTCTGCAGCGCCACCGTGAGGAAGCCGACCGGGGGCTGCACGGGGGCGGGACTGGACGTCTTCTGGTCACCGCAGGCGGCGAGCACGAGAACGGCCATCCCCGCGAGAACCCAGGACCGGCGTGTGCCTGGTTGCCGAACGGCCCGGGAAGCAGCCGTCGCAGGCGCGGTGGCCACCCGTGGTTCAGCCGATGAAGCGAGTGTCAGTTGCATGGAATTCAGACGGGCCTGGGTGAGAACGCAAGGCAAGACGCCGGTCGGTGATGGATCAGGCCCAAGACCGACTATTTTTGCGCATGCGACATGTCTGGCATGTTAACGAAGCCAAAGGCCCTCAAGATCGCAACCGCCAGGTTCCGGGTAGCCAATCGCCTCATCCCGCGACCACGGTGCGGCGAGGTGTTCTCGAAGTGCCTGTCGGTGTTGCCGATCAACCCGCTGAAGGCCGCCAGGTGTCGACGCACCTGGCGTCTGCCGGCGTCAGCGCCTGCTCACAACGCGCGGCGCTGAGGAAAACGACACCCGGCCCAAGACTGGCCCCAGCGCGGCACCCGTGTGGCTGGCCTTGAGCTTCGCCAGCGACACGGGGTCGGTTGAAGCCACCACCGTCCCGCCGGCCGCCCCACCTTCGGGCCCCATGTCGATCACCCAGTCGGCTTCGGCAATCACATCGAGGTCGTGCTCGATGACGACGACGCTGTGCCCGCCATCGACCAATCGGTGCAGCACGCGGATGAGCTTCTCCACATCGGCCATGTGCAGGCCCACAGTGGGTTCGTCGAGCACATACAACGTATGCGGCGCCTTCTGGCCGCGGCGGCCAATGTCATCCCGCACCTTGGTCAACTCGGTCACCAGCTTGATCCGCTGCGCCTCGCCGCCGCTCAAGGTCGGTGACGGCTGGCCCAGCGTGAGATAGCCCAGCCCCACATCCTTCATCAGCTGCAACGGGTGTGCGATCTTGGGCATCGACGCGAAAAACTCCACCGCTTCGTCGATCTCCATCTGGAGCACGTCGCCGATGTTCTTGCCGCGCCACGTGACGGCCAGGGTTTCAGCGTTGAAGCGCTGGCCGTGGCACACGTCGCAGAGCACTTTCACATCCGGTAGGAAGCTCATCTCGATGGTGCGCATGCCCTGCCCTTCGCAGGCGGGACAGCGGCCTTCGCCGGTGTTGAAGCTGAAGCGGTTGGGCGCGTAGCCGCGCGCCCTGCTCTCCAGCGTGTCGGCGAAGAGCTTGCGGATGATGTCCCAGAAACCGATGTAGGTGGCGGGGCATGAACGCGGGGTCTTGCCGATCGGCGTCTGGTCGACTTCGAGCACGCGGTCGATGAAGCCCCAGCCTTCGATCTTGTCGCAGCCCTGCCAGTGGGGCTTGCCGCCGCGGGTGTTGATGAACTGGAGGTTGGCCAGCAGCACGTCGCGCGCGAGCGTGCTCTTGCCGGAGCCGCTGACGCCGGTGACGGCGACGAGGCGGCGCAGCGGCACGTCCACCGTCACCTGCTGCAGGTTGTGCAGCGTGGCGTTGTGGATGGTGAGCGGGCCTTTCTGCTCGCGGTCTTGCGTGAACACCTCGCCAGAGACCGCGCGACGTTCTTTCAGCGGATGGATGAGCGGGGACGCCAGAAAGCGCCCGGTCACCGAATCCGCCACCGACGACACCTCGCTCACCGTGCCCTGCGCCACCAGCCGCCCGCCGCGCTTGCCTGCGCTGGGGCCGATGTCGATGATGTGGTCGGCGCGGCGGATGGTGTCTTCGTCGTGCTCCACCACCACCAGCGTGTTGCCTTTGTCACCCAGCTTGTGCAACGCATTGAGCAGCACCTGGTTGTCGCGCGGGTGCAGGCCGATGGTGGGCTCGTCGAGCACGTAGCACACGCCCTGCAGGTTGCTGCCCAGCTGCGCCGCGAGGCGGATGCGCTGCGCCTCACCGCCGCTGAGCGTGGGGGCGGCGCGGTCGAGGGTGAGGTAGCCGAGGCCCACTTCTTCCAGGAATTCGAGGCGGCTTTGGATCTCGACGATCACGTCGCGGGCAATCTCCCCATCGCGCCCCGTGAGCTTCAGCGCCTCCACCCATTTGCGGCAATCGGCCACCGACCATTGCGCGATCCACGCGATGGAATGGCCTTCGAACTGGACCGCGCGTGATGCGTCGTTGAGCCGTGTGCCTGCGCAAGCGGGGCATGGCGCGTCGATCAGGCCTTCGACTTCGGCCTCTTCAGAAGGGAAGCTCTGTTCGCGGCCCTTGTTGTCGTCGTCGCGCACCGAATCGTCATACGCCTTGCGCTGCTCCTTGGTCAGCGCGAGGCCGGTGCCCACGCAGGTGGTGCACCAGCCGTGCTTGCTGTTGTAGCTGAACATGCGCGGGTCGAGTTCGGGGTAGCTGGTGCCGCAAGTGGGGCAGGCGCGCTTGGTGGAGAACACCTTCACCGTGCCCACCTTGCGCGTGGGCGTGCCGGCCAGCATGGCGCCGCGCAGGCCTTTCAGCGGGGAGAGCAGGTGCATCACACCCTTGCCCACGTCGAGCGCGCGGGCGAGCATTTCGCGCAGCGCGGCCTCGTTGCCGGCGTCGATCACGAGGTCGCCCACCGGCAGCTCGATCGTGTGCTCCTTGAAGCGGTCGAGCCGCGGCCAGGGGTCGACCCGCAGGAACTCGCCGTCCACGCGCAGGTGCGTGTGGCCGCGGGCCTTGGCCCATTTGGCGAGGTCGGTGTACACGCCTTTGCGGGCGACGACCAGCGGCGCCAGCAGACCCACGTGCTCGCCCTTGTGGTCGCGCAGGAGCTGCGCGGCGATGCTCTCGGCGCTTTGCGGCCTGACGGGGCTGCCGTCGTTCACGCAATGCTGGAGGCCGAGCTTCACGTACAGCAGCCGCAGGAAGTGCCACACCTCGGTGGTGGTGGCCACGGTGCTCTTGCGCCCGCCCCGGCTCAGGCGCTGCTCGATCGCCACCGTGGGCGGAATGCCATACACCGCGTCCACCTCGGGCCGCCCGGCAGGCTGCACGATGCTGCGCGCGTAGGCGTTCAGCGATTCGAGGTAGCGGCGCTGTCCCTC
>CAZBOF010000205.1:0-5495 GCA_964493285.1 uncultured Rhizobacter sp. | reverse complement strand
TGGCGAGGAAGGCGAGGAAGGCGCCCATCAATTGACGCAGCACGCCACCTGGGATGCCACCGAAGCCGCGCGCAAAGCATTGAGCTGCATCTACCGCTTCCACCAGAACGGCGGCCAGCGTTTCGGCGCCGTGCATTTGATCGACGTGCTGCGCGGCAAGCCGACCGACAAGGTGACGCAGCACGGCCACCTGAGCCTGTCCACCTACGGCATCGGCGCCGACGTGAGCGAGGCGCAATGGCGTGCGGTGCTGCGCCAGCTGATCGCACTCGGCCACCTGCGCACGGAAGGCGAGTACAACACGCTCGAACTCACACCCACAGCGCGCGACGTGCTGCGGGGCGAAGTCAGGATGCTGCTGCGCCAGCCGAGCGAGGCGCCCAAGCGGGGCCGCACGAAGACGCCCGGCCGCACCAAGGACAAGGCGCCACCGATCGCGCTGGACGAGGTGGCGCTGGCGCGGTTCACCGCGCTGAAGAGCTGGCGCTCGGAGGTGGCGCGCGAGCATGGCCTGCCGGCCTATCTGATCTTCCACGACGCCGCCTTGGCCGAGATGGCCCGCCAGGCGCCCGACACGCTGGACGCCTTGGGCGGCATCAGCGGGGTCGGGGCAAAGAAGCTCGACGCTTACGGCCGGGAGATCCTGCGCGTGCTGGAAACCACCGCCTGAACACCGGCCTGCCCGATCAGGGCGAACCGGTCTCGCCGCTACGCCAGGGCAGCCACACCAGCGCCACCACGCCGGTCACCGTGGTGTTGCGCTCGAACAGCGGGCTGCGCCGGTTCGCGGCGCCGCCGTGGTGGTTGAGCGACACGCCGACGCTGATGCTCGTTTGCGGTCCCAGCCGCTGCATCCAGCCCACGCGCAGCGCGCTGCCGAAGTAGCCGGCGCGCGCGTCATAGGCGGGTCGCGTAGGCGTGGCATAGGCCGGGCTCACTGCGTAGAAGTAGTCGTGCAGGGCTTCGCTGGCCCAGGTGGCTTGTGCGCTCACCTGCATCCGGCTGCTGTCGGTGGGCCAGCCGCCCCAGCGATAGCGCAGCTCGGGCTCGACGACGAAGCCGCGCGCGTCGATGTTCTTGAAATTGCTGGAGAACACGGCGCGCGCTTTCAGGTGGGCGCTGAGTTGGCGGCCTTCGCCCAGCGGCACGCGGTACAGCGCCTGCGGCCCCAGTTCGAAGGTGTAGTCGAGCTTGGGCATGCCATCGCGGGCGCTGCTGCTGCGGGCGTTGAAGCCGGCAGCGCCGGAGACGTCAAGCTCGAAGCGGCCGGTGTCGATCAGCCGGCCCCGCACGCCTTGGTCGTCCACGCGCAGGCGCTCGCCCCGGTAGATCACGATCGGCGCGAGCGCGAGGCGATGGCGGCGCGTGTCCGAGGCCGGATACGCGGGGCCGGAGAGTGTCACGACGGCCAGGCCGGCTTCCCATTTGGGCAGCGTCACCGCCTGCGGCGGCTTCTGTTCGATCGGCACGTCCGGCATCGTCTGGGCCATCGCGGCCGCGGGACCGAGCGCGGCGAGAAGCCACGCGGAGATCTGTCTGAAGGGCATCATGGCCCGCACGATACCAAGGCCATCACGGCCCATCAGGGCGAAATGGCAATGCTCACCAGCGTGCTGTCGGCCCAGTTCCCGGCGTAGTCGACCGCGCGCGCGAACACCAGCACCGAGGTGCGGCCATCGGCGGGCGCGATCATCTCCCACTCGTAGGGATACCGGTCGTCGGCGCCCAGGCGCACCAGCGTGTTGCCGTCATAGCGGAAGAAGATGACGTGGCGGATGCCGTTTTCGTCGGCAGCGGCGGCACTCAGCAGCACCGGGTCGCCCACCCAGACCGAGGGCGACGACGCCACGAGCTGCACGACCGGCGGCAGGTTGTCATCGTCGTCGTCGAAGCCCAGGTAGATGCCGCCGCCGCAGGCCGCCAGCACGATGCTGGCACCCAGTGCGGCACTACCCCTCTGAATGCGAAGCCACAAACCCATGACGGCATGCTACGCCGGCGTGTCAACCCCTTTGCAGGTGCGCCAATTCTTCGCGCACCAGGCGCACCACGAGCTGGTCGAGCGTGCTCACCGAATACTGGGACACATCGTGCACCGTCTGGCTGCCGGGGCCGCTGCCAGGCCGGGTCGCGTCGCGGTAGGTCAGAAAGACGAAGCGGCCCGCGGTGTACTGCGCCATCTGGCGATAGACGTATTCGCCCACCGGATCGAGGCCGCTGGCGGCGACCGCAAAGAGCTTGATGCCCTTGGCCAGCGCCGCCTGCATGTCGCGGTCGTACTGCGGACCGGGGCGTTGCACATGCGGCGGGGCATCGGCCACCAGCACCACCATGCGCGCGGCTTGCATGCGCCAGCTCAGGCCATGCACCGCTTCGTGCAAGGCCTCGTTCAGCGCTTCGGGCGTGTCGCCGCCGCCTTGCGCCTGCACTTGAGCAAGCTGCCGCTGGAATGCCGCGAGGTCGTGGGTGAAGTCGTAAGTGCGGGTGATGTAGGCATCTCCGCGGTCCCGGTAGGCCACGAGCCCATAGCAGATGTCGGGCTGGCCGGGCAGCTGCGCGATCTGGTCCGCCATGGCGCGCATCGAGTGCTTGAGCTTGGCAATCTCGTCGGCCATCGAGCCGGTGGCATCGACCATGAAGACGAGGTCCAGGCGCATCGGCGCGGCGGCCTGCGCGCCCAGGCGCACCTGCACCGCATTCGCCTGGCCGCGCTGCAAGAGCGCGCGGCTTTGCTGCTGGCCGTGACGCACGGCCACGCCGAGCATCGGCTCGTCAGCCCACTCGGGTGCCAAGAAGGCACGCGGATGAAGCCACGCCCGCCCAGCGGTGTCGGTGCGCGCCCACATGACGGGCTGCGCGACGCCCGGACGCTGCACGGCCACCTCGGCATCGTGCACCGGGCGGCCACGCGCGTCGGTGACCTCCAGCAAATAGCGCTCGCTCACGTCGCGTTGCCGCACGGCGAGGTGCTGCTGACGCTCGCGGTAGGCCTGGTAGGCGCCGAAGTCGGCGTTGTCATCCACCATGCCCGCACTGACCACTTCATGGGCCGGGCGACGCGGCGATGGCGCCGGCGGTGGCGCGGGCCAACTCTGCGCGGGCGCGGCCTTGGCGCTGGGCGCGCCGTCATGCGCACGCGACTCTGCCAGCGCTGCCGGGGCGGACTCGGACCGCTCGCGCATCGCATCGTCACGCAGCAGGCGCGCCCCGGTGCCGCGTCGCGTCTGCCCGCCCGGCACCTCGCGCACGGTCGGCAACCGCTGGCAATGTGTGGCGGAAGGCGCCTGGAACGTCACCGGCGAGAAGTCAGCGTTGCCCTGCGTGGCCGCAGGCGGCTCCTGCCAGACCGCAGGCCAGGGTTCTCCGGGAGACGCCGCGTGGGCGGCGGGTTCATGGACCAGCGCGCAGGCAGCCAGCAGGCTGGACAGCAGCGCGAGCGGCCAGGCGGCGCGGTGGGAGGGGGCAATTCGTGTCATGAAAGCTCCTGTTGAGGTCGGTCACCTGGAGTGATACGCACGGCGCCGCAGAACGGGGTGACCGCTGCGCGGAATTTTTTTCACGCGGCGCTTCACCCCGTTTGAACCCCCGCCGCGTACAACCCTGGAGTGAGGCAGACTTCCCACCCGATGACCCCGACCACCGAGCCCTCCGACGATCAGCTCATGGGCGCCTACGCGCAAGGCGATGCCTCGGCGTTCGAACGCCTGTACGCGCGTCACCAGGCCGGTTTGTACCGGTACGTCCGGCGCCTGCTGGGGCCGTCGCTCGCCTCCCAGACCGACGAGGTGTTCCAGGACACGTGGCTGCGCGTGGTGAATGCCCGCACGCAGTGGGTGGCGCAGGGCGCCGCGTTTCGCACCTGGCTCTTCACGCTCGCGCATCACCGCGTGATCGACATCTGGCGGCGCAGCGGCCGCGAGGTGGCGCCGCCGGGAGAAGACGCCGCGCCATGGGAGCCCGACGCCACCGCGTGGCAGCAGTGGCCCGCGCCCGGTCACGATGATCTGGCGTTCTGGCGCCGCGCCGGCGAGCGGCTGCTCGGCTGCCTGGACGAACTGCCGCTGGCGCAGCGCAGCGCGTTCTTGCTGCACCACGACGATGAGATGCCTTTGGCCGACGTCGCGCGCACACTCGACGTCGGCTTCGAGACCGCCAAGACGCGTCTGCGCTACGCCATGCGCAAGCTGCGCGCGTGCATGGGCGCGTACCTCGCGCCGCTCCAGGGGGATCCGTCATGAGCCCGGACGAGCGCGATCCCCATCTTCGCCAGGCCTTGCGCCACGCACCCGATGCACAAGCCGAAGCGCCACCCGCCCTCAGCGCGGCCATCTTGAAGGAGGCGCGTGCCAAGGCGCACGAGGGGGCGCCGCCCCGGCGTCCACCCGCCTCGCGCTTCTGGGCCGCGTGGGATGCATTGGCCCGGCCTTCGGTGGCCGCCGGCCTGGCCAGCGTGCTGGTCGCCACCGTGGTGGGCCTGATGTGGTGGGATGAGCCGATGGACGAAGCCCTGCCGCGCCGGCCGGACGCCGTCGCCAGTCCGGCCGCCCCGTCGGCGCAGGATGCAGCCATCGAGCGCAGCGTGCCCGCGGCAGCGGAACCCGCACCCGCGATCGCGGACCCCTCCCCACCTCCGCACGCGCGCAAGGAAGCGCCGCGGCCCCGGCCCGCGCCATCCCGCGAGCGTGAGCGCGCGGCCCCCACGGCGGACGCGCTGGAGCAGCGGGCGGCGGAATCGGCCGCGCCGATGCAGGCGGCCCCCCGCGCCGCCGACACACCGCCGCCCCCGGCATCCCCACCCGCGGCCTCCCTGGAAGCGATGCCACCCGCACCGCCACCCTCTCGGCTGCGCGACGGCGCGACGGAACGCCCGGCGCTGGCCGCGCGGGCGCAAGGCGCCGCCGCCTCCTCGGCTGCGGCGATCACGTCGCTGCGCAACGAGATCGCCGCACAGCCAGCGCGCTGGACCTGGCAACGCGGCACCGCAGGCGATGTTCACCCCCTGCACGCGCCTCTGCAAATCTGGCTGGGTGAACTGGACAGCGCCAGTGGTGCCGCGTGGCGCACCCGCCCCGCCGCCGAGCCCGCCACCGCGCGCAGCCTGCGCTTGCTGCGCGACGGCGAACCGGTGCACGTGTTCTACCCCACCGCCACAGGCTGGGCCTGGGAAACCGGCCCATTCACCCGCAGCGCGAGGCTGCCGGCAGACGCCTCCGGTGCGCTCGCCGCATCGCTGGATCTGGCCGCCCCGTGAGGCCGCAGCCTGCTGACATGGACAGGGCAAAGGCGAGGGCTATCATGTCCGGTTTCCTGCCGCATCATTCATGCCGTCCCGCCGCCCCGACCCTCCCGCAGCATCTGAAGCCCCGATGATCCGGGTGCGCGGCGCGCGCACGCACAACCTCAAAAACATCGACGTCGACATTCCGCGCAACCGGCTGGTCGTGATCACCGGGCTGTCGGGCTCGGGCAAATCCAGCCTGGCCTTCGACACGCTG
>CAZBOF010000204.1:0-5714 GCA_964493285.1 uncultured Rhizobacter sp. | reverse complement strand
CTGGTTCTCGATCGGCAGGCCATGGCAGTCCCAGCCGGGCACGTACAACGCATCAAAACCCTTGAGCTGACGGGCCTTGGTGATCATGTCCTTGAGCACCTTGTTCACCGCGTGCCCCATGTGCAACTGCCCGTTGGCATAGGGCGGGCCGTCGTGAAGGATGAACTTGGGTGCGCCGTGCCGCGCCTCGCGCAGCCGCTGGTAGGTGCCTTGCTCCTCCCATGCCTTCACCCATTGCGGTTCGCGTTTCGGCAGATCGCCGCGCATCGGAAAAGGGGTTTCCGGCAGATTGAGGGTGGTCCGGTAGTCGGTGGCGTTGGAGGTCTTCTCGGTCATGGCGCTGGCACGCTGGAAAGGCGCGCGGTGGGAAGGGGGCCGGCAACAGGGTGGCCGGTGCTCGCTCGATGTGGGCGAGCCTTAAATTCGGTCGCGCGTGGTTTGGCGGCGTCGGGCCGCATGCGCGGCGAGGTAGGCCTGCGCGTCGCGCGCATCCTGGCGTATGGCTGCCGTCAAGGCATCCAGCCCGTCGTACCGGGCTTCGTCACGCAGTTTGTGCAGCAGTTCCACATGGATGATTTTACCGTAGCCCCCCGAGGGGCCGAGGCCGGCGGGCCACTCCAGGCAGTAGGTTTCGAGCAGCACGCGGCCGCTGTCGTCGACGGTGGGCCGCATGCCCAGGCTGGCCACGCCCGCCAGGGGTTCCGGGGTGAGCCCATGGACCCAGGCTGCGAAGATGCCCTTTGCGGCCGGGCGCGCATGGGGCACGCGCAGATTCAAGGTGGGAAACCCGAGTTCTCGGCCGAGCTTGCGGCCATGGATCACGTGGCCACTGATGCTGTAGGGGCGCCCGAGCAGAGATTCGGCACTGGCCATGTCGCCTGCGGCGAGGGCGTCGCGCACGGCCGAACTGGACACGCGGGTGCCGTGCACCTCGTAACTGTTCATGCGGGCCACGTCGAAGCCGAGTGCGGCGCCGGCTGCATCGAGCATGGCGTAGTCGCCGGCGCGTTTGGCGCCGAACCGGAAGTCGTCGCCCACCAGCACGTAGCGCGTGCCGAGCCCGCGCAGCAGAACGTCTTCGATGAAGGCCTGTGGTGGCTGTGAGGCGAGTGTGCGGTCGAAGCGCAGCACCACCGTTTGATCGATGCCGCAGCGCGCGAGTTCGGTGAGTTTGTCGCGCAGCGTGGCGATGCGGGGCGGCGCGAGTTCGCTTTTGCCGGCGAGGCGGGCGAAATAGTCGCGCGGATGGGGCTCAAAGGTCATCACGCAGGAAGGAAGCTGCCGCTGTTGCGCTTCGGAGCGCAGCAGTGCGAGCATCGCCTGGTGGCCGCGGTGCACGCCGTCGAAGTTGCCGATCGTCAGCGCGCAGGCTGGCGCGATGCCAGGGTGGTGGATGCCGCGAAAAACTTGCATGGCCGATTATCGCGGGCGGATCGCTTCCGGCCCGCTGAGCCATTGCCACTGCCCAGGCGCGAGGTCGGGCGGGAGGGTGAGCGCGCCGAACGCGCTGCGGTGCAGCGCCTCCACCCGGTTGCCGACGGCCGCCAGCATGCGCTTGACTTGGTGGTACTTGCCCTCGGTGAGCGTCAGCCGCAGCGTGAGTTCACCGGTGCGCTCGCAGGCTGCCGCCTGTACCGTGGCCGGGTCATCGATCAGCTTCACGCCGGCCAGAAGCTGGCCGACTTGCTCGTCGGACACCGGGTGCTTGCAGGTGACGTCGTAGACCTTCGGCACATGGTGCTTGGGGGACGTGAGCTGGTGGATCAGTGCGCCGTCGTCGGTGAAGAGCAGCAGGCCCGTGGTGTCTTCGTCGAGGCGGCCGATGGACTGCACGTCGCGGCGGCGCAGGGGTGCAGGCAGCAGGCTGTACACGCTCATGTGGTGCTTGGGCTTTTGCGAGCACTCCACACCAGGGGGCTTGTTCATCACGATCAGCGCCGTGGCGTGATACGGCCAGGCTTCGCCGCGCACGCTGAACACGAGGTCTGGGAGAGGGATGTCTTCGAATGGATCGTCGTGCACTTGGCCGCCGATCGTCACATGGCCCGAGGCAATCAGGCCCTCGCATTCGCGGCGGGCGCCAAATCCTTGGGAAAACAGCACTTGCGAAAGCTTCATCGGCGGGCGGCAACAGCGGCGGAAAGATCCTGCGATGGTGCCATGCCGCGCCGGGGGGGCTTGGCGCCGCGTGCCTGCCGCCCCCTGCGCTTCAGCGCCGTTGTACGTGGCGGATCAGCTCCCGTGCCTGCAACTCCGCCTGCAGCGCCGCGTCGAGCGGGGAGCGGCACAGTCCGGCGTGGGCGTACTGCAGGTTTTCGTAGAGCTGGGCCGTGGCCGGGAAGGTGTCGAGAAGCGCCCGGAGGTCGTCATCCGGCTCGGTGTCGGCCAGTTCTTTCGTCAGGTGTTCCACCACGGAGCGGTACTGGTCCGCCGCGGTGGGGGTGAGGTTGCGTTCCAGGCGTTCGAGCAACTGCGCCAGGGTCAGCAGCACACGAAAACGCTCGGGGAGGGTTCTGGTTGGCGTGTTCATGTTCCGCAGGTGGAGGCTGGCGTGTGCACTTCAAGGGGGCGGGGCCGGCCCTTGCCAGGCCGAGGAAACCTTCGCAGGAGGGGCCGCGTGCCGAATCCTGGAGAATGACCTGTTTTCATCCACCGGACAGGAACGCCTTGAAGATCGCCACGTACAACGTCAACGGCATCGGCGCACGGCTGCCGCGCTTGCTGGAATGGCTTGCCGAGACGTCGCCTGATGTGGCGTGCCTGCAGGAACTGAAGGCGCCCGACGCTGCGTTTCCGCAAGAAGCCTTGCGAGACGCCGGCTACGGCGCCATCTGGCATGGGCAGAAGTCATTCAATGGCGTGGCCATCCTGGCGAAAGGCGCGGACCCGGTGGAGCGGCGCCGCGGCCTGCCGGGCGACCCCGACGACAGCCACAGCCGCTACATCGAGGCCGAGGTCCAGGGCGTCGTCGTCGGCTGCCTCTACCTGCCCAATGGCAATCCGCAGCCCGGGCCGAAGTTCGACTACAAGCTGGCGTGGTTCGACCGCTTGATCGCGCACGCGGGCGAGTTGCTCGGATCGGGCCAGCCGGTGGTGCTGTGCGGCGACTACAACGTGATTCCCACGGACGATGTGGCCGATATCTATTCGCCTGCATCGTGGAAGAAAGACGCGCTCACGCAGCCCGAAAGCCGTGCGGCGTATTTCCGTCTGCTTGCTCAGGGCTGGACGGACGCCATCCGCACCCTGCATCCCGGCCAGCCGATGTACACCTTCTGGGACTACATGCGGCAGCGGTGGCCGCGCAATGCCGGGTTTCGCATCGACCATCTGCTGCTCACCCCCGACCTGGCCGCGCGCCTCGAAGCGGCGGAGGTGGACCGCGATGCGCGCGGCAAAGAGCGCGCGAGCGATCACGCTCCGGTGTGGGTGCGGCTCGGCTGAGAGCGCACCCGACGCAAGGCCGTCTCAGGGGCGCTTGTCCAGCGTCATCACATCGTTGTCGCGGCGCATCTGGAAACGCGACAGGAACGAGTTGCCGAGGAGGACATGGCTCATCGGCGCAGGCGTGACGACGGCTGCGACGTCATAGACCTGCACCTCGCCGACGCGCACCGACGACAGATTGATCACGTACACCGAGGTCGGGCCGTTGGCCGTTTGCGCCATCGTGCGCCGGCCTTCCAGGTATTTCAGGCCGATGCTGTCGGCTTGCGCCTGGCTGATCGCGATGGCGGTTGCGCCCGTGTCCACCATGAACTGGACGGCGCGCCCATTGATGCTCCCGGCGGCCAGGAAGTGCCCTCCGGATGAGGCCGGGAGCACGATGCGCGAACTGCCGCCATCGCCCGCGCCGCGGCCGAGGCTGACTTGCGCGTCGCCCATCCGCAGCGTCATGCGCTGGCCGCCCACTTCGATCACCGCGGAGTCGGGGCCGACGCTGATCAGCTTGACGCCTTGGGCGGTGCTGCCGACTTCGAGCGTTCGCGGGGTGCCGTCGATGACGAACACGGCCTTGGTGCCGAGGCGCCCGCTGAGGGTGACGTTCTGGGCCGGCACGGGGAAGGCCAGCGTCGCCGACAAGGCCGCGATGAGGATGCGCATGCCGACCATCGCGCCCGTGCGGCTCAATCGCGGAAGTTGTTGAACGAGAGCGGCACGTCGGCAATGTCGGTGCGGATCAATGCCATGGCTGCCTGCAGGTCGTCGCGCTTGGCGCCGGTCACTCGCACGGTGTCGCCCTGGATCGCGGCCTGCACCTTCAGTTTGCTTTGCTTGATGAGGGTCTGGATCTTTTTGGCGGTTTCGCTGTCGATGCCGCTTTTCACGACGACCAGCTGCTTGACCTTGTCTCCGCCGATCTTCTCGATCTTGGCGCTGCGGTCGAGGTAGCGCACGTCCACATTGCGCTTGGTCATCTTGGCGAGCAGGATGTCGAGTACCTGGCTGATCTGGAAGTCGCTGTCGGCGTAGACGGTGAGTTCCTTGTCTTTCAGATCCACCCGAGCCGAAGATCCTTTGAAATCGAATCGCGTGCCGATTTCCTTGGCGGTCTGGTCTGCGGCATTGCGAACTTCCACGAGATTGGGGTCGAGAACGGCGTCAAAGCTGGGCATGTCGGGTCTTCCTGGTGAGGTCGCCTGGGGGCAAACGAGTGGGCGCATCGGGGTGCGCAAGCGGAGGCGGCGCATGGGCGCGTCAGTTTGCGCCGGATCGGCGAAAATTCTGCCATGCAAATCGAATCGGGCGTGAGCCTGAAACCCTATAACACCTTTGGCTTGCCCGCAGTCGCGCAAACGTTTGTGCGCGTGGCCAGTGATGCCGATGTTCGCCGCGTGGTCGACGACCCGGCGCTGGGGCGCGCACCGAAGTTCATTCTCGGGGGCGGCAGCAATGTCGTCCTCACGCGCGACACGCCTGTGGCCGTGTTGAAGGTCGAGGTCATGGGGCGTCGTCTGGTGGAAGAGCGCGACACCTGCTGGATCGTGGAAGCCGGGGGCGGCGAGAACTGGCATGACTTCGTGCGCTGGACCCTCGAGCAGGGCCTTCCCGGGCTGGAGAACCTGGCGCTGATCCCGGGATGCGTGGGAGCGGCGCCGGTGCAGAACATCGGCGCCTACGGCGTCGAGCTGAAAGACCGCTTCGAATCGCTCGATGCGGTCGATCTCGTCACCGGGCGCACGGTCACGATCGGCGCGGAGATGTGCGCCTTCGGGTATCGCGACAGCGAGTTCAAGCATTCGCTGGCCGGGCGCTGCGTCATCACGCGCGTGCGGCTTCGCCTGCCCAGGCCGTGGGAGCCCGTGCTCGGATACCTCGAACTGGAACGCAAACGCGCCGAGACCGGCATCGACGCCCCCAGCCCGCGGCAGGTTTTCGATTGGGTCTGCGCGATCCGGCGCGCCAAGCTGCCCGACCCTGCGGTCGTGGGCAACGCGGGCAGCTTTTTCAAGAACCCGGTGGTCACGCCCGAGCAGTGCCGCGACATCATCGGGCGCGACCCGGAGATCGTGCATTACCCGATGCCCGACGGCAGCATGAAGCTCGCGGCCGGCTGGATGATCGATGCCTGCGGCTGGAAGGGCAAGTCGATCGGCCGCGCGGGCGTCTACGAAAAGCAGGCGCTGGTGCTGGTCAATCGGGGGGGCGCCATCGGCTCGGAGGTGATGACGCTCGCCCGGGCGATCCAGGAGAGCGTCTATGGGCGCTTCGGC
>CAZBOF010000203.1:0-5778 GCA_964493285.1 uncultured Rhizobacter sp. | reverse complement strand
CTGCGGCGTCATCGGCTTGAGCACCACGGTGTAGATGACGGCATAGCCTACAAACGTGGCGAACGTGAGCCACATCGTCAGCGGGTTCACAAACCAGTACAGCAACGCGCTGCCTGCCCCGCACAGCACGGCCGAGAACATCAATGTCTGCAAATTCGTCAGCTCGCCCTTGGCCGTGGGGCGCCAGGCGGTGCGCGCCATCTTGGCGTCGATGCGTTGCTCCACCACGCAGTTGAAAGCCGCAGCAGCGGCGGCGACAAGCCAGATGCCCACCATGGCGGGAAGCACCCGCCGCCAGTCGGGCAGGCCCGGCACGGCCAGCAACATGCCGATGACAGCACAAAACACAATGAGCTGGACGACCCGCGGTTTGGTCAGCGCATAGAACTGTCGGACTGGCGACAAGCGCGGGGGCGCAGAAGCGGGCGTACTCAGGGTTTCAGACATGGCGTTCAGCTAGCAAACCGGGATTTTACGAGGCCGCCCGGCCCTGCCGGGCGCGTGCCAGCATCACCGCCAGCAAGGTGATCAACGCGGCAGCGCCGCCCGTGTGCGCAAGTGCGGCGACCAGAGGCCACCCCAGCACGACATTGCTCAGCCCGCTGAGAAGCTGCCACACCACCACCCCACCCAGCACAGCCGCCCAGCGGCGTTGGCTTCGCTCGCGTGTACGCCACAGCCAAATGCCCAGCACCCCCATCGACAGCAGCACGACCAATGCACCCAGGCGATGGGTGAAGTGGATGGCCGTCAGCGCCGCAAACGGCAGATAGCCGCCGTCCTTGCCTGCGCCGAGTTCGCGCAGAACCGCAAAGCCGTGCTCGAAATCCATCTCGGGCCACCAGGTTCCATGGCATGTGGGAAAGTCGGTGCAGGCCAGCACGGCATAGTTGGTGCTGACCCAGCCACCCAATGCGATCTGCCCGATGCTGAGCAGGAAGGTAATCCACACCGCGGCGTGCAGCCCGCGCGACAGGCGCAGCGGCGCACGCACGTAGCCCTGCGCCTGCACCGCGAGCAAGACCAACAAGCCCAAGCCGCCCAGGAGATGCAAGGTGACGATGGCCGGATAGAGCTTCATCGTCACCGTCAGCGCACCGAACGCGCCTTGCAGGCAGACCCAGACCAGCGTCGCCGTTGCCCACCAGGGCGAGATCGCGGCATGCCCTCTGCGCGCAGCGCGCCAACTCGCCAAGGCCAGACCCATGATGAGCACGCCCACGCCGGTGGCGAGGTAGCGATGGACCATCTCGATCCACGCCTTGCCATGGGTCACCGGGCCGGTCGGCATGGCGGTTTGCGCCGCATGGATCTCGGCCCGCGCGCCAATCGGGCTGGCCTTGCCGTAGCAGCCGGGCCAGTCGGGGCAGCCGAGACCCGAGTCGGTGAGGCGCGTGAAGGCGCCGAACAGCACCAAATCGAATGTGAGGAACAAGGTCAACAGCGTCAATGCGTGCAATCGCACCCCGGGCGCCGACTGGCGGTGGCGCACCGCAATCCAGGCAAGCGGAGCGCCGCCCAGCAGCAGGCCCACCCCGGCCAGCCACAGCAGGGGACTCAGATCGTAGAGTGCTTGGGTCTGCGCGCCCACCGGTCAGCGTCCCGGCTGATCCCAGGACGAAGACGCCCGCAAGAGCTTCTCGATGTCGCGCTTGAGCTTGAGAGGCTCCAAGGCGGCAGGCGCTCGCATCATCCAGTTGCCCATGGGGTCGACAACGTAGAGGTGATCTTCCAGGCGATGACCCGAGGCAGGCTCCAGCCAGGCCGCCAACGACTCGCGCGGCACCCGCAGAACCGTCACCGGCGGGCCTTCGGCCAGCGCCTGCAAGGCTTTCGCAGCGGGCATGCCGTCATCGGGAATCAGCCAGAGTTTGTCGAGCCGGTCTTTCTCACGGCCCAGTGTTTCGCGCAACTGGCGCTGCACCCACAGTTTCTTGTCGCATTCGGCGTCGCACGCCCCGCCGGCCACCACCACCAGCAGCCACTGCCCGTGCAAGGTCGAGGCATGCACCGCCTCGCCTTGCAGGTTGAGAAATGGCAAGGCGGCGGGAACCTCGCGCGGCGGTGAGATCAACTCGCTGTAGTTCGTCCGGCCTTCTGGGCGAATGACGAAGTAGGTGAAATAGGACGCCACGACGGGGGCGGCGCACACCAGCAGCACCAACAGCATCTTGGCGCGGCCGATGACCGTGCGCCGCTCGCTCACATCGGGCTGTGGCATCGAATGCACCGTGAAGCTCACCCCCGCCAAGTGTTCATCGGGCGCGACGCTTGAGCCGGGGGGAGACGAGTTGGAACCAGACATACAAACCTGCCAAGAGTGCGCACAGGCCAAACCATTGGAAGGCGTAGCCATAGTGCTTGTGAACATCCGATGCGGAAAGCGGCCATTGGCGCAGCAGGCCGTCGTCAACCGCGGCGGGCGACTGATCCTGTTGCTGGACAGACCAAGGCCTCAGCGCCACACCCAGTTCTTGCGAGAACTCGGTGAGGACGAGATTTTGCCGGATTGGTCCGGAGGCAGCCCCAGCGAACTCGAACAACCGCCCCGGAGGCGGTGCGATCTGGCCACGTACCGTGACTTCGGCAGGCGGCGTAGACACCGGCTGCAAGCGCGTGCGGTCCTGAATGTCGCGCGGCATCCAGCCTCGTTGCACCAGCACCGCGTCACCCGAGGCGAGCAACAGCGGCGTCACCACGAAGAAGCCAGGCTGCGCGTTCATCTGGCGGTTCTCCAGGTAGACGGTCGAGCCCTGCATCCACGTGCCCTGCAGCACCACGTGGCGGTAATGCACCTCACGCGCGGCGGCCTCCGTGACGGGCAGATCCGCAGCCAGTTCCGGCATCGCCCCGCGGGAGTCGAGCGCGGATTGCAGGGCCTCCTTCTGCGCGGCGCGGTCGAGCTGCCACAGTCCGAGGCGGCCGGTGAGCGCCATGGCCAGCAACGTGGCGACCAGCACCACGACGGCACGCCGCCGTGCATCAGCCCGCCCTGCGGCCATGACATGCTCTCGCAATGGAGTAATCTCTGCGCATGAAACTGCTCATTGTCGCGTCCTTGGTTCTCATTCTCATAGCGCTTGCCTCAGCAGGCGTCTTCATGATGCGCGACGGGCGCGACGGCAAGCCCAAATCGAACAAGATGATGCGCGCACTGGCGGTGCGCGTGGGGCTTTCCGTGCTGCTGTTCCTGTGCGTGCTGCTCAGCTACTGGATGGGCTGGATCGAACCCACCGGGATTCCGATCTCACGCTAGGCACTTCAGTTCAACCGGGAGGCCTGCCCATCGGCCGGCCCAAGCAAAAAGAGCGCCTTCACGGCGCTCTTTTGCATGGCACATGGCTCTGTGGTCAGAGCCAGTACACGACGATGTAAAGGCCCAGCCAGACCACGTCCACGAAGTGCCAATACCAGGCGGCGCCTTCAAATCCGAAGTGGCGCTGTGGCGTGAAGTGCCCCTTCATCAGGCGCAGCGTGATGAACAGCAGCATCAGCATCCCAACCAGCACGTGGAAGCCGTGGAAGCCGGTGAGCATGTAGAACGTGGAGCCGTAGATGCCGGAATTGAGCTTGAGGTTCAGGTCGTTGTAGGCGTGGATGTATTCGTACGCTTGGAACCCGAGGAAGGTGATGCCCAGCAGTACCGTGATCCACATCCAGAGGATGGTCTTCGAACGGTTGCCGGCAATCAACGCATGGTGGGCAATGGTGAGCGTCACACCCGACGTCAGCAGCAAGGCGGTGTTGATCGTCGGAATGGGCCACGGGCCCATCGTGGTGAACGGATCCACGATGCCGCCCGGCGAAGCGGTAGCACCTGCCACCGAGCTGGGCCAGTAGGCCTTGAAATCGGGCCACAGAACGGCGTTGTCCAAGCTCCCGAGGCTGGGAACGACATGGACGCGCGCCCAGTACAGGGCGCCAAAGAACGCGCCGAAGAACATCACCTCCGAGAAGATGAACCAGCTCATGCTCCAACGATAGGAGATGTCGATGCGGTCGCTGTACAGGCCACTCTCGCTTTCGCGGATGGAGTCTCCGAACCATTGCTTGAGCACCCAAGCCCACCACAGCAGGCCGAACAGCACGACATAGGCTGCCCATCCTTGCCCGTTGATCCACTGGCTCGCGCCAAAGATCATCAAAAGCAGGCCGAACGAGGCCATCACCGGGTGCCGCGAGGGCGAGGGGATGAAGTAGTAGGGGGTCTGCCCCGGTTGCGTCGCTGCCGACATGATTTCTCCTACGAATCCAGTTTCTTTAGAACTTCAGTCTCGCGGCAACTCAGGCCGCCACCCCGCTGGCGATGACCCACCGAACGAGTACGACAAGAATGACGATGAACACCCCCGCGCACAACAAGCCGGCGATGACCACATGCAACGGGTTGAGTTGATTCACGTCGCGCTCATGTTCCGACGACTTGCGCACGCCAAAGAACGACCAGCCAATGGCCCGCAAGGTCTGGATAAACGAGCCTTTGCGCCGAACGGCAGCTTTCAGGTCCCCGTCGCTCATGAACGCGGCTCCTTCAGCACAGGCGTTTCAGCCACGTTCTTGCCAGCAACCTCGAAGAACGTGTACGACAGCGTGATCGTGGTCACGTCCTTCGGCAATTTGGGATCGATGATGAACACCACCGGCCACTCGCGCGATTCGCCAGGCTTCAATGTGTACTCATTGAAGCAGAAGCATTCGAGCTTGTTGAAATGCGGCGTGGCCTGATTGGGCGCATAGCTCGGAATGGCCTGCGCAGCCATCGTGCGGTCCTGCATGTTGCGGAACTCGTACATCACCGAGGTCAACTCGCCCGGGTGCACTTCGAGGTATCGCTTGGCAGGTTTGAAATCCCAGGGTCCCCGGGCATTGGCATCGAACTCGACGGTGATGGTGCGCGTGCGGTCCACCTGGGTGTTCGCGGGCGTGGCCCGTGAATGACCCGGCAAGGCCTTCTCGGACAGCGACAGCACATTGATGCCCAGTGCAGTACAGATTGCGTCGTACATCGGCACCAGCGCATAACCGAACCCGAACATCATCAACGCGATGACCGCGAGCTTGCCCACCATGCGGCGGTTGTCGCTGCGCAGCACCGCGTCTTGAGCTGGCGGCTTGTCGGACATCACAGGCCCAACAGCGCCGCACGCGCCATGAATCCAAGAAAGAAAACCGCGGCCACGGACAGCAGGATGAGCCCCAGCCGCCGGTTGCGCTTGCTTTGATCAGGTGTCATGGCCATGTGCTCTGTGCAACCCGTGCGCTCAGCCCACCACCTTGGTGGCGGAGGCGTTCAGCTTGGGCGGCGTTTCGAAGGTGTGGAACGGTGCAGGCGAAGGCACCTCCCATTCCAGGCCTTCTGCAGCCTCCCATGGCCGCTGCGGCGCTTTCTCGCCCTTGCCGCGCATGCAAGGCAGCACGACGAAGAGGAAGAAATACACCTGCATCAAGCCGAAACCGAAGGCACCCACCGAGGCAATCAGGTTGAAGTCGGTGAACTGCATCGGGTAGTTGGCGCAGCGGCGCGGCATACCGGCCAGACCCAGGAAGTGCTGCGGGAAGAACGTGACGTTGAACGTGATCAGCGAGCCCCAGAAGTGGATCTTGCCGCGCGTCTCGGAGTACATCACGCCAGTCCACTTCGGCGCCCAGTAGTAGAAGCCGGCGAACATGGCATACAGCGAACCGGCCACCAGCACGTAGTGGAAATGGGCCACGACGTAGTAGGTGTCTTGGAGCTGGATGTCAATCGGCGCCACTGCCAGGATCAGGCCGGTGAAG
>CAZBOF010000202.1:2494-5788 GCA_964493285.1 uncultured Rhizobacter sp. | reverse complement strand
GCCGGCGAGAGTTCGTCGGTGTTGGTTTCACCGGGCACCTTGAAGATGCTGACGGTGATGCTTTGCGGCACTTCCGGCCGGGAGGTGAACCACTCGGCATCCGCCCAGCTTTGGAGCACAGCCTTGGCGTTCGCATTGCCGCCATCGGCTTTCTCCTTCACGTCGTGGAATTGGTCGAACATCAGCAGGGTGTTTTTCAAGCCCTGGGCCGCCACGGCACCCACTGCGGGGTCGTCCAGCAACTCGATCAGGGGGCCGATGTTGTAGCCGCCCAGCATGGTGCCCAGCAGTTCCGTGGCCAGCTCTCGCGAGATCAGCGGGCACTCTTCCTTGCCCAGGGCCACGGCGGCCAGGTACGACGCCTTCACCTTGGCGGCATCGTCCACGCCGGCCGGCACGCGATGCGTGAGCAGTTCGACCAGGGCCGCGTTCTCGCCTGCCGGAGGCGCCTTCAGCAGTTCGATCAGTTCCGCGGTTTGAGGCGCAGACAGCGGCAGCGGCGGGATTCCGAGTTGTGCGCGTTCGGCGGCATGTTGGCGGTAGGCTAGAAGCATGAAATTCTCCGGGTAGTGCTAAGGCGAGGCAGATGCGGCGAGGAATCGCGCACAAAAAAATAAGCCGCGGCGAGGCCGCGGCTTACGGGGAGACAGGGCTTGGCGACCGAGCGCTTGGCGCGAGCCGGGACGACGAAGCCCTCAGCGCAGCGTGCGCGTTGAATCGGGGCGCCGCCGTGGACGCATGTCGAAGTTACTTCGAGGAAGCGACGAACTCGCGTTGCTTCTCGTGCATGCAGGCATCGACGATGCGCTTGCCGGCCTTGGTGTCCATCAGCATGGACTTGTTGGCAATCTGCAGCAGCAGGGTCGAGCCCTTCACATCTTCCAGGCGCAAGGCGCCGGTCGACGACAGCACAGGCTTCATCGTGTACGTGCTGCGCTTGAACGTGACGTCCACGTACCCCGGGTTCTTGGGATTCATCGACACGTCGAGGGCTTGCTTGAAATCGCACTCGTAGGGCCCGTAGTGCGTTCTTTCGGCGGCTTCCAGCTGGGCTGAGTCGGCTGGGGGCAGAGGTGCCGGGGCGGGGGCAGCTTTCTTGGTCGGCGCGGGCTTCTTGGCGGGCGCGGCCTTCTGGGCCGCAGGCTTCGTGGCAGGCGCAGTCTGGGCCTGCGCAGAGACGCCAGCAAGAGCAAAGGCCACGGCGAAGGCGGCGGTGCGAATCATGGGACGCTCCTGGAGATTGATGAAGCGCAGATTGTGGTCGTGCGCCACCTGGATGGGGGAGCTGCTCCCGTCCTGTTTGCAACAAATTGAACATCGCCGCGCGGGACGTGACGCGTCGGATTCGCGGCCTTGCCGGCGAAGTGCGTGCTGCGGTGCGCGCGCCAACGGCCGTCGCGTGCGCGAAATCACGCGTGGCGTGGGGAATGGTGAATCCGCGCGCGCTGCTCATGTGCTAGCGGCCGGGCGAAACGAGCCAGGACGAGTGAAACATTTGCTCGTCTTGTCGTGAAAGGCAGGTGTGCAACAAGTCACGCCTCGCTTTCGTCGCCTGGGCCGAAGAACGCCTGCCGTGCGTCAGATGACAGGGTCTGGCCGGTCCGTTGGGCGCGGTCCACGACATGCCAGAAGTAGCGATAGCTGGCGCGGTCGTGCAGGGTGTTGCGGTGGCTGATGGGCGCCCAGTCCTGGGCTTGCGCCGCGAGCAGGATCTCGACCGCTTGTTCGATCTCTTCGGCCGCCGGGGCGAAGGCCTCGACGATCGTGCGAATCTGATCGGGGTGGATGCTCCACATGCGCGTGTAGCCCAGCTCCCGCGATGCCTTCAGGGCGGCTTGGCGCAACAGATCGGCATTCTTGAATTCGGTCACGACGCAATGCGAGGGAACCTTGCCGTGCGCATGGCACGCCGCCGCGATCTCGAGCTTGGCACGCACCACCAGCGGGTGCTCGAACTGGCCGGCGGCGCTCATGCCCGACTGTGGAATGGCACCCCGATGGGCGGACACGAAATCCATCAGGCCGAAAGACAACGACTCGATGCGCGCCAGCGCGGCAATGCCGTCGACGTCGCGCAGCGCGCCGTGGGTCTCGACCAGCACGTGCACCGGCACCTGGCGTGCGCAGCGATGCGTCTTCAGCGCCTGGTCGATCGCCGCGACCGCGGCTTGCGCGTCCTCCAGCCCACGCAGCTTCGGCACCATCAGGTAGGCCACGCGCGAACCTGCGGCGCGCACGATGGCGTCGACATCCGCCTCGAACGAGGGGTGATCCACCGGGTGCACCCGCGCGCCCGCGCGGCCATGCACGTTGGCGGTGGACGCCAGCAACTCGGAGACGAGATGGGCGTGTTCGGCTTCGCCGCCCACCGGCGCGCCGTCTTCGCAGTCCAACGTGACGTCGAAGACCGGCCCCAGTTCCGCCTGCATCTGCAGACTCTTGCGCATGCGCGCTTCAACGCCGGCGTAGTGGTCGCAGACGGGCAGCGCCGGCAGCGTGTCGGCCGATTCGAACAGCGCCTCGCGCGGGTGGATCTTGGGAGTCGGGCTCATTTCAGGGTGCGAGTGGGAGAGTGCGGTCGAAAAAAAGGCCAGCAGCGTGATGCACCGGCCTTTTTCACCCACCCCGTGAGTGATCAGAGCAGGTGCTTGACGCCTGCTTGCTCTTCTTGGAGTTCCTTCAGCGTCAGGTTGATGCGCTCTTGGCTGAACTCGTCGATGGCCAGGCCTTCGACGATCTTGTACTCGCCGCCTTCGGTGGTGACCGGATAGCCGAAGATCACATCCTTCGGGATGCCGTATTCGCCGTTCGACGGGATGCCCATCGTGACCCACTTGCCGTTGGTGCCGAGCGCCCAGTCGCGCATGTGGTCGATGGCGGCGTTGGCGGCCGATGCGGCGGAACTCAGGCCGCGCGCTTCGATGATGGCGGCGCCGCGCTTGCCGACGGTGGGCAGGAACGTGTCTTTGTTCCACACCTGGTCGTTGATCATGTCCTTGACCGACTGGCCGTCGATCGTGGCGAAGCGGTAGTCAGCATACATGCTGGGCGAGTGATTGCCCCACACCGCCAGCTTCTCGATGCTGGACACCGGCTTGCCGGTTTTGGCCGCGATCTGCGATGCGGCGCGGTTGTGGTCGAGGCGCAGCATGGCGGTGAAGTTCTTGCGCGGCAGGTCCGGCGCGCTCTTCATCGCGATGTAGGCATTGGTGTTGGCGGGGTTGCCCACCACGAGCACCTTCACGTTGCGGCTGGCCACGGCGTTCAGGGCCTTGCCCTGGGCGGTGAAGATCT
>CAZBOF010000202.1:0-2484 GCA_964493285.1 uncultured Rhizobacter sp. | reverse complement strand
TTCACGGCGCAAGGCAAGGCCCTGAACGCCGTGAAGATCTGGCCGTTGATCGACAGCAGCTCGGCGCGTTCCATGCCCGCCTTGCGCGGCATCGAGCCCACGAGCAGTGCGTAGTCGGTGTCCTTGAATGCGGTCATCGGGTCGCTGTGCGCCTCCATGCCGACCAGCAGCGGGAACGCGCAATCCTGCAGCTCCATCATCACGCCCTTGAGGGCTTTCTGCGGGCCGTCGACCGGCACTTCCAGCAGTTGCAGGATCACCGGCTGATCCTTGCCCAGCATTTCGCCGGAGGCGATGCGAAACAGGAGGGCGTAGCCGATCTGGCCAGCAGCGCCAGTGACGGCGACGCGAACGGGTTTCTTGCTCATGGGGAGACTCCGCAGGGGTTCATGGGGTTCGGAAGCAGTGCGCGAGGCGCTTTCTGCGCGAACCCAAGAGTGTAAGGCGAGTCTAGGTGTGAACCCGAGGGTATGTCAATGATCTTATGTCTTATATAAGACATATTTGAGGGGATCGGCATGGACGTGACCAGGTGCCTGTGCTGCAATCCGCCTCATGGCCACCTCCCATCCTCCCCCCGTCGCGCTGCGCCCGCCCGACGACGACCCCACGGGGCCGGCGTTCAGCCCGCTCTACCGGCAGATCAAGGTGCTGATCACGCGCAGCCTGCAAAGCGGCGAGTGGCGCCCGGGCGAGGCGATTCCGAGCGAGATCGAGCTGGCCGCGCGCTACAGAGTCAGCCAGGGCACGGTGCGCAAGGCCATCGATGCGCTGGCTGACGAGAACCTCGTCGTGCGCCGTCAAGGCAAGGGTACTTTCGTGGCCACCCATGCGGAAGAGACGGTGCAGTACCGTTTCCTGCGGTTGACGCCGGATAGCGGCCAGGCCGGCGGCATGCAGCGTCGCTTCATCGACTGCCGGCGGATGCGTGCACCTGCCGATGTGGCGCGCTCGCTGGCGTTGAAGGTCGGGGACACCGCCGTCCAGATCCGCCGCCTGCTGTCGGCGCATGGCGTGCCGGTGGTGCTGGACGACATCTGGCTCGTGGGACAGCTCTTCAAGGGCCTCACCGCCGAGCGTCTGAGCGACTACGAGGGGCCGATGTACGGCCTGTTCGAGAGCGAATTCGGTGTGCGCATGATCCGTGCCGAAGAACAACTGCGTGCCGTCGCGGCGGATCCCCAGGCGGCGGAACTTCTCCAGGTGGAGGCGGGCGCGCCGCTGTTGAGCGTCGAACGCTTGTCGCGCACCTATGGCGACAAGCCGGTCGAGCTGCGCCGGGGCCTCTACAACACACGCATGCATTACTACCGCAATGAGCTAAGTTAGAGCGGATTGCTCGGGTTGTCGGTGCATGTGCGCGTGAAGTTGCTGCCTTGCAATAAACTCCCAAGGTTACGTTGGGATTAAACAAGGTTGGGTATGGCAGAGACAACAGCAAAGCAAAGACCGGGTTCACCGATGCGTCTGATCGACGCGACGCAGTACACGCTGCCTCCCGCCGCATGGGTATCGATCCTTCATCGGCTCAGTGGCATCTTGTTGTTCGTGTTGATGCCCTTCATCCTCTGGATGTTCGACACCAGCCTGACGTCCGAGGTTTCGTACGACGAATTCACGAGCGTCTTCGCGTATGGGTACGGATTCATTCCGGCCTGGTTCGTGAAGCTGGTGGTGCTCGCGCTGATCTGGTCGTACCTGCATCACTTCGTGGCCGGTGTGCGCCATCTCTGGATGGATGCCACCCACGCGGTCAGCAAGGAGTTTGGCCGCAAGTCGGCGCTGTTCACGATGGCCGTGAGTCTCGTGCTCACCGTTGCGCTCGGCTACAAGCTGTTTTTCTAAGGGCCTCCAACACATGACAACGAACTTCGGCTCCAAGCGGCTGGTGGTTGGCGCGCACTATGGTCTGCGCGACTGGCTGGCCCAACGCATCACGGCAGTCCTCATGGCGCTGTTCACCCTGGTCGTCATCGTGCAGGTCCTGCTGCCGGGCGAAATGGGCTACGACAAGTGGGCCGGCATCTTCAATCCGCAGTGGATGCGGGTGCTGACCTTCGTCACCATCGTGTCCCTGCTCTATCACGCATGGGTGGGCATCCGCAATGTGCTGATGGACTATGTCACCCCCGTCGGTATGCGCCTGACGCTCAGGTGGCCACCATCATCTGGCTGGTGGCTTGCGCAGGCTGGGCCATTCAAGTGTTGTGGAGACTGTGAACGTGGGCGCAACTATCTCAAGAAGAAAATTCGACGTGGTGATCGTGGGGGCTGGCGGGTCCGGCATGCGCGCATCGCTGCAACTGGCGCAGGCCGGCCTCAAGGTGGCCGTGCTGAGCAAGGTGTTTCCCACGCGTTCGCACACCGTTGCGGCGCAGGGCGGCATCGGTGCATCGCTGGGCAACATGTCGGAAGACAACTGGCACTTTCATTTCTTTGACACCGTCAAGGGCTCCGACTGGCTCGGCGACCAAGACGCCATCG
>CAZBOF010000201.1:0-5788 GCA_964493285.1 uncultured Rhizobacter sp. | reverse complement strand
GACGGCGGCAAGGCCGTTCGCTTCGACGAAGACGATGTGCGCTCCATGGGCCGCAATGCACGCGGCGTGCGCGGCATGATGCTGGAGGACGGGCAAAGCGTGATCGCCATGCTCGTGGCGGAAGACGAAACGCAGAGCGTGCTCACCGCCACCGAGAACGGCTTCGGCAAGCGCACCAGCATCGTCGAGTACACCCGCCACGGGCGGGGAACCAAAGGGATGATCGCCATTCAACAAAGCGAGCGCAACGGCAAGGTCGTCGCCGCCACGCTGGTGCGCGCCGAAGACGAGATCATGCTCATCACCGACAAGGGCGTGCTGGTCCGCACGCGTGTATCGGAGATTCGCGAGCTGGGCCGCGCCACGCAAGGCGTGACCCTGATTGCACTGGACGACGGCGCCCAACTGAGCGGGTTGCAACGCATCGTGGAAAACGACGCGAATCCCGACGCTGGCGACGACATCGACACGGACACCAATTCATGACCATCAAACCACTCCTCGGCGCCTTGCTGCTTGCAGCCTCCAGCCTCGCCTGGGCCCAAAGCGCAACGCCCGCAGCGGGTGCCCCGGCGGGCAAGAAAGCGCTGGCACAGCGTGTGGTCGAACTCCAGCAAGCGGCACTGGACAACATCGCCCGCAACGTCGTCGAGCAGCCCGCGCGGCAGATCCTCGACGCCGCGGAAGGTGTGCTGCAAACGCGTGTCGCCCCGGAGCAGCGCGAAGGAGTGGTCAAGAAGGTTCAGGATCACGTCCGCAAGTACCAGACCGACGCCACTGCGACGCTGAAAGGCCGCACCACCCAGGTCGGCCATGCCACGATGGGCCGTTTGCTGGAGGAAAAGTTCAGCGAAACCGAACTCAGACAACTAGTGGCATCCCTCGATGCGCCGGCCTACAAGCGCTTCCAGCAAACCCTGCCCGAGATCAGCAGCGAATACGTGCAGGCGCTCATCAAGGACCTGGCACCGCTGATCGACCCGCAGGTCAAGACACTGGAGGCGAACGTCGCCGCGGCGCTGGGTGTTCCCGCAGGCGGCAACGGCCAAAGTGCACCTCCCCCCCCAGCGCCGGAAGGCGCGAAGCCCGCCAAACCGTGACCGCCTCCCGGCGGGGCGCGCCTTGCACGCGTCGCCCCGCGCCATGCGCTCATGCCCATGCGAGAATTTGCCCCTGACGCCATGGCCGAATCCGACTCCCAACCCGACCCCGAACTGCTGACGATCAGAACGCAGATCGATGCCGTCGATCGCGAACTGCTCACGCTGTTGAATCGCCGCGCCCGCCTTGCCCAAGAAGTGGGCGAGGTCAAGAAGACCACGGGTGGGGTGGTATTTCGGCCTGAGCGAGAAGCCCAGGTGATCGATGGCCTCAAAGCCGCGAACCCCGGCCCCCTGAAGACCGACAGCGTGGCGCCGATCTGGCGCGAAATCATGTCGGCGTGCCGGGCCCTCGAGGCACCGTCGCGCGTGGCCTACCTCGGGCCGGCCGGCACCTTCAGCGAAGAAGCCGCGCTCGGTTTCTTCGGGTCGTCGATCATTCACGTACCGTGCAGCAACTTCGACGAGGTGTTTCACGCCACGACCACCGGCGCAGCCGACTTTGGCGTCGTGCCCGTCGAGAATTCCACGGAAGGCGTGGTGGCGCGCTCGCTCGACTTGTTCTTGACCACACCGCTGTTCATCATCGGCGAGACCAGCTTGTTCGTGCAGCACAACCTGTTGCGGCGCGACCCGTCCGCGCAAGGCATCTCCGCGGTCTGCGCCCACCCGCAGGCTCTTGCGCAATGCCATCGCTGGCTCAGCGCCCACCTGCCCCAAGCGGAGCGGCGCCCGGTGTCCAGCAACGCGGAAGGTGCGCGCCTGGCAGCCGCCGACCCTTCGCTGGCGGCCATCGCGAGCACCCGCGCCGGCGGCGAGTTCGGGTTGCATGTGGTGGCTCACGCCATCCAGGACGAATCCAACAACCGCACGCGGTTTGCCGTCGTCACCCATCCTCAGCGCCATCCGCACCCGAAAGCGTCGGGGCACGACTGCACCAGCCTCGTGGTGTCGGTCACCAATCGGCCGGGCGCCGTGCACGACATGCTGGTTCCGCTGAAGAAACACGGCGTCTCGATGACGCGCTTCGAGTCGCGGCCGGCGCGTTCGGGGCAGTGGGAGTACTACTTCTACATCGACCTGCAGGGCCATCCCGACCAGCCCCACGTCGCCACGGCGCTGCGCGAATTGCGCGAGGTGTGCGCCTTTTTCAAGCTGCTCGGCACCTACCCCATCGACGTGCATTGATGAGCCGATGGACACAAGCGCACGCCTGATCACGTCGCCGCAGGACCGCCCCGCGAACCTCGGCACGCTGCACCGCCCGCAAAGGATCCCATGTTCAACCAGCTGGGCGTGATTGGTTGCGGGTTGATGGGCGGCTCGTTCGCGCTCGCCTTGAAGCGGGCAGGCCTGGTGAAGCGCGTCATCGGCTACAGCAAATCGCCCTCCACCACCGAACGCGCCAAGAAGATGGGCGTGATCGACGATACGGCCGAATCCGCGTTGCTGGCAGTGTCGGGCTCCGACATCGTGCTGATGTCGGTTCCGGTCTCCGCCAGCGAAAGCACCTTCAAGGCCATCCGCCACCTCGTGGAGCCGGGCGTCCTGTTCATGGATGTCGGCTCGACCAAGCGCGACGTGGTTGACGCCGCCCGGCGCGTTCTCAAGGAGCGCGTGTCCTCGTTCGTACCCGCCCACCCCATCACGGGCAAAGAGGTCTCGGGCGTCGCGCACGCCGATGCCACGCTGTATGCCGGCCGGCAGGTGATCCTCACGCCGCTGCCGCAAACCTCGCCCGAACTGGTTCAGAAAGCCACGGACGTTTGGTCGGCCATCGGCTCCCAGGTCTTGCGGATGACGCCCGAGAATCATGACGCTGCGTTCGCCGCCGTGAGCCACCTGCCGCATCTGCTCGCGTTCGCATTCTTCAGTTCGGTGGCCAAGCAGCCGGCGGGCCGCGATTTCCTGTCGCTGGCCGGACCCGGATTCCGAGATTTCACCCGCATCGCCGCCGGCGACCCGGAAGTCTGGCGCGACATCCTCATGTCGAATCGCGAAGAGTTGTTGAAGCAGTCGCTGCGCTTTCGCCATACGCTGGATGCGATGGAGCATGTCATCAAGTCCGGCAATGTCGAGGCGCTGTCCGACCTGATTCGCAGCGCCTCCGATGCCCGCGCCAATTGGCAAATGGGCGCGGGCAAGCCCGGGTCGACACGCTGAATCCCCGCTTGCGCTTCGCGCAGGCCTCCCGCTCCCATGTTCAACACGCCGTTCCTCGACATCCCACCGCTTCAATCTGCCTCTGGAGCGGTGCGGCTGCCCGGCTCCAAAAGCATCTCCAACCGCGTATTGCTACTGGCAGGCTTGAGTACGGGAACAACCACCGTGCACGACTTGCTCGACTCCGATGACACGCGCGTCATGCTGGATGCATTGCGCGCGCTGGGCTGCGGTGTCGACGAAGACGACAGCACCGTTCGCATCTCGGGCCTGGGTGGCCGACTGACGACACGCAGCGCCCAACTGTTCTTGGGCAATGCCGGAACGGCGATGCGCCCGCTGACAGCCGTGCTCGCACTGCTTGCCGCCTCGCAAGACGGAGAGTTCGAACTCTCCGGCGTGCCCCGCATGCACGAACGCCCCATCGGCGACTTGGTGGATGCGCTGCGCCAAGTGGGGTGTGGCATCGACTACCTGGGCGAAGACGGCTTCCCCCCGTTGCGGCTGCGCCATGGCCACGTCGATGCACAGGCGCCGATCCGGGTACGGGGCGACGTATCCAGCCAGTTCCTGACCGCACTGCTGCTGGCCTTGCCGCTGGCGGCAAGCAGCCACCCGATCGCGATCGAGGTGGAGGGAGAGCTGATTTCCAAGCCTTACGTCGACATCACGCTCAACCTGCTGGCCCGGTTCGGCATCCAGGTCCGGCGCGACGGCTGGGCCCGCTTCGTGATTCCACAGGGCGCGGTCTACAGATCGCCGGGAAGCATCCATGTGGAAGGCGACGCCTCATCGGCGTCGTACTTCATCGCACTCGGCGCCCTGGCGGCGCAGAACGGCGATGTCGTACGCATCGAAGGCGTCGACGAGAACTCGATCCAGGGCGACATCCGCTTCATCGAGGCCGCCCAAGCCATGGGAGCCACCGTGCACAGCGGCCCCGGCTGGCTCGAAGTACAGCGCGGCACGTGGCCGCTGCGCCCCATCTCACTCGACTGCAACCACATCCCCGACGCGGCGATGACGCTGGCCGTGATGGCCCTCTTTGCGCAAGGCACCACCCGCCTGTCCAATATCGCAAGCTGGCGTGTCAAGGAAACCGACCGGATCGCCGCCATGGCCGCCGAACTCGGCAAGCTCGGCGCACAGGTGGTGGCAGGCAGCGACTTCATCGAAATCACTCCGCCACAGGCCTGGCGCGCGGCCACCATCCAGACCTATGACGACCATCGCATGGCAATGTGCCTGTCGCTGGCCGCCTTCAACAAGCTGGCGGCACCGGCCGGCGTGCCGGTTCGCCTGCTCGACCCCCGCTGCGTCGGCAAAACCTTTCCGGACTACTTCGAAGCGCTCTTCAGCGTCGCGCGCGCCGAGACGGCCGACATCCCCGTCCTCACCATCGACGGCCCCACCGCCTCCGGCAAAGGCACGCTGGCCAGCGCCGTGGCCGACGCGCTCGGCTATCACTTCCTGGACTCAGGCGCCCTGTATCGCGCCACGGCGCTGGCGGCCCTGCGCGCGAATGTGCCCGACACCGATGAAGCCGGGCTGGCAGGCGCCGCTTCCGCGCTCAAGCTGAAGTTCAGCCATCACCACGCCTGGCTCGACGGGGAAGATGTGAGTGACGAACTGCGCCGCGAAGACGTCGGTGCGAAGGCGTCCAAGGTCTCGGCCTGGCCCGCCGTGCGGCAGGCACTGGAAGCCTTGCAGTTGTCGCACCGCCGTCTGCCAGGATTGGTGGCCGACGGGCGCGACATGGGCACGGTCATCTTCCCAAAGGCCCACTTGAAGGTCTTTGTCGTCGCCAGCACCGCCGTGCGGGCTGAAAGACGGCATAAGCAATTGATTTCTAAGGGAATTTCAACTAATATCGACAGTCTTCGTGCCGATTTGGAGGCCCGCGACGCCCGCGATCAATCGCGCAGCGTCTCGCCCTTGAAGCCGGCCGCAGATGCGATGGTGCTCGACAATTCCGCCCTCACCGTGGACGAATGCGTTGCGGTGGTGCTGGATTGGTGGCAACGTCGCCAGCCGTTCGGCTGAGCTTCTTCGGAAGCATCCGAACACCAAGTCCGCGCGTTCACCCTCTTGCGCCGTCCGCCTGCCTCACAGGCCCGGCGCGCCGAACCCGCGGTTTTTCAACCTAACCCCGCAGCACAAGGCTGCACCCGAAAGTCCTCATGGCTCAAACCCAAAACACCGCCCCCGCCGGGATGGAATCCTTTGCCGCCCTGTTCGAAGAATCCCTGAACCGCTCAGAGATGCGAACCGGCGAAGTGATCACGGCAGAAGTCGTGCGCGTCGAGCACAGCTTCGTGGTGGTCAACGCAGGCCTCAAGTCCGAAGCCTACGTGCCCATTGAAGAATTCAAGAATGACCAGGGCGAACTCGAAGTTCAACCCGGCGACTTCGTCTCGGTGGCCATCGACGCCGTCGAGAACGGCTATGGCGACACCATCCTGTCGCGCGACAAGGCCAAGCGCCTGGCCTCGTGGCTGTCGCTCGAGAACTCGCTGGAATCCGGC
>CAZBOF010000200.1:0-5849 GCA_964493285.1 uncultured Rhizobacter sp. | reverse complement strand
CCAAGCGCCTGATCGACTATGGCTTCCATGCCCCCACCCTCAGCTTCCCGGTGGCCGGCACGCTGATGGTCGAGCCGACCGAGAGCGAGTCGCTGACGGAGATCGACCGATTCTGTGACGCGATGATCGCCATCCGCGAAGAGATCGCCCGCGTCGAGCGAGGCGAGTGGCCGCGTGAAGACAATCCGCTCAAGGCCGCGCCCCACACGAGCGCCGCGCTGCTCAAGGCCGACTGGCCGCACCCGTACTCGCGCGAGCAGGCGGCCTACCCGGTCAGCGGCCTGCGCCGGCAGAAGTATTGGGCGCCGGTGGGTCGGGTCGACAACGTCTACGGCGACCGAAACTTGTTCTGCAGTTGCGTACCGCTGAGCGACTACGCGAGCTGACGCCTTGTCGCCCGCCCAGGGCCACGCCGCTGCGGTGCAGCCCCTGCCCGGCAAGCACGCGCCCGCCAGAACGGCCTGAGCCGGGGACTGGATGGTGGGCGGCATGCGGTCAGCGATCGATGACGTGCCAAGTCATGGAAGGGCTGCCGCCCCTGCGTTAAGGTCACGCCCATGCAAGCCACCCCCGCCCCGGCTTCCCAGGCCATTGGCACGCTGCTGCGCGCATGGCGGCAGCGCCGACGCCTGAGCCAGCTCGACCTCGCCCTCGACGCCGACATCTCCACCCGCCACCTGAGCTACGTCGAAACGGGCCGTGCGACGCCAAGCCGAGCGATGGTGCTGCGCCTCGCCGAGCAGCTGAACGTGCCGCTGAGAGAGCGCAACACCCTGCTCGCCGCCGCGGGCTACGCGCCGGTCTACCGCGAACGCGCCTTGGCCGACCCGGCGTTGCAAGCCGCGCGCGAAGCGGTGGAACTGGTGCTGCGCGCCCACGAACCCAATCCGGCATTGGCCGTCGACCGGCACTGGAACATGGTGGCTTACAACCGCCCGGTGCTCGCCTTGATGGACGGCATCGCTGCGGAATTGCTGCAACCGCCGATGAACGTGCTGCGCGCCAGCCTGCACCCGAACGGGCTGGCCCCCAGGATCGTCAATTTGTCCGCGTGGCGCACCCACCTTTTCGAGCGGCTGCGCCACCAGATCGCCGTGAGCGGCGACCCGGTGATCGCCGCCCTGCTCGATGAGTTTCAGGGCTATCCCCTCGCCGCGGAAGACGGCGTGCATGAGGCCATCGACGTGAACGCCGTGGCCGTTCCGCTGCAGTTGCGCACACCCGCCGGCACCCTGTCGTTCATCAGCACCATCACCGTGTTCGGCACGCCGATCGACATCACCCTGTCTGAACTGGCGGTGGAAACCTTCTTTCCGGCCGATGCCGCCACCGCGCAGGCATTGCGTCACCTGAGCGACGGACAAACGAGCGCGCCGCAGGCATAACGTCGGGACACGGAGGTCCCATGAACGTCCACAGCGAGGTGCAGCCATGATCGCCCACCGCATCTGTCCCCTCTGCGAAGCCTGCTGCGGGCTCGATGTGCATGTGGAACGCGGCAAAGTGATCGCCATCCGGGGGCAGGAGAGTGACGGCTTCAGCAAGGGCTACCTCTGCCCGAAGGGGGTGGCGCTGAAGGACCTGCATGAAGACCCCGATCGGCTGCGCACACCGCTGATTCGGCGCAATGGCCAGTTCAACGAAGCGAGCTGGGACGAAGCATTCACCGAAATCGCGCGCCGCCTGCTCCCCTTGCGCGCGGCCCACGGCAACGACGCCATCGCCGTCAGCCTGGGGAATCCGTCCGCCCACAAGTTCGGCTTCATGCTGTACGTCGGGCGCCTGCTCAAGACCCTGGGCTCGCGCAATGTGTTCTCGGCATCCACGCTCGACCAGATGCCCAAGCAACTGTCCAGCGGCCTGATGTTCGGCACCTGGCTGTCGATCCCGGTGCCCGACATCGAGCGCTGCGACTTCCTGCTGATGCTGGGCGCCAACCCGATGGCCAGCAACGGCAGTCTCTGGACCGTGCCCGACTTCCGCGGCAAGGCGAAGGCTCTGCATGCTCGCGGAGGCCGGCTGGTGGTGGTGGATCCGCGCCGCACCGAAACCGCCGAGATCGCCGACCTCCACCTGTCCATTCGCCCTGGCGGAGACGCCTTCCTGCTGCTGGGGATGGTGCACACGCTGTTCGACGAGGGCCTGGTGCGGCTGGGCCGCCTGGCCGAACACGTCGCGGGTGTCGACGAACTCCGCGCCGCGGTGCAACCCTTCTCCGCCGAAGCCGTGGCAGCGCGCTGCGGCATCGCGGCCGAGCAGATCCGCGGGCTCGCGCGCGAACTGGCAAAGGCCGAGCGGGCCGCCGCGTACGGGCGGCTGGGCACCTGCACCCAGGCTTTCGGTTCGCTCGCCAGCTGGCTCATCGACGTGCTCAATGTGCTGACCGGCCACCTCGACGAGCCGGGCGGCGCGATGTTCCCGAAGGCGGCTGCCTTCTCGGCCAACACCGACGGCAAACCCGGCATCGGCAAAGGCATCAAGACCGGCCGCCACCGCTCGCGCGTGAGCGGCGCCCCCGAAGTCTTCGGCGAGTTTCCGATGGGCTGCCTGGCCGAAGAGATCGAAACCGCCGGCCCAGGACAGGTGAAGGCGCTGATCACGGTCGCCAGCAACCCGGTGCTGTCGGCCCCCAACGGCGCGCGGCTGGCGCAGGCACTCGACCGCCTGGACTTCATGCTCAGCCTCGACATCTACCTGAACGAGACCTCACGCCACGCCGACGTCATCCTGCCCGGCCTGTCGCCGCTGGAGGAGAGTCATTTCGATGTGGCCCTGCCTCAGTTCCAGTACCGCAACTACGTGCGCTACAGCGCGCCGGTCCTGCCCGCGCCGGCCGGGCATCTGCGCGACTGGGAAATGCTGGTGCGGCTCATCGGCATCCTGCAAGGCCAAGGTGCGACGGCGAACGTGCGCCAGATCGACGACCAATTGCTGCTCACCGATCTGGAACGCGGCTTCGGGGAAGCCGCCGCGGATGCGATGACGGAGCTTGCGCACCACACCGGCCCGGAGCGCCGGCTCGACCTCGCGCTGCGCACTGGCCCGTATGGCGACGGCTTCGGGCGAAACCCGGACGGGCTCACGCTGCACAAGGTGATGGCCGCCCCCGGCGGCATCGACCTCGGCCCACTTCAGCCACGGGTGCCCGAGGTGCTGCGCACGCCCAGCGGCCAGATCGAACTGGCGCCGCCCCCGTTGATTTCCGATGTGCAACGCGCCGCGCAAGCACTGGCCGAGCCAACACCCCGGATGGTGATCGTGGGGCGCCGCCAGGTTCGCTCCAACAACAGCTGGATGCACAACCTGCCGCTGCTGGCCAAGGGCCCGTTCCGCTGCACCGCGCTCATGCACCCGGACGATGCCACGCGCCTGGGCCTGAGCGACGGCGCCACCGCGCGCATCACCCGCGGCGCCGGCAGGTCGATCGAAGCGCAGGTCGAGGTCAGCGAATCCATCATGCCGGGGGTGATCAGCCTGCCGCATGGATGGGGGCACGACCTGCCGGGAGCACGGCTCGGCCTGGCTTCGCAGCGGCCGGGGAGCAATCTCAATGCCTTGCTCGATGAAGACCTGCGCGATCCGCTGTCAGGCAACGCCGTGCTGGGCGGCGTGGCGGTGGACGTCAGCGCCGTGAAATAGATCGCTTGACGCGCGCAGGCCGGTGGCGGCGCGTGCGCAGCCGTGCCCGCGAACGGTGCTGCCGCCGCGTCAGACGCTCAGCGTGAAAACCTGTGCCGTGAGGCGCTGCGCCTCGCCGTGGCCGACGAGTACGCCCACCCACGGCGCCTGGTTGCCGCTGTGCGAAGGCGCGAGGCCCCGCGTCATCACGGCCACCTCCTCGGAAGACGCATCGATGTCGTTCACGTGCACCAGCCGCTCGTCGTAGAGCTTGGCGAGCATGGCGCCGTCGGACTCGATCACGACGAGGTACTTCACCGGGGTCTTGTGCATGCGGCCTCTGCGTCTGCGTTCAATCCGCCCAGCGGCGGGCGTTCTGGAACATCCGCATCCACGGACTTGCCGCGGCCTGGTCGCCGGAAGTCCAGCTCATCTGCACGTTGCGGAAGACCCGCTCAGGGTGCGGCATCAGCACCGTGAAGCGGCCATCGGCGGTGGTGACGGCGGTGAGCCCGTCCGGGCTGCCGTTCGGGTTGAACGGATAGGCCTCCGTGGGCACGCCGTGGTGGTCCACGAAGCGCATGGCGCGCTGCACCGTCGCGGCATCGCCACGCTGGGAGAAATCGGCAAACCCTTCACCGTGGGCCACGGCGATCGGCATCCGGCTGCCCGCCATGCCGTCGAAGAAGATCGACGGGCTTTCAAGCACCTCGACCAGCGACAGGCGCGCTTCGAACTGCTCGCTCTTGTTGCGCGTGAACTTAGGCCAGGCCTGGGCGCCGGGAATGAGGGGCGACAGCGCCGCCATCATCTGGCAGCCATTGCACACTCCCAGGGCGAAGGTGTCCGGGCGTTGGAAGAAGGCGGCGAACTGTTCCGCCAGCTGAGGGTTGAACATCACCGAGCGGGCCCAGCCTTCGCCCGCACCCAGCGTATCGCCGTAGCTGAACCCGCCGCAGGCAACGAAGCCGCGGAACTGATCGAGCCGTGCACGGCCCGCTTGCAGATCGCTCATGTGCACATCGAAGGTGTCGAAACCGGCCTGATGCATCGCATAGCTCATCTCGATGTGGCTGTTGACGCCCTGCTCCCGCAGGATGGCCAGCGCGGGGCGGCGGGTGTGAACTGCGGGCGCCTGGGGCGCGAAGGTGAGGTGCACATGCAAGCCAGGGTCGTCGGCCTGGCCGGCCGCGGCGTGTTCAGCATCGGCGCAGGCGGGGTTGTCACGCAGGCGCGCGATGCGCCAGCTCACGTCGTCCCACGCCTGATGCAAATCTTGCAGCGGCGCGCTGAACACGGACTTTGCGTCACGCCAGACCTCGACGACGCCGCGGTCGTTCGGCTTGCCGATGATGTGGCTGTGCTTGCTCAGGCCGTGCTCGCGCAGCACCGCCATCACCTCGTCGCGCACGCCGGTCGGCACCTGGATGACCGCACCCAGCTCCTCGCTGAAAAGCGCGCGCAGCGTGAGTTCCTCGCGGCGGGCGCTGACCTGGGTGGCCCAGTTCTTGGAATCGCCGAACTCGGCGCGGCTGTCGCTGATGCCGTCGCCTTCGGTGACGAGCATGTCGACATTCAAGCTCACACCGAGGTGGCCTGCGAAGGCCATCTCGCACACGGTGGCCCACAACCCGCCATCGCTGCGATCGTGGTATGCCAGCAGCTTGCCGTCTTCGCGCAGCCGGTTGATGGCCTGAACCAGCGATTGCAGCCGGGCCGGCTCGTCCAGGTCGGGCACGTCGTCGCCGAACTGATCGAGCACCTGGGCCAGCATGGAACCGGCCATGCGGTTGCGGCCCTGCCCGAGGTCGATCAGCACCAGCGTGGTGTCGCCGGGCTGCAGTTGCGGGGTGAGTGTGGGCCGCACATCGTCGAGCGTTGCGAATGCCGTGACGATGAGGCTGACCGGCGCCGTCACCTGCTTCGCCTCGCCGTCGTCGGCCCATCGGGTGCGCATCGAAAGACTGTCCTTGCCTACGGGAACGCTGATGCCCAGCGCGGGGCACAGCTCCATGCCCACGGCCTTCACCGTGTCGTACAGCGCAGCATCTTCACCCGGCTCGCCGCAAGCGGCCATCCAGTTGCAGCTCAGCTTGACGCGCGGCAGCGAAATCGGCGCAGCCAGCAGATTGGTGATGGCCTCGCCGACGGCCATGCGTCCGGATGCCGGCGCATCCAGCACCCATCTGCTGGCTGCGCCGATTTCGCTGCCGCGCGTCAAGCTGAGCTGC
>CAZBOF010000199.1:0-5869 GCA_964493285.1 uncultured Rhizobacter sp. | reverse complement strand
CGTTCCGGGGCTTCCTGCCGTCGACCGGCCGGCTGGTGAAGTACGCGCCGCCTCGCGATGGCGATGGCGTGCGCGTGGACACCGGCGTCTACGAAGGTGGCGAGATTCCGATGTACTACGACTCGATGATCGCCAAGCTCATCGTGCATGGGAAAGACCGCAACGAGGCGATCGAGAAGATGCGTGCGGCGCTGAATGCGTTCGCGATCCGCGGCATCAACTCCAACATCCCGTTCCAGGCCGCCTTGTTGGCGCACCCAGAGTTCGTGGCGGGGCGGTTCAACACTGGGTTCATTGCCGAACACTATGGCAAGGGGTTTTCGGCCGATCTCGTGCCGCACCACGATCCGCGCTTCCTGCGTGCGCTGGCCGCGGTGGCCAACCGCAAGCACCAGGAGCGCGCCACGCGCATCAGCGGCCAGATGCCCGGCCATGAGTACCAGGTGGGGTCTGATTTCGTGGTGGTCACGAGCGAGGGCGAAGGCCGCTTCGAGTACATGCCGGCCAGCCTGCAACCCGATGGCGATGCGTTCAATGTGACGCTCGACGGCACCACTTACCGCATCGGATTCGAATCGCATTTGCGCGACATCGTGATCCGGGGCACGGTCGATGGGGCGCCGTTCTGCGCGCAGATCGAGCGTGTCGGGCTGTCGTACCGCGTCTCGCACGACGGCACGCAGATCGAAGCCAAGGTGCTGACGCCGCGCACCGCGCAGCTCTACAAGCTGATGCCGTACAAGGCGCCGCCCGACCTGTCGAAGTTCCTGCTGTCGCCGATGCCTGGGTTGCTGGTCGATGTGGCCGTGGTGCCCGGCCAGGCGGTGAGCGCCGGCGAGAAGCTGGCGGTGATCGAGGCCATGAAGATGGAAAACATTCTCCTGGCGGTGCAAGACGGCGTGGTGGCCGAAGTGTCTGCGGCCAAGGGCGAGAGCCTGGCGGTCGATCAGGTCATCATCAAGTTCGCGTGAGCGGCTTTCCGGAAACTTCTCATGAGCACGCAACGCCCCTTCAAGATTCTCGGCATTCAGCAGATTGCCATCGGCGGTACCAGCAAGTCGAGGCTGCGCTCGCTGTGGGTGGATACGCTCGGCCTGGCCGTCAGCGGCCAGTTCACGAGTGAGCGCGAGAACGTGGACGAAGACATCTGCACGATCGGCGATGGCCCGCATGCGGTCGAAGTCGACCTGATGCAGCCGCTGGACGTAGACAAGAAACCTGCGGTGCACACGACCCCTTTGAACCACGTCGGGCTGTGGGTGGACGATCTGCCGAAGGCCGTGGCCTGGATGACGGCGCAAGGTGTGCGTCTCGCGCCCGGCGGCATTCGCAAGGGCGCCGCCGGCCACGACATCTGCTTCATCCACCCGAAAGGCAGTGATGAATTTCCGATCGGCGGCGAGGGCGTGCTGATCGAACTGGTACAGGCGCCGGCCGAGGTGATTGCCGCGAAGGCTTGAACCGAATCAGCGCGGCTGCGACAGCCGCACCGAGTTCAATCCGTCCGACAAGATGAACTCGTAGGCACCGCCTGCGGGCAGGCCCGCGGTGGGCAATACCGCGCTGCCGCCTTTCAGGTCGAGCGCCAAGGTCGTACGCTGCGTGCCCACGTGGGTGACCGACAGATAGGGGTACGCGCTCGCGTTCCACGTCAGGGCCACCTCGTCATGGCGTTCGACCCGTCCCACGCTCGTTGCGCCGCCCGTCCCCGCGGTCGCCGGGGCAACGCGCGAGGCGACGGCCGATTGGTCGAGCAGCACGCGCCCGTCGCGCAGGATCTCGATGCGATCGATGCGCCCCGGGTCGGGCACTGTGATCGCAAAGGTGTGCTGGCCTGCATCGTGGTCGATCTCGTCGGCGGTGAATGCGTATTGCGTGACGCCCGAGGCCGTGGTGAGCCGGACGCCGTAAGGACCCGTGCCCGTGCCGTCCGGAATGCCTTCAAACCGTTTCAGCGGCAACAGGGTGGCGCTCGTGCCGCCGACCACGCCGCCGATCAGCAGCAGTTCTCGCGGCGACGCCGCCGGGGCTGATTCAAGCCGCATATAAGACGACGGGCTGATGGTGTCCTGGATCAGCTTGTAGTTGTAGTCGGAGAACGTGTCGCCCGTGCAGTAGGACATCACGTCGTGCCGCTGCGCGGTGGTCGGGTTGACGAAGGTACTGTCGTCGGACCGGTAGCCCCAGATGTAGCGCCCCGGCGCGCCCAGCGTGGCGTTGGCATACGGGTAGTCGTTGTCCACGTCCGTCGGGTTGCCGCAGGGCGCGTGGTACAGGCCGAAGTTGTGGCCGATTTCGTGCACCACGGTGTCGCGAACGATGGCCGGCAGATCGGCGACCACCGACGTGCCGGAGCCGATCGAGCCCTTGCCGGTCACGCCGTAGGTCCGCTTGGGGAGGAAGCCCACGTAGTAGGCGGTGCGCGGCGCGTTCTCGGAGCGGCGCAGCGATGCCAGTTCGCTCAGCACGTTGGTCATGGCGCTGCTCCACGCGGCATCGGTGGTGGGCAGTGCGGTGACCGAGGTCGAGACGTAGGTCGGGCGCGCCGTCAGCGTGGCTGTGGTGACGGGCGTGCGAATCTGCACCGCCTGCCCCGCGTCTTGGTACACCACGCCGGTGTCACTGGCGATGCGAACCGGCAGGCCGATCACGGTGATGGCATGGGCGCTGCCCACGGAGGGCCGCACGGTCCGCGAGAGCGCTCCGTCGGACAGGCTCACGACGACCTGCATGCCGGGATCGATCGATTGCGCCTGGATGGTGGCCGAGTACATCGTTGCGAAACTCGGCGCGGTGGTGGGGCTGGTCGGCAGGTTGGTTGCGGTAGGGAGCGTCAACGCCGTGCGTTGCACCTCCGTGCCGCCGCTGTTCAGAACCGACAGCACGCCGGTGGGCTTGGGCAGGCCGGTGTTGGGGCTGGTGACTTGCACGAGCACCAGCGCTTCCTTGTTTCCGACCAGAACCAGGGCGGGATCTTCGACTGGATAGACCAGAGACTGCGCAATGGAGACGCTGGCAATCTGTGCGCTTCCAGGCGCGGGCGCGGGCGCGGGCGCCGGAGCCGGAGCCGGAGCCGGAGCCGGAGCCGGAGCCGGAGCTGGGGCTGGGGCTGGAGTCGGAGCCGGAGCCGGAATTTGTGGAGGGGTGCCGTCGTCGCCCCCCGATCCGCATCCCTGGAGAACGATGGATGCCGTCAGCAGCAGGGCCGATTTGTAGAGAAATCCGTCAATTGGCATGGTGCTTCCGGGCGTCAGGAAGGGCGATGCATTCCGCCCGACCCGGAATTCTCACGAACCCCTCTGGGGGGCGCAAGGCCGGCACTGCAAGCCGATGTAAGCATCATCGAAGGATGCGAGCCACTCGTGAGAAGTTCCTCGTTCCGGGGACATGCGCGTTGGCGCAGGCCCCCGGCTCGCCGCGTGGGGCGGCTCGTCGTGTCAGTAGCCGAGGGCCAGCCCGGAGTTGCGCCGGGGGTCGTTCGAGCCGTAGTAGCGGTGATTGCCCACCGGTTTGCCCCCCAATGCGGGCGCGCCGATGAGGATGGCCGCCACGTGGTTGGCAGGTTGCGGCGGCCCGATCTTGTGCCCCATGCCTTGGAGGATTTTGTGGGTGTCCGGGCTGATTGCAAAGGTCTCGAAATTGGTGACATCCGGCAACCATTGCTGATGGAAGCGCGGCGCGTCCACTGCCTCCTGGATGTTCATGCCGTAGTCGATGACATTGAGGATGGTGTGCAGGACTGCGGTGATGATGCGGCTGCCGCCGGGGGTGCCCACCACCAGCACCGGCTTGCCGTTGTGCGTGACGATGGTCGGGCTCATGGAACTCAAGGGGCGCTTGCCCGGGGCGATCACGTTGGCTTCGCCTTGCACGAGGCCGTAGAGGTTGGGCACGCCGCGCTTGGCGGTGAAGTCATCCATCTCGTTGTTGAGCAGAACGCCGGTCTTGCCCGCGGTGACTTTGGCGCCGAACCAGTCGTTGATGGTGTAGGTGACCGAGACGGCGTTGCCCCATTTGTCGACGATGCTGTAGTGCGTGGTGTTGCTGCCTTCGTGAGGCGGCACGCCGGGCTTGATCTCCTGCGACACGCCTGCTTTGCCGGGATCGATGACGGCGCGGATCTTGGCGGCATAGCCCTTGTCGAGCAGGCGATCGAGCGGGTTGTTCACGAAGTCGGGGTCGCCGAGGTAGGCGTTGCGGTCGGCGTAGGCGTGGCGCATCGCCTCGATCTGGTAATGCACCGACTGCGCGGAGCGAAAGCCCAGTTCCTTGAGCGGATAGCCCTCCAGGATGTTGAGCATCTCGCAGATGATGACGCCGCCTGAACTCGGCGGCGGCGCCGAGACGATGCCGTAGCCACGGTAGTCGCACTCCACCGGCTTCATCTCGCGGGTCGCGTACTGGTCGAAGTCGGCTTGCGTGAACAGGCCCTTGCCGGCCTGGCTGGCCCGCACGATCTCGGCGCTGGTGCGGCCTTTGTAGAAGCCGTCGGCCCCTTTGTCGCGGATGAGCTTCAGCGTGGCCGCCAGATCTTTCTGGACCAGCTTCTCCCCGACCTGGAACGGCTGCCCCTTGTTCAGGAAGATCGCCGCCGAAGGTGCATCGTTGCGGAAATCGGCGGTGGAGGTGTGCAGCATGTCGACGTCGCCCTGGTCGAGCACGAAGCCGCGCTGCGCATACTGGATCGCCGGCTCGATCAGCACCGAGCGCTTCATCGTGCCGTACTTCGTCAAGGCATATTCCAGCCCGTGCACGGAGCCCGGCACGCCGGCGGCGAGATAGCCTTGGGTGCTGAGGCCCTTGACGACGTTGCCGTCCGGCCCGAGGTACATGTCGGGCGTGGCGGCGAGGGGCGCTTTCTCGCGGAAATCGAGGAAGGTTTTGCGTCCGTCGGCGAACTGCACCGTCATGAAGCCGCCGCCGCCCAGGTTGCCTGCGGCGGGGTACACCACAGCGAGTGCATAGCCCACGGCCACGGCGGCGTCGATCGCGTTGCCGCCATCTTTCAGCACGTCGACGCCGACGCGTGTGGCCAGGTGCTGCGCGGTCACCACCATGCCGTTCTCGGCGGCGACCGGTGCGACGGAGGCGGCGTGGGCCGCCGTGCCCAGGGACGCGGCGAACGCCATCGCCACGAAGGTGCGTTGCAGGATGCGGGTTTTCATCGGGGCGGCTCCTGTGTGGGGGTTGCCGATGAAAGCACAAGCGTCGACGGGCGTCGACAATGCCCCGCCCGTGGGTAGGGCGTGTGAATCCTAGACGGCGACGGGCGCCTTGATGGCGTCGTGGTGCAGGTAGTCGACGAACTCGAAGTCTTCGAGCTGGTAGTCGAAGATCGATGCGGGCCGGTGCTTGATGCGCAGTTGGGGATACGGATGCGGCGTGCGCGACAGCTGCAGCGTCACCTGCTCTGCGTGGTTGCTGTAGATGTGGCAGTCGCCGCCGGTCCAGATGAAGTCGCCCACGTCCAGATCGCACTGTTGCGCGAGCATGTGCGTGAGCAGCGCGTAGCTGGCGATGTTGAACGGCACGCCGAGGAAGATGTCGGCGCTGCGCTGGTAGAGCTGGCACGACAGACGGCCGCGCTGCGCGGGCGACGCGCTGGGCGCGACGTAGAACTGGAACAACGCGTGGCACGGCATCAGCGCCATCTTCGAGAGCTCGGCGACGTTCCACGCGCTGACGATGATGCGGCGCGAATCCGGATTCGTCTTCAACTGCTCGACGACGTGTGCGATCTGGTCGATGTGGCCGCCATCGGGCGTCGGCCAGCTGCGCCACTGCACGCCGTACACCGGGCCGAGGTCGCCGTTCTCGCGTGCCCACTCGTCCCAGATGGTGACGCCGCGCTCCTTGAGCCAGTTGTTGT
>CAZBOF010000198.1:0-5967 GCA_964493285.1 uncultured Rhizobacter sp. | reverse complement strand
ACGCCCGACGTGGCCATGATCATGCTGCCCGCCGCGGCCTGCGCCCAGGCGCTGCGCGATTGCGCGGCGAAGGGCATCACGTCGTGTGTGATCCCCAGTTCGGGCTTCGAGGAAACCGCCGAAGGGGCGGCCGACGCAAAGGCGCTGCGTGAGACCGCGGCGGCGCTGGGGATGGCGGTGGTCGGCCCCAACTGCGAAGGGCTGTGGTCGGTGCAATCGAAGGTGCTGCTGACGTTCGGCTCGGCGGCGCGGCGCGACGTGCTGCACCACGCGCCGATCGCCATCCTGTCGCAAAGCGGTGCGATGGGCGGCGCGATGGCGCGCCATCTGCAGAACGACGGCGTGGGTTGCGCCTACATGGTCTCCGTCGGCAACGAAGCGGTGCTGACCATCGCCGACTATTTCGAGTGGATGCTCGCGCAGGACGACGTGCGGGTGATTGCGCTGTTCATCGAAGGCCTGCGTGACGGCGAGCGTTTGCTGCGCCTGATCGAACGCGCCGCGCAAAAGGACGTGCGTGTGGTGGCGCTCAAATGCGGCAACACCGAGGCGGGCATCCAGGCGGCCGCGTCGCACACCGGCAAGATCGCATCGGCCTTTGCGGTTTATCACGATCTGCTCACGCAAGCCGGTGCGGTGCTGGTGGACAGCCTGACCGACCTGGTGGCCGCGGCCGAGGTGCTGTCGGTCGCCCCGTTGCCGCGCCCCCGCGGCGCCGACGGTGGCGTGTCTGTGTTCAGCATACCGGGCGGCACGCGTGCCATGACCGCTGACCACTTCGATGCGCACCGCGTGCCGATGGCGCGCTTCACGCGCAAGACCGTGGCCGCGCTCACGCAAACCCTGCCGGAGTTCGGCGGCTTCGAGAACCCCACCGATCTGACCGGGCAGGTGCTGTCCAAGCCGGCGCTTTTCAACGAATCGCTCTGGCACATTGCACGCGACGCGAACACCGAGGCGCTGATCGTGCAGGTCGCCAACCGCGGCCCGCGCGATGTGATGGAGCGCGCCGAGGTGCTGGGCGAGGTGGCGCGCGAGACCGGCGTGCCCGTCATCGCGAGTTTCCTGGGCGACAACCTCCCCGCTGCGGACCGCGCAACCCTCCGAAGCAAAGGTGTGCTGTGCGCGCGCGATCCGGCCGAGGCGGGGCGCTACCTGTCCTGGTTGTACCGGTCGCGTGAAGCTGGCGGGCGGGCGCCGGAAAAGCGGCGTGAGCTCGCCCGCGTGAAGTTGCCTCAGGGGTGGCTCGAAACCACGGCATGGATGGAGCGTGCGGGTGTGCCGTTGCCACCGTGGCACGTGCTCAAGCCCGGGGAGGCTGCAGACAAGGCCTGCGCGCGACTGCGTTTCCCGGTGGCGGTGAAAGCTCTGCCGGAAGATTCCGACCACAAGACCGAGATGGGCCTGTTGGCGCTGAACGTGCCCGATGCGGTGGCGGTCGAGCGCGAGGTGGAGCGCATCCGCGGGCTGCTGAAGAACCCTGAAGCGGGCGTGCTGGTGCAGGAGATGGCAGGCAGCGGTGTCGAGGTCGTGCTGGCGGCCGTGCGCAATCCCGACTTCGGCCCGGTGCTGGCCGTGGGACTCGGTGGTGTGGCGGTGGAGCTGTTTCGCGACGTCGCGTGGCTGGCGCTGCCCACGCATCCCCAGGCGGTGTGCGACGCGATCGCGCGTCTGAAGCTGGGTACCGTTCTCAAGGGGTTTCGTGGCAAGCCGGCGGCCGATCACGATGCCCTGGTTGAGTTGGCCGTGCACTTCGGGGACACCTTCCTCGCCACGGCGCCGGCTGCGGCCGAGATCGAGGTGAATCCCCTGATCGTGTTGCCGGCGGGCCATGGCGTTGTGGCTGTGGATGCATTGATCAAACACTGACAACCGGAGACGCTGTGTCTGACATCACCCCGGCGCTGACGCGCCAGCTGGCCCGCTTTGCCGTGGCCCCGCACGACTTTCCCGAGCTGGCGCGGCAGCGTGCCCGAGATGCGATCGCCGATTGCATCGGCTGCACCATCGCAGGTGGCAGCGAACCGCTGGCTGCGCCGCTGGCCGCGGTGGTGCCGTCGTTCGGCACGCCCAGTGACGCCTGCCCTTCGCTGCTGCTCGATTCCGCCCGCTACGCCTCGCCGGCCGATGCCGCCTATTACAACGGCACGCTGGCGCATGCGCTCGACTTCGACGACACCAACCACCCGGCCTATGCGCATCCCAGCGCTGTGCTCGCCTCGGCAATGCTGGCTTTGGTGCCGCGCAGCCAGGCCAGTGGCCGCGCTGTCATCGACGCATACATCGTGGGATTCGAGTTCTTCGGCAAGCTGGGCCGTGCCTTGAACACACAGCATTACAAGCGTGGATGGCACACGACCGGCACTTTCGGCGCGGTGGCGGCTGCTGCGTCCGCAGGCCGGTTGCTGGGGCTGAATGAAGACCAGATGGTCGCCGCGCTCGGCATTGCCGCCTCGTCGGCCAGCGGCTTGCGGGCCAACTTCGGCAGCATGACCAAGCCGCTGCACGCGGGACAGGCGGCGCGCAATGGCGTGCTGGGCGCGCTGCTCGCGCAGGCCGGCTTCACGGCCAGCGATGAAGCGGTCGAGCACCGCTACGGCTATCTGCGCGTTTTCAACGACGGCATCGCCCTCGACGAAGCCCCGCTGACCCGGATGGGCCAAGACCTTGAGATCCTCACAGAGCATGGCCTTGCACTCAAGCCCTATGCCGCCTGTGGCGCCACCCATCCGGGGATCGAGGCCGCCGAGACCTTGCATGCGCAGCTTGCCGGCCGGGCCATTCGGTCAGTGACGGCGAAAGTGTGCGAGATGGCTTTCGCGCCGCTCATCCACCAGATGCCCAACTCACCGCTCGAGGGCAAGTTCAGCCTGCATTTCTGCGTGGCGGCCGCGTTGCTGCATGGCCCGGTGACGCTCGGGACTTTCAGCGACGAGTGTGTACAGGACCCGAAGGTGCGCGACCTCATCGATCGCGTGACCATGGTCCTGGAGCCGCGCTGGAAGGATGACGGCGAGTTCGCCACCGAGATCGAGGTGCAGACAGAGGACGGCGAAACGCTCGCGTGCTTCGTGCCGTTGGCCAAAGGCAAGCCCGATCGCTGGTTCACGCCCGAGCAGCTGCGCGCGAAGTTCACCGACTGCGTGGGCAGCCTCATGACCGTGCCTGGTCTGGATGCGGCCTGGCATGCCCTGTCCAGCCTGGACAGCGCCGAAGGTGCGGCACGCTTGCTGGCCGCCCTCGGCGAACAGGGTGCCCGCGTCAGGCGGCCATAGCGAGCGGGTTGCGCGGCGAAGCCCCTTCGCCGCAACTCGACGGCCTGGCGCTGAGGCGCAACTCTGCGGCTTCCACCGACAGGAGTTCGATCAGACGCGGTCCGGCCGAGGCTGGGAAGCGCGTCGGATCACCGGCAATGGCCAGTGAGCCCAGCGGCTTGCCGGACCGGTCGAGGATGCACTGACTGAAAGAGTTGATGCCCGGCGCCACCACTTCTAGGTTGGCCGAGTAGCCGAGTTCCATCGACTGCGCCAGCATGGTCTCGAAGCGGTTGAGTTTCGGGATGCCCATGGCGGCCAGTTCGAGCAGATTGGCTTGCACCACGGCTTCGCGTTCCGCCGCTGGCAAGGCCAGCAGCATGGCCACGCCACCTGCCGACATGACCAAGGGGCGGCGGAATCCGACTTCGTTGAGCATGCCGCGGTTGGTGTTGTGCTCGACGCGGCTGGCGACCACGAAGTCATCGCCGCTGCGCAAGTACATGAACACCACGCCGCGTGTGCGCTGCGCCAGCCGCTGCACTGCCGCGCGGCCCTCGTCGAGCAAGGGATGCACGCTCGACACTGACAGGCCCAGGTCGACCAGCATGGGCCCCGGGAAATAGCGGTGCTCCTTGGTGTCGCGCTCCACGAGCCGCTGGTGCTCAAGGCAGTTGAGGATGCGGTGCACCGTGGCTTTGTCGAGGCCGGCACGGCGCGACAGGTCTGTCAATCCCCACCCGAACTTGCCGCGCGTTGCGAGCAGCCGCAGGATGTGGATCGCACGCTCAATGGACTGCGTGCCCGTGGGTTTTGTCTCCGTTGTCATGTGTGTCTCTCTTACTTCTGGGACACATCAATCGTGCTCCTGACGGATACGGGGTGGGGCGGGTCTGGGTCAGCGCGGTCCACACTGTGGACCGCACCGGTGTCATCCCTTAGGGGTTTTCACCCAACTGGCGCCGATCAGTCGGGTTTGATGCCGTTTTCTCGCACGATGCGGTTCCACACCGTGACTTCGTTGGAGAAGAACTTGCTGAATTGGTCGACGGTCATCGGGTCGGGGTACACCAGTCGGGTTTCGAGTTGCTGCTTGAGTTCCGGCTCGCGCAGAACAGTGTCCAGTTCGCGGTTGAGCAGGTCGATGATGGGGCGGGGGGTGCCTGCGGGTGCCATCACGCCCAGCCACACCGAGCCCCGTACCGGCACGCCGGACTCCACCATGGTTGGTGCATCCGGCATGGCGATGGAGCGCTTGTCGCCAGTGGTCGCCAGCACACGCAGCCGGCCCGACTTCACCAGGTCGACACCGGCCATCGGGTCGAAGTAGATGTCGACCTGCCCGCTGACCAGGGCGTGCAATGCGGGCGCAGTGCCGCTGTATGGGATGTGTGTCACATCGGCGCGAGCTTCGCTCTTGAACCATGCGCCCATCAAGTGCGACAGCGAGCCGATGCCTGCGGAGCCATAGGTCACGGTGCCGGGGTGAGCCTTCGCATGCGTAATCAGGTCATTCACCGTCTTGTAGGGCGAGTCGGCACGCACCGTCAGTGCGATCGGGACCGAGCCCATCATGCCCACGGGTGTCAGTTCGCTGACCGGATTCGACGTGAGCTTCGGAAACATGGTCTCGAAGGTTGCGAAACCCGGTGAGGCCAGCACGATGGTGTAGCCGTCGGCCGGAGATTTGGCGGCTGTCATCGCGCCCAGCGTGCCGCCCGCACCGGCCTTGTTCTCGATGACCACAGGTTTGCCCAGGCGAGCCGCCAGGCGCTGCCCCACCATGCGGCAGACGGTGTCGCCGGTGCCCCCCGGAGGTTGCGGCACCACGAAGCGGATGGGCTGGGTCGGGTAGCTGCCTTGTGCCCAGCCCAAGGGGCTCACCGCGGCCAGGCCCATGCCCAGCAAACTGCGGTTGAGGTTGCGGCGCGAGATGTCGAAGTGTTTGATGCGTGTCATGCTGTCTCCGTGTCTGTGTTTGGAATGATCTGGCGGCACTCTATCGAGAGGCCCGCCCGCAAACCCTCGGTTCCTACGTAAACGGTTCAACATCTGAAACCGTCCAAACCGTTGCCACGGCACCGCCTCAACATGTGAACCGATGGCCTCCGGTTCGCGCAGGCGCGGTCGTTCAATCCGGGATGATCCGCACGGCTCTTTTACGTATACGTCAATTGCACCTCGGAGATCCCGCATGCCCCCGCTTGTGTCCAAGCTGAACCCGCGCACCGATGACTTCAAGGCCAACGCGCAGGCCATGCAGGCACGGGTCGATGACCTGAACGAAAAGCTCGCGAAGATTGCGCTGGGCGGCGGCGACGCCGCGCGCGCGAAGCATGTGGCCCGCGGCAAGCTGCTGCCGCGAGAGCGTGTGGACATGCTGCTCGACCCCGACACGCCTTTCCTGGAAATCGCACCACTGGCGGCCTTGGGCATGTATCCCGAGAAAGGCGGCCAGGATGCTGCGCCCGGCGCCGGCGTGATTGCAGGCATCGGCCGGGTCAGTGGCGTTGAGTGCCTGATCATCTGCAACGACGCCACCGTGAAGGGCGGAACGTACTACCCGATGACGGTGAAGAAGCACCTGCGTGCGCAGGAGATCGCGCAGGCCAACCGGCTGCCATGCATCTATCTGGTCGACAGCGGAGGCGCGAACCTGCCGAACCAGGACGAGGTGTTTCCGGACCGCGAGCACTTCGGCCGCATCTTCTTC
>CAZBOF010000197.1:2206-6076 GCA_964493285.1 uncultured Rhizobacter sp. | reverse complement strand
GCCCGGCGCGCGCGGCGCGCCTGCTGACGCTGAACGTGCCGAAGCCCACCAGCGAGACGCTGTTGTTCTTCTTGAGCGTTGATTTCACACCGCCGATTACCGCTTCCAGTGCGCGGGTTGCCGCCGCCTTGGAGATGTCCGCCTGTTTGGCAATGTGTTCAATCAATTCGGATTTGTTCACGAAGTTACCCCTCTTAAAGGTGTCTCGAATGGGAATCTGGTTGGTGGATCTAGGCCGCGCATCGCGGTGGCAAGACGGCTCAAATGATTACAGCCGCAGGCTCACTCAGTGTCAAGCGCGGAAGCGGATTCTATGCGCATTCACCTGCGTAGATACCCATCCTCCGCTCGTGCTTCCTCGCTTGACACATACCGGCCGCCCCTCGGCACTCGTCAAGACCGTGACGCCTCGGGCTTTCCCTCGGGTCTCACGACCATCGCGACACCCACCGCGGTCAGCGCCACGCCGGCAAGCATCCAGACCGTCAAGACTTCGCCGAACAGGAGCCACGCCAGCAGGGTCGTCATGGGTGGCACGAGATACAGCAAGCTCGTGACATGCGTTGCTGCACCGCGCTGTATCAACAAGTAAAGCAGCGAGCTGCCACCCAACGTCAATCCAAGCACGGACCACGCCATGGCACCAATGAAGTGCGGATGCAGAACGATCGGTTCGGATTCGAGCGCCACGATCGGCAGGCTGATGGCCAAGGCGGCCATCAACTGAATCGCGTTCGCCGTACGGACATCGCAAGGTGCCACGAACCGCTTTTGATACAGCGTGCCCACGGTGATCGACAGCAGCGCGATCCCCGCAAGCGTCAAGGTCCACAGGGACACTTCCCCGCCCCCCAGCTTCGGCCAGATCACCAGCACCAGCCCCGCGAACCCGAGCACCAGGCCGAGCCATTGGCGGCGTGCCACTTGCGCCTCGGCGATGCTGCTCAGCCAGATGGCCGTGAGAATGGGCTGCAAGCCAACCAGAAGTGCCACGGTGCCGGCGCCCATGCCGTCTTTGACGGCAGCCCAGACACCGCCGAGGTAGCCCGCATGCATCAGCACGCCCGTCATGCCGAGATGCGCCCATTGCCGGCGGTTGATCGGCCATCGCGCCTTGGCCAAAAGAATCCAGATGCCGAAACAAAGGATCGACAGCACGTAACGCAGCGACAAGAACTTGAACGGCGGCGCATACGGCATGCCGTAGCGCGCGACGATGAATCCCGTGCTCCAGATCAGCACGAAAACCCAAGGCATCAGGCGCACAAGCGCATCCTGCCGCTGCGGCGAGGACATCATCGACTCAACGCACCTTCGCCCGGATTTCCGGCAGCGCTTTCTGCAGGTAGTAGACCATCGACCAGATCGTGAGCACGGCCGCAATGTAGATCAGCACCGTGCCCCATTCCCGCGTGACGATGACGCCGAAGAGCGTGCCATCAAACAGCAGGAATGGAATGGCGATCATCTGCACTGCAGTCTTGATCTTGCCCAGCACATGCACGGCCACCGAGCGTGAAGCGCCGATTTGTGCCATCCATTCGCGCAGGGCCGAGATCGCGATCTCGCGTCCGATGATCACCAGCGCCACCAGCGCTTCGAGCCGCCCAAGCTGCACAAGTATCAGCAGCGACGCGCACACCAGGAACTTGTCGGCCACCGGGTCGAGGAACGCGCCGAACGAAGAGGTTTGGTTGAGCTTGCGGGCGAGGTAGCCGTCCGCCCAATCCGTGAGCGCGACCACGATGAACAAAACCGTGGCCACCCAGTTCTTCGTTGCCGAAGGGCAGTCGAGATAAAAAATCCCGACGATCAAAGGGATCGCGACGATCCGGGCCCACGTCAGCAGGGTCGGTAAATTGAAGAACATGGGCGGCATTGTGCCGAAAGTTCTTTCGCCTTGGCGTGACGGTCCTACTCGTCCAGCGTGCGCGGCTTGAAACGCCTGTCGTCGTTGAACAGAAACACTTCGGCGAACTTCCAGGGCCTCGGCAGGCGCGACACGTCGCCAAACGGGGCGGCGCGCCGGACGGCATCGATGGCGAGTTGCAGCGTCTCAGGCGCCTGGCCGGGCTTGCGCATCACGTCGATCCTGCGGATCGAGCCATTCGCGTTCAACTCGACTTCGAGCACTGGAATTGCCAACAGCACTTGCTGCGGTTTGCCAAGGTACGTGCCGTTCGGGTTGGCATCCACGATGCGCTGCGCCGCTCGCACTTTGAATTCCTGCCAATTCCTCGCCGCCACCGGGGCAGGCAGCTTGCCGGCGGGCTGGACCGCCGGCACCGCCGCAGACTCCGACGGGCGCGAGCCCTTGGGCGCACTTCCGCAGCCGACCAGGCAGGCCGCCAGAACCAGCGCGCCCACGAAAGGCACTGACCTCAATGCAGCCACCCCGGCCGACGCCTCGCCCTTAATGCAATGCACGATAGATTTCCTCCGCCATTTCTTTTGAGATGCCATCCACGGTGGCGAGGTCTTCAACACTCGCACGGCCAACGCCGCGCGCTCCTCCGAAGCGCTGCAAAAGTTTCGCACGTTTCTTCGGGCCGATGCCCGGGATGTCCTCGAGCACACTGCCACCGGTGCGCACGCTGGCGCGCCTGCTGCGCATGCCGGTGATCGCGAATCGATGCGCTTCGTCGCGGATCTGCGCGACCAGCATCAAGGCTGCGGAATCGTGGCCGAGCGAGATCTTCGCGCGGCCATCCGCGAACACCAGTTCCTCCAGGCCGACCTTGCGGCCCTCGCCTTTCTCCACGCCGGCAATGAGGCCGAGATCCAGTCCCAGCTCCTCGAACACCTCTCGCGCCATGCTGACCTGCCCCTTGCCGCCATCGACCAGAACCAGGTCAGGCAGGCGAGCCTCGCCGGCCTGCACCGCTGCGGCCAGCTTGCTGTAGCGCCGAGTCAGGACCTGGCGCATGGCGGCGTAGTCATCGCCACCGGTGATGCCTTCGATGTTGTACCGCCTGTACTGGGCGCTTTGCATCTTGTGGCCTTCGTACACCACGCACGAGGCTTGTGTCGCCTCGCCGGCGGTATGGCTGACGTCAAAGCACTCGATGCGGAACACTTCGGCATCTTCGACTTCCAGCCCCAGTGCTTCGATCAGGGCCGCGGTACGCGCCTGCTGCGACCCTTCTTCCGAAAGCAGCCTGACCAGCTTGATCTCGGCGCCCTGAACACACATGTCCAGCCAGGCGCGCCGCGAGCCGCGTGGCTGGTGCTGCGCATTGACCTTGATACCGCGGTGCTGCGACAACGCCTCCAGCAGCGATTGGCTCACCGGATGGCTGAGCACGAGCAGTGGCGGTACCGCGCTGTCGAGATAGTGCTGCGCGATGAACGCCTCGAGCACCTGCACCTGCGGCGATGCATGCTGCGCCTCATCGTCAAGCGCCAGCGTGGTCGCAGCCTCGACGTGCTTCGGAAAATACGGCCGATCGCCGAGGTGCCGCCCGCCACGCACCATCGCGAGGTTCACGCAGGCCCGCCCGCCTTGCACCCTCACCGCCAGGATGTCTGCATCTTTCGTGGAGACGCCGGTGTTGTCCTCGACCGACTGCTGGTGCAGCACCTTCGACAACGCGCCGAGCTGGTTGCGGATCTCCGCGGCTTGCTCGAATTGCAGCGCATCGGCATGCGCCATCATCTGAGCTTGCAGCGCGTCCATCACCTCCTGCTGCTCTCCATCCAGAAAGCGCTCGGCATTCGCGACGTCGCGCGCATAGTCTTCCACGCCGATGTGCTGGACACACGGGCCTGAACACCGCTTGATCTGATACAGCAGGCAGGGCCGTGTGCGGTTGTTGAACACCGTGTCTTCACAGGTGCGCAACTTGAACACGCGCTGCAGCAACTGGATCG
>CAZBOF010000197.1:0-2196 GCA_964493285.1 uncultured Rhizobacter sp. | reverse complement strand
ACTGGATCGACTCCTTCACCGCCCAAGCACTCGGATACGGCCCGAAGTAGCGGTGCCTGCGGTCCACGGCGCCGCGGTAGTACGCCATGCGCGGATACGTGTGCGACGCGATTTTCAGGTAGGGGTAGCTCTTGTCGTCGCGAAACAGAATGTTGTAGCGCGGGTTCAGCGTCTTGATCAGGTTGTTCTCAAGCAACAGCGCCTCGGCCTCGGAGCGCACCACCGTCGTCTCCATGCGCACGATCTTGCCGACCATGTGGCCGATCCGGGTGCCGTCGTGCGTTCGCTGGAAGTAGCTCGACACCCGCTTCTTCAGATCGCGCGCCTTCCCTACGTACAGCACCGCATCCTGGGCATCGAAGTACCGGTAGACCCCCGGCAGGTTGGGCAACGCAGTCACCTCGTCCAGCAGGCGCTCGCGCTGCGGATCGGGCACAGGGGGCATGACATCCATCTCGCTCATCGAATGGAATTGTGCCGCCTTGATAATCGGCCGATGCAATGGGACGTGTTCTGCCGGGTGGTGGACAACTTTGGCGACATCGGCGTGTGCTGGCGATTGGCGGCCGACCTGGCCTCACGCGGGGAATCGGTGCGTCTGTGGACGGACGACGCCACGGCGCTGTCCTGGATGGCACCCGACGGCCGCCCGGGCGTGACAGTGCATGCCTGGCCCGACGCAGGATCAGCCCCGCCGGGGAGCGACGTGGTGGTCGAGGCGTTTGGCTGCGACTTGCCAGCCTCCGTGGCCACGCACATGGCGATCACGCAACGCCCGCCTGTATGGATCAACCTGGAATACCTCAGCGCCGAAGCCTACGTCGAGCGATCGCACAAATTGCCTTCTCCGCAGCAAAGCGGAGCAGGGGCCGGTTTGACGAAATGGTTCTTCTACCCCGGCTTCACCGAAGCCACCGGCGGCCTGATTCGCGAGTCCGGGCTGGCACGGGACCGCGAGGCGTTCGACCGCGGCGATTGGTTGGCACGGAATCACATCGACCTGAAGCGGGGCGAGCGTCTTGTCAGCCTGTTCTGCTACGACAACCCAGCCCTGCCCCGCTTGCTCGACACCCTCTCGGCGCAATCCACCCTGCTGCTGCTGCCACCCGGCGTCGCTTGCCCCGCACCCGCCCGGGCTCCCGTGCGGGTTCATCGCCTGCCCTATCTCTCGCAGACCCAGTTCGACAGGCTGCTCTGGGCATGCGACATCAACTTCGTGCGCGGCGAAGATTCGTTCGTGCGCGCGCAATGGGCGGGCCAGCCGTTCGTGTGGCATATCTATCCCCAGCACGACAAGGCCCACCTGGGAAAGCTGAACGCCTTCCTGGACCATTTCCCGCAGGTCGAGGGCCTGCGCCCACTGTGGCTGGCATGGAATGGCGCGGCCGCCTGGCCCGCCTCGATGCCCCCATCCCAGGCATGGGAATCGGCCGCCAGCGCATGGCGACGCGGGCTGCTCGGACAAACGGATTTGTGCACGCAGCTCATCAGATTCGCCACCGAGAAGGCGGCGGAATCTGGCTAAAATCAGAGGTTTTGCGCGTATTGACGCATGGTTCTCATGCCGTTCCTGCGCGCGACGCCCGCGTCACGATTCGACGCCCGAACACGCACCGCACACGGAAATCGCTATGAAGATTGCTCAAGAAATTCGCGCAGGCAACGTGATCATGCAGGGCAAAGACCCCATGGTCGTCCTGAAGACCGAATACAGCCGGGGCGGCCGCAATGCCGCCACCGTGCGAATGAAGCTCAAGAGCCTGCTCAACAACTCCGGCACCGAAGTCGTCTTCAAGGCCGACGACAAGATGGACCAGATCATCCTCGACAAGAAGGAGTGCACCTACTCCTACTTCGCCGACCCGATGTACGCATTCATGGACGCGGAGTACAACCAGTTCGAGGTCGAAGCCGAGAACATGGGCGACGCCATCCAGTACCTTGAAGACGCCATGCCGGTCGAAGTGGTGTTCTACGAAGGCAAGGCCATTTCGGTCGAGCTGCCGACGAGCCTGGTGCGCGAGGTGACGTACACCGAACCCGCGGTCAAGGGCGACACCTCCGGCAAGGTCCTCAAGCCCGCCAAGATCGCCACCGGCTTCGAGGTCGCCGTGCCGCTGTTCGTGGAAACCGGCGACAAGATCGAGATCGACACCCGCACGCACGAATACCACAAGCACGTCTGAGCCATGGACG
>CAZBOF010000196.1:0-6136 GCA_964493285.1 uncultured Rhizobacter sp. | reverse complement strand
GAACGAGTCGCCCGCCTTCAAGAAGATGAAGGAAGAGGGCAAGACCTCCAAGGCGCCGCTGACCGAGTCGTTCGCCGAGTGGAAGAACCTGAAGATCGTGATCCTGGCGCTGGTGGGCCTCACGATGGGCCAGGCCGTGGTCTGGTACACCGGCCAGTTCTATGCGCTGTTCTTCCTCACTGGCGCGTTGAAGGTGGACGGCGCCACGGCGAACATCATGATCGCCGTCTCGCTGCTGATCGGCACCCCGTTCTTCATCGTCTTCGGCGCGCTCTCCGACAAGATTGGCCGCAAGCCCATCATCATGGCCGGCTGCCTGATCGCGGCCCTCACCTATTTCCCGCTGTTCAAGGCCCTGACCCACGCAGCGAACCCTGACCTTGCCAAGGCGCAAGCCAGCTCACAGGTCACGGTGACGGCCGATCCGAAGGAATGCTCGTTCCAGTTCAACCCGACAGGCACGGCGCGGTTCACCAGCTCGTGCGACGTTGCCAAGCAAGTGTTGTCGGCTGGTTCGGTGAGCTACGACAACGTGCCGGGAACCGGCGTGGCGAAGATCACCATCGGTGACCAGGTCATCGAGTCGTACTCGTCCACGGGCTTGTCCGCGGATGAAGTGAAGGCCAAGGACACCGCGTTCAAGTCGGCCGTTGCCACGGCGCTCAAGGACCATGGCTATCCGGCGAAGGCCGACCCGGCAAAGATCAACAAGCCGCTGACGGTGTTGATCCTGGTGATCCTGGTGATCTTCGTGACCATGGTCTATGGGCCGATTGCCGCGATGCTGGTGGAAATGTTCCCGACCCGCATTCGCTACACCTCGATGAGCTTGCCGTATCACATCGGCAACGGCTGGTTCGGCGGCCTGCTGCCGGCTACCGGCCTGGCCATCGTGGCGCAGACCGGCAATATGTACAACGGCTTGTGGTACCCGATCATCTTTGCCGCGATCACGTTCGTGGTCGGCATGTTGTTCGTCAAGGAAACCAAGGACGTCGACATCTATGCCAACGATTGACGGCTGAGTTCGCGCTCAGCGTTGAGCACGGCCGGTCGCGAGACCGGCCGTTTTTCGTCAAGGGATGCGGCTGGCCGGCGGCGGGACGCCGTGCGACATCTGCACCGCTTCCAGGCACGCGCGGCACAGGCATGTGCTGAACTGTTGGCGAAGCGCCTGGCGCGTCGCATCCGTGAGGCCCACGCTGGCGCAGGCGCACGGCCACGCATCCTGGGCGCCGCAGTGAAATGCCTGGCCGCAGCGCGGGCAGAGCGCGTTCTCGTCGCTCATCTGCGGGGCCGGCGCGCCAGTGCCAGCGTGGCAGCGGCCAGGCCGGCCAGCCAGGCGGCCCCCAGCGCGCCGCCGCCCGGGTCGCCGCTGTCGCCGGGCGGGGGGGCAGGCATGGCTCCCGCCACCGTGCCGCGCAGCGTGACCGTGCGTTCGAAAGCCTCAGCGCCTTGTTGCAGCGCGATCGTCAGCGTGCGCGACTGCTGCTCGCGCGCCGTGGGCTGGTAGGTGACCGAGAACGTGCACTGGCCGGCGGGCGCGGCCACTGTGTGGCGGCATGCGCTGGACACCTGGAACGCCGCGTTGCCCGGGCCCAGCGTGATGTCGCGGATCTGCAGGTTCTCGGTGGTGGCGACCGCGTGCTGAACCGTCAGGCTGTGCACGGCCGACTGGCCCGGGGCGAAGGTCTCGAAGTCGAGGGCGCCGTTGAGCAGCGCGGTGGCGGCCACCTTCGGCGTGTCGGCGAGGTAGGCGGCGAGGTGCGCGGTTTGCGAGCTGTCCAGGGCGATGAACTGGTTCATCGGCTGGTGGATGCTGACGGCGTGTGTGAAGCGCGTGATCGCTTCCTGGTAGCTGATGTCGGCGTGGGCGCTTCCGCCGATGGCGATGCGCCGGTTGGCGACGGTTGCATGGCAATTGACGCAGCTGTTCGTGATGCCGGCGCGCCCCGACGCAGCGGGCGTGTTCTCGAAGAGTTCCTGGCCCAGCCGGGGGTCCGGCTGCGGCGGCGTCTGCGCGCTGCTCGGTGCCGCCCAGAGTGCCAGGCAGGCGGCGCCCGCGCCGGCCAGCAGCCAGCGGATCGGAACTCGTTCAAGAAAATTCATGCATCGCAGCGCCGCCCGCGCCCTCCGTTCTTTTTGGGGTCTGTCGATTGGAGCCGCTCGGACGGCCGCCGCGTGAGGAAGGTTGTTACGCGTTGTGCCCGAGGCGGTCGGCGCGAATGCGCCGCCGCCGCGCGATGCGTCGACCGCAGGCACGCGGCCTCTTGAAGCGTCTGCTTACCAGCAGGGGATACGCGCTGTCGTGTCAGTCAGACGCGTTCGCGTACAACCCCTTGTAGCGCTCTCGCAGCAGATTCTTCTGCACCTTGCCCATGGCGTTGCGCGGCAGATCGTCCAGCACCTCGACGTGCTTGGGCACTTTGAAGTTGGCGATGCGTTCCTTGAGCACGCGGGTGACGCCGGCGGGGTCGAGCGCGTGGCCGGGCCGGGCCACCAGCAGTGCGACGCCCACTTCGCCGAAATCGGGATGCGGCACGCCGACCACCGCGCTTTCCGCGACCCCCTCCAACTCGTTGATGAAGCCCTCCACCTCGGCCGGGTAGACGTTGTAGCCCCCGGAGATGATGAGATCCTTGCTGCGCCCGACGATGGTGATGTAGCCCTGCGCGTCCACCTTGCCCACGTCGCCGGTCTTGAACCAGCCATCGGCGGTGAACTCTTCTTTGGTTTTCTCGGGCATGCGCCAGTAGCCGGCAAAGACATTGGGGCCGGTGACTTCGATGCCGCCGATCTCACCGGTGCCGCACAAAGCGCCTCGTTCACCGCGCACCCGCAGGCCCACGCCGGGCAGCGCAAAGCCGACGGTGCCGCCGCGCCGCTCGCCGTCTTCGCGGTGGTAGGGGTTGGAGGTGAGCATGGCGGTTTCCGACATGCCGTAGCGTTCGAGGATGGTGTGGCCGGTGCGCTCTTGCCAGGCGTTGAAGGTCTCGATCAGCAGCGGTGCGGAGCCGGAGATGAACAGCCGCATGCGCCGGCATGCATCGCGCGTGAGGGCGGGTTCTTCGAGCAGGCGCACATAGAAGGTCGGCACGCCCATGAGCACGGTGGCTTCGGGCAGTCGCGCGGCCACCCGCGCCGGGTCGAACTTGGCGAACCAGATCATCTTGCTGCCGCTGAGCAGGGCGCCATGTGCCGCCACGAACAGGCCATGTACGTGGAAGATGGGCAATGCGTGGATGAGCACGTCATCCGCCTGCCAGCCCCAGTGCGTGTGCAGCGTGCGCGCGTTGCTGAGGATGTTGCCGTGGGTGAGCATCGCGCCTTTGCTGCGTCCCGTGGTGCCGCTGGTGTAGAGGATGCAGGCGAGGTCTTGCGCCTCTTTGGCCGCGGGCAGGTGCCTGTCGCTGAGCGGGGCGGCGCGGTCGAGCAGCGTGCCGGTGCGGTCTTCGTTCAGCGTGAACACATGGGTGGTGCCGGCGATGAACGCGATCTTGCTGACCCAGCCGAAATTGCGCCCCGTGCACACCACGACCGCCGGCTCGGCATCGCCGATGAAGTACTCGACCTCGGCCGCCTGGTAAGCCGTGTTCAGCGGCAGGTACACCAGCCCGGCGCGCAGCACCGCGAGGTACAGCATCAGCGCTTCCACCGATTTTTCGGTTTGCACCGCCACGCGGCTGCCGGGCGGCAGCGCGAGCGAGTCCAGCAGGTTGGCCATGCGTGCGGTGGCGTGGTCGAGATCGCGCCAGGTGTAGTGCAGGGGGCCATCGATGCTCGGCGCATCGGCGGCTTGAATCGCCACTTGGTCAAGGTCGTCAGGGAAAGCGTCGCGCAATGCGGTGAAGATGTTCTGGCTCATGGCGGGTTGGGCGGTCGTTGGAGGGATGCGCACCGTGCTTCAGATGAGGCGGGCGATGGCGCGTGAATGCGCGACTTCGCCTTGCACAAACTGTTCACGCTGCGCTTCGATGTCTTGCAGGTCGTACAGATAGTTGACCATCAGTCCGAAGGACTGCTTCAGCCCCTTGCGCGAGAGGTCGCCCAGCGGATTCAGCCGTTCGAGCCGTGCGCCGTTGTCGAGGTGAAAGCGGGCCACCGGGTCGCCTTCGGGCGAGGTGCTGTGATGCAGCAGGTAGGCCGCACCGAGACGGCTGAGCGCACTGTGTTCGGCCTCCCCCAGCGCCGCGAGCCGAGCCGGGTCGGACAGTGCCGCCAGGTTGCCGCCGGTGGCAGCGAGCAGGCAGGCCCGTGCCTCGGCCAGCCGCTCGGTGACGGCTCTGCGTTGGCCTGCGAGGGGTTCGGCCGGGGCTTTCAGCCATTTCGCGAATCCGGGAATCGGCGACAGTGTGCAAAAGCGCCGCAGTTGCGGCAGCTCGCGTTGCAGTTGCTCGGCCACGCGCTTGATCAGGAAGTTGCCGAGCGAGACGCCGCGCAGGCCCGGCTGGCAGTTGCTGATCGAGTAGAACGCGGCCACCTTGAACTGGCTTGGCGCCAGCGGCTCGGACTGCTTGTCGATCAGGGCAGCGATGGCGCCGGGCATCTCCGGCAGCAAGGCCACCTCGACGAAGATCAGCGGCTCGTCGGGCAGCTGCGGGTGGAAGAAGGCGAAGCATCGGCGATCGGGCTGCAGGCGGCGGCGCAGGTCGTCCCAGCCGTCGATCTCATGCACCGCTTCGTGGCGGATGAGTTGTTCCAGCAGCAAGGCGGGCGAGCGCCAATCGACCTGCTGCATCTGCAGGAACCCGGGGCTGAACCATGACGACAGCAGGTGGCGCAGGTCGGCTTCGAGCGCGCGCAGCTCGGGCTGCACGCGCACCTGCGCGAGCAGCTTGCGCCGCATGGCCACGATCTGTGCCGTTCCGCCGGGGCTGCGGTTGATGCGCCGCAGCAGCTCTTGCCGCGGCGGTTCGGCCAGATGCATGAGCCGGATCAGGTGGTCCGGCGACGGGTTGGCCGCATACGCCTCGGCCGCCGCGAGCACCGCCTGCGGGTCGGGACTGAACTCGCGCGACAAGCGTTCGAAGAAGCGGCCCTGGTGTTCCTCCGGCAAGCCGGTGAACCGCTTGACGAGCTGGCGCGCGATGACCACGCTGTTCGCTTCGCCGCGCTCGGACAGCAGGCGGCGGCAGTCCAGCATCAGATTGCGCAGCTGGCGATCGGCGTCGGCGCGTCGCGCGGCGGTCTTCAAGCCTTCAAGCATGTTGCATCGCGCCAGCTTGGCGGGTTCGTTCTTCGTGCGCTCGCAGCGCTTTCAACGCCGCGAGCTGTGCCATCAGGTGGTCATGCATCGCGCGTTCCGCGTGCACCGCATCCCGCCGTTCGATGGCGGCGATCAGCACCCGGTGTTCGTTGAGAGACTCTTCCAGGCGGCCGGGCCAGCTCAGCTGGCGCCCGCGCAACAGGCGCAAGAACTTGCGCAACTCGTTCGTCGCGCGATCGAGCCAGGGGTTCTCGGCCAGGGCTTGCACCGTGCTGTGGAACGTGTGGTTGGCGCGGTAATACCCATCGATATCGTGCGCGGAGGCGTACCGCTCCAGCGCGTCGTGCAGGCGGCGCAGCGTGGCGATGCCATCGGGCGACGCCTTTTGCACGGCTTCGAAAGCACACCGGCCTTCCAGCAACGCCATCACCGGAAACAAGCCCTCGGCATCGCTTTCCGACATCTGCGTCACGCGGCAGCCCTGGCGCGGTACCAACTGCACCAGGCCTTCGGAGGCCAATACCTTCAGCGCTTCGCGCAGAGGCGTGCGGCTGATCTCCCAGGCATTCGCCAGCGCCAGTTCGTCAATCCACTGGCCCGGCTCCAGCTGGCGTTCGAAGACCATGTGGCGCAGGCGCGAGGCCACTTCCTCATGCAAAGAGGCGGGGCGCAAGGGGGTGGCTGCGGTCATGGGCGGATGGTGAGCGTGGGATGAGCGGTTGAATCGCGGCGGATGGATGAGAAGGGCAAGCGGTGGAGGCAGGCAGGTTCGTGGCAGGCGGTAAGGCGGCGAGTTCGTGGCGCGGGTGTCGCGCCTGCCGCGGGGCGTGACCGCGGGCCCGGATCACGGGCTGGCCGCAGAGGCTCTGGCACCTTGGCACCTTGGCACCTTGGCACCTTGGCACCTTGGCACCTTGGCACCTTGGCACC
>CAZBOF010000195.1:0-6345 GCA_964493285.1 uncultured Rhizobacter sp. | reverse complement strand
CAGTCGAAGCCCAGCCACTTCACCGCGTCGATGATCGAGTCGACGTACTCCTGGTCTTCCTTCTCGGGGTTGGTGTCGTCGAAGCGCAGGTGGCAGACCCCGCCATAGTCGCGCGCCAACCCAAAGTTGAGACAGATGCTTTTGGCATGGCCGATGTGCAGGTAGCCGTTCGGCTCGGGCGGGAAACGCGTGCGGATGCGCGCGGGGTCGGGGGGGCCGGCGAGATGGTGTTCGGCGTCGCCGGGAGAGCCTCCAAACCGACGCTGGGCGTAGGTGCCCGCGGCGAGGTCGCGCTCAATGATGTGCCGCAGGAAATTACCGGGTTTGTGTTCGTCGGATGGCACAGGTCGTTGGGCGTCGCTCATGCGGGAAGTGGGGTCGCAAAGAGGGGAACTTCGGGGCGGCGTGACGCGGTGTGAACGCGAAAAACGATTGTAGCCCTCGCCCCATGTTGGCACTCGCTTTTCGGAATGCGTGATGCTTTGCACGCGTGCGCGCGATGGTGTTTCGGCAGCCCCCGCAGCTGGGGGGCCGGGCGCGTATCAAGGTGCGCGAGGCGCCGAAACAATCGAGGCATCCGAGCTGTATCGATCGTTCACTTTGATTGCGCTGACTTTCAACGCCCATGAACCCGTCTCAGCCGCTGCCTGATCCAGAAGAACCCTCACCGTCTCAGAACCGTTCCATGAACACGATGCCCGCCAGCTTGCCCGACGTTCTGGGCGCCGTGCCGCAAGCCAACCCGTTGCATGCGCAACGCAAGGCACAACTGCCGGCCCTCACGACGGGCGCGCACATCTGGCTGGCCAGCCTGCCGCCGCAATACCAGCCACTGTCGACGGCGCACCGGCATCCCCACATCGTGAACAGGATGAGCGAGTTGTGGGCCACTCCGGGCGAGCTGCCCGAGTACTTCAGCGAACTCATGCTGAGCCGGCGTCCCGGCCGCGAAGGCTTCACCTTTGAAGTGCTGACCGAGCTGGCCGACCTGCAGGCCATGCTGGACATCATTCCGCGCGAAGGCGGGTTGCCGTTGCCCTGAGCAGCTTCACGTTCGGCAACACAGTCTTTACCCATCGTCACCGTGCGGCTGTGAACCGCCGGCCCGCCTGCCGCGTTGTGTGTTCAAGCCGACCATCTGGAGTCGGCGACCCAGGAGAACACACCATGCTGAAATCCACCTCTTCGATTGCTGCCGCCTTGCTGGTGGCCGGTACCTTGGCTTCGGGTGCTGCGCATGCCTCGTCCAATGTGCAATGGTCCATCGGCGTCAGCTTTCCGGTCGTCTCGACCGTGATCACGAATGTGCCTGCCCCGGTGGTCGTGTACCAGCCGGCGCCCCAGGTGGTTTACCGGCCCGCGCCGCAAGTCGTCTATCGCCCGGCGCCGACGGTCGTCTACAAGCCGGTCACGCAAGTGGTATATCGCCCCGTGCCGGTGGGGGTTCAGCAGCCGCATCGCGGCCAGAAGATTCGCGTCGGGTGGGATCACAGACAGGACAAGCATCGCGGGCCCAGCCACCGCGGCGGGCTGCACCCGCACCATCGTTGAGTTGTTCCCGAGGCGGCCTCAGGGCTCGCGGCGGCGCATCCGTTCGATCTCTTTGCGCACCATTCGCTCGTGCAAGCCCGCGCCTTGGAGGCTGATGAAGGTGACCAGGCCATGGATGAGCAGCCCCAGGCCCCAGCCCCACAGGACCACGGGGGTCCGGGGCTTGCCTGTCAGTTCACCCGCGGCATAGAGGCCGAGATTCACGAGCACGAAGATGAGTGCGTGGATGTAGAAGCCGAGTTGGCGGCCTACGCGGCGGCGTGCGCGCGATTCGATGCTGTTAGGAGATGAGTCGGTGGTCATGGCGGTGTCCTGAAAAAAAGAGGGGAGCGGCGACTGAGGGTGGGGTCCGGCGCGGAGGGCCTGCCAGGTCAAGGCGGCTGGGCATCAGGGGCGGACGAAAGAAAGTCGGGCATGCCGACTGTGCCGCGTGCCGGTTCTCCGCGCCAGGGGAAGGGGCGAAATGCCGTCATGCGGTGCCAGGACCCTGGTTGCAGGCGCCGCCGCTTCGCGGAGGGTGGCTATAGTGCGGCGATGGGTGTGCGACGCCAAGTCGACCGCCGATCCCTGTCCCCCTGCGGAGCCTCGAATGACGCGAGTGTGTGTCTCTCGGTCCAGTACCCATGCCGTCTTGCTGGCCGCCGTAGTGGCGTTGGCGGCGTGCGAATCGACCGTGCCGTTGTATCCGGCAGCCACGCCGGCGTCATCTGCGCCGGCGCCCGTGGCGGACGTGCCGAGCCAACTCGCGCCGCCGCCGCCGCCCGCGCCGCCCGCGGTGGAACCCGCTGCCGCGCCGGCGTTGCCGTATGGCGAGGCCGTGGCGGCGCGCTTTCCCGCACCGCCCATCGTGTACCGCACGCCGGGGTTGCAGGAGGGGCGCGCCGAGTTCACTTCGAACGCTGAAATGCAAGCGGCGGTGCATGCGCTGGCGCGCGAGGGCGCCAGTGTCTTGACACTGGGGACCTCTCAGAACGGACAGCCTCTGGAAGGATTGTTGTTCTCGCGCGAACCCGATTCCTCGCCTGCGGGGCTGGCCCGCGCGGGCCGGCCCACGGTGCTGGTGATCGGGCAGCAGCATGGCGACGAGCCGGCAGCCGGCGAGGCTGTTCTGGTGCTGGCGCAAGAACTGGCCCGCGGACCGTTGCGGCGGGTGCTGGACCGCATCAACGTCGTGCTGGTACCGCGCGCCAACCCGGACGGGGCGCAAGCGGGGCAACGTCTGGCGGCCAACGGGATCGACATCAACCGCGACCATCTGCTGCTTCGGTCCCCGGAGGCGCGCGCCCTGTCTCGCCTGGTGCGCGACTACCAGCCCGCCGTGGTGGTGGATGCACATGAGTACACGGTCGCCGGGCGGTTTCTGGAGAAGTTCGGCGCGGTGCAGCGCTATGACGCCTTGGTGCAGTACGCAACGACGGGCAACCTGCACGAGTTCGTGACGAAGGCGGCCGACGAGTGGTTCCGGCAGCCGATGCTGCGGCGCTTGCAGGGGCAGGGCTTGAGCGCCGAGTGGTACTACACCACGTCGAGCGATCTGACGGACAAGACCTTGTCGATGGGCGGCATGCGGCCGGACACCGGCCGCAATGTCAACGGCCTGAAGAATGCGGTGAGCATCCTGGTGGAAACGCGCGGCGTGGGCATCGGGCGCCTGCACGCGCAACGCCGCGTCCATACGCAGGTGACCGCGATATCCAGCATCCTGCAAAGCGCGGCCGATCGCGGCGCCGATTTGATGAAACTGCGGCAGTACGTTCAAGCCGCGGTGAGTGCGCAGGCCTGCCAGGGGCGCGTGGTGGTGGACGCCGGGCTGACCCCGTCCGAGCACACGATCCAGATGCTCGACCCCCAGACCGGCGCGGACCGCCCGTTGACGGCGAACTGGAACTCCGCGCTGGTTCTGACCGAACTCAAGGCGCGCACCCGGCCCTGCGGCTACTGGCTGGCGGCCGACCAAGGCGACGCGGCGGCGCGCCTGCGCGACCTGGGCGTGCGGGTGGAGCAGGTCGGCTCGGTGGGCGTGTTGCAAGGCGAAACGTATGCCGAGGCGTCGCGCCGGGAAGCCATGCGCCAAGATGTTCGCGGCACGATCGCCGATGCGGCGGCGGCGGTCCAGGTGGAGGCGCAGACCGTCTCCGCGCTGATCGATGTCGGCCTGGGCAGCTACTACGTGCCCATGAGCCAGCCGCTGGCCCATCTGGCGGTGGCGGCGCTGGAACCCGATACGCAGAGCAGCTACTTCGCGAACGGCATCGTCACGGGGCTGGACAAGGTGGCGCGCGTGGTGGCGTTGCCGGGGGTGCGGCTGACGACGCTGCCCTGATCTCGCGGCGCGTTCGGCGCCGACTGCTCACTCGGCTGCCGGAGGCAGTGCGGTCTCGATGTTGTTGCGCATGCGTTCGAGCAGGCATTTCACCTGTGCACGTTCTTCGGCACTGAAGTCCGCCGTGAGGCGAGCGGCCAGCCGTTGCTGATGCTGTTGAAGGCGCCGCTGCGTGGCGCGCCCGCTGGCGGTGAGATCGAGGCGGGTCGCACGGCGGTCGTTTGCATCGGGTGTGCTCACGAGCAAGCCGCGCTCCACCAGCGGCTTCACCAGCCGTGCGATCTGCGCCTTGTCGCGCCCGCTGTGCTCGACCAGGTCGCTTTGCGTGCTGCGCGGGTTGCGTGCGAAGAATCCCAGCACGCGCGCTTCCATCGGTCCGATGCCGTCCGGCGACTCTGCGAGTGACTGCCGCAGCGAACTCCGGAAGAGATGCATCAAGGCCAGGAGGTGGTCTGTCACGTCGTCTTGAGGTTTTGTGGTCATGGGTATTCCCATATGGTTGACAGTGTCAACAGATCATCCTTATATTGGTGGATATTATCAACCAATTTCCCCACCTCATGACCACCTCCTTGCCTACCCGTGCCGTGCAACGCGTGCGCCATGCGCTGAAAGCGCGTCTCGTGGAGGTGCTGCGTACCGAACGCATCAGCCCCCATGTCGTTCGCGTCTGCTTCGGGGGGGAATCGCTGCACGATTTCGTTTCTGCGTCATTCGACGACCATGTGAAGCTGATGCTGCCTGCCGATCCGAATCAGACGCCGGTGCTGCCGGTTTTCGGCCCCGAGGGGGCGACCCTGCCGGAAGGGGCTACCCGGCCGGTGATGCGCGACTACACCCCCCGGCATGTCGACCTTCAAGCAGGCGAGCTGGACATCGAGTTCGTCTTGCATGGCGACGGCCCGGCTGCCACATGGGCCGCGCAGGCCCGGCCTGGCCAGCGCGTGGGCATCGGCGGCCCGCGCGGCTCGTTCGTGGTGCCGCCAGACTACGACTGGCATCTGCTGATCGGCGACGAAACGGCACTTCCTGCGATCGCGCGCCGTCTTGAAGAGTTGCCGGCGCAGACCCGTGTTCTGGCGCTGATCGAGACCGGGGACGCCGCTGATGAGCGGGTGCTGCCGTCCGCGGCACAGGTGACGGTGCAGTGGATGCGCCCGGGCGGAACGGGCGACGACAGCGCCCTCGCACGCGCGGCGGCATCGCTGGCGCTGCCTGGCGGCGACGGCTACGCCTGGGCCGCGGGCGAGGGGCAAGACATCGCGGCGGTGCGGCGCGTGCTGGTCGGCCCTTTGGGGCTCGACAAGGGCCAGGTGCGTGCCAGCGCTTACTGGAAGCGCGGTGCGGTGGGCCACCACGAAACGCTGGAAGGCTGAAATCGCCGCTTCAGCGCCGCTTGCTGCCCCCCAGCAGCGAGCCCAGAACACCGCGGAGGATCTCGCGGCCCATGGTCGAGCCGATGGTGCGTGCGGCAGATTTGCCCAGCGTTTGCACGATGCCGTCATGCTGCCCGCCGCGCGGGCCGGTGCGCCCGAACAGCACGTCGTTCAGCCCGCCGAACATGCCGCCGGCAGGCGCTTGCGCGGAGCCAGGTGGCACCGCTTTGCCGTTGGCCGATGAGCCAGCCGGCGCGGGCGCTTCGGCGCGCGCCTTCAGCTTTTCGAACGCCGATTCGCGGTCCACGGCTTTCTCGTAAACCCCGGCGACCAGAGAAGCACTCAGCAGGGCCTGCCGCTGCGGCGCGGTGATGGGGCCGATCTGGCTGCCTGGCAGCAGCACGTAGACGCGCTCGGTGACGCTCGGGCGGCCTTTGGCGTCCAGGAAGCTCACGAGGGCCTCGCCCACAGCCAGTTCGGTGATGGCGGTCTCGATGTTGAGGCCTGGATTGGCGCGCATGGTGCTCGCGGCTGTCTTCACGGCCTTCTGGTCGCGCGGCGTGAAGGCGCGCAGCGCATGCTGTACGCGGTTGCCCAGCTGCGCGAGCACCGTGTCGGGAATGTCGAGCGGGTTCTGCGTCACGAAATAGACGCCCACGCCCTTGCTTCGCACCAATCGCACCACCAGCTCGATGCGTTCGACCAGTGCGGCGGGCGCGTCCTTGAACAGCAGGTGGGCCTCGTCGAAGAAGAACACCAGCTTGGGTTGGTCGAGGTCGCCCACCTCCGGCAGTTGCTCAAACAGCTCCGACAGCATCCACAGCAAGAAGGTGGCGTATAGGCGCGGCGAGTTCATGAGCTTGTCGGCCGCGAGGATGTTGATCACCCCCCGGCCGCCCTCGGTCTGCATGAAATCGGCGATGTTGAGCATGGGCTCGCCGAAGAACCTGTCGCCGCCTTGTTCCTCGATCTGCAGCAGGCCCCGCTGGATGGCGCCGATGCTGGCGGCACTCACGTTGCCGTAGGAGGTGGTGAACTGCGATGTGTTCTCGCCCACGTACTGCAGCATCGCGCGCAGGTCTTTCAAGTCGAGCA
>CAZBOF010000194.1:0-6405 GCA_964493285.1 uncultured Rhizobacter sp. | reverse complement strand
CCTTGTCGTTGCGCTTGCCCGGGCCCACCGCCAGCACTTCGCCCTGGTCGGGCTTCTCGGCCGCGTTGTCGGGGATGACGATGCCGGAGGCGGTCTTGGTTTCCTGTTCCAGGCGCTTGACGATCACGCGATCGTGCAACGGACGAAGTTTCATAGCATCTCCTTGATGTCTCAAACCGAAATTCTAAAAAGGGAAGAGCGCAAGTAAGCGCTCATTGACTTTGCTCCGACCCGGTTCGCCGAGAGGCCTTTCGGATCGTTAGCACTCAATAGTCTTGAGTGCTAGCAAGAGGCATTATAGGGACGGTCGAAGGCAGTTCAAGGGCTGTTTTCGGTTCTCTTGGGCAGGCTGAGCGTGGCCATGAATGGGGAAGCTCAGCCCGGGTCGGATTTCGACGTCCATCCAAAGCTTTGTCCGGCGACATCGATGCTTCCGTCCTGGCCATGGATTGCGTCTGCAAGGAGCTTCCCGCTCGAAGCGTCAAAAACGCCGGGAATCCTTGCCTAGAAGAAGAGGCGCAGATACGGTGAACTGATGGCGGCGAAGGCCACGACGTTCAGGACGACGGTGGCCCAGAAGGCTGGCCGGAACGATGATTTGCCGGACTTGTGGCGAAGGGTTTGCTGCGCGAGGAGGGCGCCCGGCCAGCCTCCTACCAAGCCGAGGATGAGCAGCGTCTTTTCGGCGATACGCCGTCTGCCGGCAGCCGCGGCCGATTTGTCGATGGCATGCGCACAGAAACAGAATGCGCTGGTTACGCCATAGACCACTGCGAACCCGATCGGAACGGGCCACACGAGCGTCAGAACGGCGTAGAAGGCGGCAAACGCGGGAATGGCGAAAAGGCCGGGCCGCTCCCCGCGGCGCCGGCCGGCGCTTCTGCCGTCGACCTCGGGTCCTCGTGGACTTCGACAAGCGCGCGTTCCTGGCTCGCTTTTCCCCTGCTCCGGTCAACTCGATTTCAAAGGCGACCCGTTGGCGGGCCTGTGGCCGAATCACGCGCGGAGAAAAAGCGCTGATGTGGGCGAAGACTGGAGGTCCACCCTGATCGGGTTGGATGAATCCGCAGCCACGATCACATTCCATGTGCTGACAACGCCGGCGAACCGCATAGATGTGCCAAAAGAGATGGATCCGCCGATTTTCGCTTCTGCCATGTGGGAGGCAGGTTCGCTCGGAACGTGAAGGTCCGCGACCGGGCCTCGCGGTTGCCCCATCCGGCGTGAACAGGCCCGAGGCGCGGATGGCCTTCGGCCATGCGCGCTGGGTACAGGTTGGCGGGGCCTGCGCGAACAGGCGTTCCTCACTTCGCGCAGGTGGGTACAAACCCTCCGTCACAATCGCGGGGTTCTGCATTGTTGCTGTCCCCGCGCCCACCGGTGGTTGCTGATGACTGCGTAGTCTTTTCCTGGAGTTCTTTATGTTGATGACCGGACGGCTTCTGCCGTTGTGGCGCGTTGCGCTGGCGTGTGTTCTTGTTTTCCTGGCCGTGGGGCCGCGTGGTGCATTGGCCCAGCCGGCGGCGTTGGCGCCCATTCGCATCGCCATGATCGAAGGGCTGTCGGGCCCGTTTGCCAATGCGGGCGATGCGGTGCACCGCAACTTGTACTGGGCGGTGGAGCGTGTCAATGCGCGCGGCGGCGTTGCCCTGCCCGAAGGGCGGCGCCTGCTGGAGCTGGTCGCGATGGACAGCAAGGGCAATACCGACGACGCGATCGCTCAGCTTCGCAGTGCCCTCGACCAGCGCATCGGTTTCGTGATGCAGGGCAACAGCTCGGCCACGGCGGCGGCCATCATCGATGCGCTCGAGAAGCACAACCAGCGCCAGCCTGAACGCCGCGCGATCTTTCTCAACTATTCGGCGGTCGAGCCCAGCCTCACCAATGAGAAATGCAGCTTCTGGCACTTCCGCTTCGATGCGCATGCCGACATGCGGTTGCAGGCGCTGACCGATGTGCTGCGCGATGACGCCGGCGTGAAGAAGGTCTACCTGATCGGGCAGGATTACAGCTTCGGGCAGCACGTGCTGCGCAAGAGCCGCGAGATGATCGCCGCGAAGCGGCCCGATATCGAGATCGTGGGCGAGGAACTGCATGCGATGGGCCGCGTGAAGGATTTCCTGCCGTACGCCGCCAAGATTCAGGCCAGCGGTGCGCAGGCCGTGCTCACGGGCAACTGGGGCAATGACCTCACGCTGCTCGTGAAGGCGCTGAAGGAGGCGGGCCCGCCGCTGAAGACCTACACGTTCTACGGCAACGCGCTCGGCGTGCCCGCGGCGATCGGCGATGCGGGTGTGGGCTCCGTGCTCGCGGTGGCCGAGTGGCATTCCAATGCCGGCGATCGCGCCTCGGAGGCGTTCTATGCTGCATTCCGCAAGCGCTTCCCCGACCCGGCCCATGACTACGTGCATGCGCGCATGCAGGTGATGGTGGAGATGATGGTGGCGGCGATGGAGCGCGCACGCAGTGCCGACCCGACCGCGACCGCGCTGGCGCTGGAGGGCCTGCACTTCGACGGCAAGGTGCTGGGCGGGCTGGGTGCCGGCACCATGCGCGCAGGCGATCACCAGTTCATGCAGCCACTGGTGGTGAGCATCATGGGGCGCGGGGGCCAGCCGGGCGTGCGGCACGACGTCGAAGGTTCGGGTTATGGTTTCAAGACGCTGCGCCAACTGAATGCGCAGCAGGTTGAGATGCCGCACACCTGCAGGATGACGCGGCCCGACTGACAGCGCACCGGCGTGCAGGGGCCCGCATGCGCGGGGCCCCGCCGCTACACTTGCTCGCATGACCGGACCCTCTTCCCAGGTGGCGATCCAGCTCGGGGATCGCAGCTACAACATCGAGATCGGCGCGGGCTTGCTGTCGTCACCGCAGGCACTGAGCGGCCTGCCGGGCGCGAGCCAGGCCGTGATCGTGACCAACCCCACTGTTGCGGCGTTGTATGCGGACAAGTTGCGCACCGCGATGCAGCCGCATTTCAAGAACGTGCGCGTCGTCACCTTGCCGGATGGCGAGGCGTACAAAGACTGGTCGTCGCTGAACCAGATTTTCGAGTCGCTGCTGAGCGCCGGTTGCGATCGCAAGACGATGCTGTTCGCGCTGGGTGGCGGCGTCATTGGCGACGTGACCGGCTTTGCCGCCGCCTGCTACATGCGCGGCGTGCCGTTCGTGCAGGTGCCCACGACGCTGTTGGCGCAGGTGGATTCATCGGTGGGCGGCAAGACCGCCATCAACCATCCGCTGGGCAAGAACATGATTGGCGCGTTCTACCAGCCGTTGCGCGTGCTGGCCGATCTGGACACGCTGGATACGCTGCCGGACCGGGAGCTGGCGGCGGGCCTGGCCGAAGTCATCAAGTACGGCCCGATTGCCGACGATGCCTTCCTGGGCTGGATCGAGGACAACCTCGACGCCTTGTGGGCGCGCGACAAGACCGCGCTGGCCTACGCCATCCGGCGTTCGTGCGAGATCAAGGCCTGGGTGGTGGGGCAGGACGAACGCGAATCCGGCCTGCGCGCCATCCTCAACTTCGGCCACACCTTCGGGCACGCGATCGAGGCCGGCCTCGGCTACGGCGAATGGTTGCACGGCGAAGGCGTGGGCTGCGGCATGGTGATGGCGGCCGACCTGTCGCATCGGCTTGGCTTCATCGACGCGGGCTATGTGGCGCGCCTCATGCGGTTGATCGAGCGCGCGCGCTTGCCGGTTCGCGGACCGCGCCAACTGAGCGCCGATCGCTATTTGGAACTGATGCGTGTCGACAAGAAGGCCGAGGCGGGCGAGATTCGCTTCGTGGTCATCACGAAGCCCGGGCAGGCCGAGGTGCGGCCGGCGCCTGATGCGATGGTGCGCGACGTGCTGGCGGCGCACACCGGCTGATACGCGACCCCGACCTTCACCCATGCTGAAGCCGTATGCGTGCCACCCCGAGGCCAGCCGCGGGCGCCGTCATGCGGAAGCGCCTGCGCCCACGCGCAGCCCGTTCCAGCGCGACCGTGACCGCATCGTCCACAGCACGGCATTCCGGCGCCTCGTCTACAAGACGCAGGTGTTTCTCAATCATGAAGGCGACCTCTTCCGCACGCGCCTGACGCATTCACTGGAAGTGGCGCAGCTGGGCCGTTCGATTTCGCGCACCCTCGGCTTGAACGAGGACCTCGTGGAAGCGATCGCCCTGGCGCACGACCTCGGCCACACGCCGTTCGGGCACGCGGGGCAGGATGCTTTGAACGAATGCCTGCGCCAGAGCGACCCGGCCAGCGGCGGCTTCGAGCACAACCTTCAAAGCCTGCGCGTCGTGGACGCGCTGGAGGAGCGCTACCCGGCATTCGATGGCTTGAACCTGTCGTACGAAACCCGCGAAGGCGTTCTCAAGCATTGTTCGCTGCGCCACGCGCAGCGCCTCGTGGCGCAAGATCCCGACGGGGTGGCGCGGCGCTTCATTGACCGCACACAGCCCAGCCTGGAAGCGCAGCTGTGCAACCTGGCCGACGAGATCGCCTACAACGCGCACGATGTCGACGACGGCGTGCGCTCAGGGCTGCTGGCGCTGGAGCAGCTGGAAGACGTGCCGTTGTTCATGCGCTTCCAGCGCGAAGCGCTGGCCGAGTACCCGAAGCTGGCCGGGCGGCGTGTGCTGTTCGAGAGCATCCGGCGCATGCTGTCCGCGCAGGTGTACGACGTGCTGGACGCCACCGGCGAGGCGCTGCGCCGCACTGCGCCCGCCAGCGTCGATGAGGTCCGCCGGCAGCCGCGCCCCATCGTCTGCTTCAGCGACGCGATGGCGCAGGACAGCGCGCAGCTCAAGCGCTTCTTGCGCGCCAATCTGTACCGGCACCCGCAAGTCGAGGCGACCACGGGCCGTGCGAAAGAGGTGGTGCGCGATCTGTTTGCGGCTTATCAAACTGAACCGGTGGAGGCCATCCGTTCGCAGCCACGCGCACGGCTGCGGGGCATCGCCGACTACATCGCCGGCATGACCGACCGTTTCGCGCTGCGCGAGCACGAGCGCCTCACCGGGCGCTGCTTGTTCGACTGAGCGGCAGGGCGATGGCGCGGCTGCCTCGACTGTGCGTGCCGAACTGGCCGCACCTGCTCATCCAGCGCGGGCACAACCGCCAGCCGGTGTTTGCCGATGAGGCTGACAGCCAGCTCTTTCTCGCGCTGCTGAGGGAGGTGGCGACGACGCACCGGGTGGCGGTGCATGCCTACGCACTGCATCCGGCCGAAGTGCGCTTGCTGGTCACGCCGCAGACTGCCGATGGCTTGAGCCGCGTCATGCAGTCACTCGGGCGCCGCTATGGCACGCATTTCAATCGCCGCCACAACCATGCCGGCAGCTTGTGGGAAGGTCGCTTTCGCGCCACACCGATCGACCCGGAACACTACTTGCTCGATGCGATGCGTTTTGTCGAAGAAGGCGGGTCGAACGACGTCGCAAGCACCCATCTGGTGCACGTCTCCGCGTCCAGCCTGCCACATCACTTGGGCCAGCGTGTGGATCCCTTGATCACCGACCATGTGCGGTTCTGGGGGCTGGGCAACACGCCGTTCGAACGCGAAGCCGGCTATCGCAGATTGATGGACGAGGGGCTCAGAGCCGCCACACGGGCGCAATTGGCGCAAGCGGTGGAAAAAGGGTGGCCCTTGGGCACGCCTGAATTCATCGAGCGTTTGGCCGTGTTCACCGACCGGCGCCTGGCGCCGCTGCCTCGCGGGCGCCCCAAAAAGGCGCTTTGATGAATTAATCTGTCCCCAATTATTGATATAGGGTGATTTGTCTTGTTTATATGGTTCCTGACCCTAATTAATTCGATTGTGGCGCTTGCTGCACTGCATTATTCTTCTCGTTCGATTTGTTTTCCGAGCGAGTTGTGTCATGGCCCAAGCTACCTATCCGGCGGCGACCCCGCAAGAACTGCAAGACGCCGCAGAATGCGGCCTCTACGATCCCGCGAACGAGCATGACGCCTGCGGTGTGGGATTCGTGGCCCACATCAAAGGCCAGAAGGCGCACAGCATCGTCCAGCAGGGTCTGAAGATTCTTGAGAATCTCGACCACCGCGGCGCAGTGGGCGCTGACAAGCTGATGGGCGACGGTGCCGGCATCCTGATCCAGATCCCCGACGAGTTCTACCGCGCCGAAATGGCAACGCAGGGGGTGGACCTGCCGCCGCCCGGCGAGTACGGCGTCGGCATGATCTTTCTGCCGAAAGAGCACGCCTCGCGCCTGGCCTGCGAGCAGGCGCTCGAACGGGCGGTGAAGCTGGAAGGCCAGGTGCTGCTGGGCTGGCGCGACGTGCCGGTCGATGCGGAGATGCCGATGTCGCCCACGGTGCGCGAGAAAGAGCCGGTGATTCGCCAGATCTTCATCGGCCGAGGCCCGGATGTGATCGTGCCCGA
>CAZBOF010000193.1:0-6508 GCA_964493285.1 uncultured Rhizobacter sp. | reverse complement strand
CCGCAGAACATCGTGATCGGCGGGGCCTCGGGCGCCATGCCGCCGGTGCTGGGCTGGGCCGCGATGCGCAACGAGGTGGGCGCTGAGAGCCTGATCCTCTGCCTCATCATCTTCTTGTGGACGCCGCCGCACTTCTGGGCGCTGGCGCTGTACCGCGTCGAAGACTATCGCAAGGCCGGCCTGCCGATGCTGCCGGTCACACACGGTTCCGAGTTCACGCGCCTGCAGGTGCTGCTGTATACCTTCGTGCTCTTCGCGGCGACCCTGCTGCCTTTCATCTCGGGGATGAGCGGCGTCATCTACCTCGCCAGCGCCATCCTCCTCGGGATGGTGTTCATTGCCTATGCTTGGCGGCTGTGGCGGCAGTATTCGGACGCGTTGGCGCGCACGACCTTCCGCTTTTCCATCCTTCACCTCTCGCTGCTCTTCGCGGCGCTGCTGGTGGACCATTACGTGAGGGCCTGGTGGTGAAGAAACATGCGCGTTGGCAAATGTGGCTGGTGGTGGCCGTCCATGCGATGCTGCTGACAGGCTGTGACGGCTTCATGGGCACATCCGCCAAACCGTCCTTCCAGGCCATCGATATCACCGGTGCTGACTACGGCCGCAACCTGGCGCTGACGGACCCAGACGGGCGGCCGCGGTCCCTCGCTGATTTCAAAGGCAAGGTGACTGTCGTGTTCTTCGGTTTCACGCAATGTCCCGACGTCTGCCCGACGACGATGTCCGAACTGGCCTCGATCAAGAAGAAGCTGGGCGCGGATGGGGATCGCCTCCAGGGCATCTTCATCACGGTCGATCCCGAGCGGGACACGCCGGAGATTCTGAAGGCCTACATGCAGGCGTTCGATCCCAGCTTCATCGCCTTGCGTGGGTCCGCAGAGCAGACGGCCGCCACGGCCAAGGACTTCAAGGTGTACTACGCCAAGGTGCCGGGCAAGAGCGGTGACAACAGCTACACGATGGATCACACCGCGGGCTCGTACATCTTCGATGCCACGGGACGGCTGCGTTTGTTCACACGCTACGGCAGCGGCTCGGAGGCGCTGGAGTCCGATCTCAAGACGCTGTTGTCCGGCGCTTGAAGCCGGCTGCAGATGCCCCATGACCAACGGCCCCGAGGGGCCGTTGGTCATGGGGCGTGAGAAGGAAGCCGGTCAGGCGCGTTCTTCGGCAAGTACTTTGCGCATCTTCTTCATGGCGGACACCTCGATCTGGCGAATGCGCTCGGCGCTGACGCCGTATTCGGTGGCCAGATCGTGCAAGGTCATCCCGCCCGAACTGTCGTCGTTGACCTTCAGCCACCGTTCTTCGACGATGCGGCGGCTGCGGGCGTCGAGCACGTCCAGGGCCTGGGCGATGCCATCACTGGCCAACCAGTCGCGGCGATGCGATTCGATCACCCGCGTTGGCTCCGAACTCTCGTCGGCCAAGTAGGCGATGGGGGCGTAGGCTTCCTCGCCATCATCGGTTTGCGGTTCCAGTGCGACATCGCCGCCCGACATGCGCGTTTCCATCTCCAGCACTTCTTCGCGCTTGACGTTCAGCCGCTGGGCCATCGTCTCGGCCTCGGTCTGCGTGAGGGTGGCGCGGTGGGTATGGCTGTCTGCGGCGTCTTCCTTCAGGCTCTGCTTCATGGAGCGCAGGTTGAAGAACAGCTTGCGCTGGGCCTTGGTCGTCGCCACTTTGACCATGCGCCAGTTGCGCAGGATGTACTCATGGATTTCGGCCTTGATCCAGTGCATGGCATAGCTCACCAGGCGCACGCCTTGGTCGGGGTCGAAGCGCTTGACGGCTTTCATCAGCCCCACGTTGCCTTCCTGGATGAGGTCGCCGTGCGGCAGCCCGTAACCCAGGTACTGGCGAGAAATGGACACCACCAAGCGCAAGTGCGACAGCACCAGCTTCCCGGCGGACTCCACGTCGCCATGCTCGCGCAGGCGCCTGGCGGCGGAAACTTCTTCCTCCTGGCTGAGCAGTGGAATGCGGTTGACGGCCGAGATGTAAGCGTCCAGATTGCCGAGCGAGGGCACCATGGCCCAGGGGTCGCGGACGGTCAAGGCGGAAGCAGATGACATGTTCATAGAGACTTCAGACATCCCGTTGCTCCTTTCGTTCCGCAAATATTAGCACTCGATGATCGAGAGTGCTGATTGGTGTGCTCTTTGATTTTGATGTGAGCATTCACTATCGTGAAATATCGCATGGAGAAAGGGTGGATTCTCGCGGGATCTGAGCCCGTCTTCAGCCGAAGTGGGTATCGGCGCTCTCCAGAACCGCGTCGATCACGGCGAGCAGCTGGGTCACGCTCACCGGCTTGGTGAGGTAGTAATAGGCGCCGGCTTCCATGGCCGTGTCGATCTGGTGGGCGAGCGCGTCGGCCGAGACGACGATCACGGGGATGTCGCTGGTCAGCTGGTCGGATTTCAAGTGCCGGAGCAGTTCCAGCCCGTCGATGTCGGGCAGGTGCATGTCGAGCAGGATGAGATCAGGCCGTTGCTGGCGGATTGCCGCCAGGCCGTCCAGCCCGGTGGTCGATACCTCGAAGCGCACCTGCTGGCGCCGCGAGAGGATGCCGCGCATGACCTCGACATTGGTTTCGTTGTCCTCGACATAGTGAACTGTGCGCTGGCGGTAGTTGCTGGATGCGTCGGCAAAGTCGCCGAGGTCGGAATGTGCGCTGTCGGCCGGTTCGGCGCGCGGCAGGCTCAGGATGAACGACGAGCCTTCGCCCGCTGCGCTGCGCGCGCGCAGCGTGCCGCCCATGAGTTCGGTGAGGCGCTGGCTGATCACCAGGCCGATGCCTGTGCCTTCGAGCGCGGAGCGCTCCCGGCCCAGCCGGTTGAAGGGCTGGAACAGCTGGGCCAGTTGCTGGGGCGTCATGCCGAGGCCGGTGTCGGTGACCACGATCTCGATGCTGTCGCGAGGGTTCGAGCGCGTGGCGATGTGGATGCGTCCGCCATCGGTGTTGTACTTGATGGCATTGCTCAGCAGGTTGATGAGGATCTGCTTGACGCGCGTGCTGTCGCCGATCACCCGCGCGGCGGTGTCGGGGATGTTCTGCGTGATGGTGATGCGGCGGCGTTGGGTGTCTTGTGCGACCAGCGAGAGCACAGAGGAGACGGTGTCGCGCAGGTCCACGGCTTCCAACTGAAGATTCAAGGTGCCGGATTCGATGCGCGACAGGTCCAGCACGTCGTTGATCATGTCCAGCAGATGCCAGCCGGCGCTCTGAATTTGTCCGACCCAGGGCTTTTGCGCATTGGACAGCGGTGCGCTCTGGTCGAGTTCCAGCAACTGCGCGAACCCCAGCATCGCGTTCAGCGGAGTGCGCAGCTCGTGGCTCATGCGCGAGAGGAATTCACTCTTGGCGAGGTTGGCGGCTTCCGCGATCTCGCGGGCGCGTTCGGCCTCGGCCAGCCGCAGGTGTTCGGTGATGTCTTCCACCACGCCGACGATGCGGTGCGGCTCGCCCTGGACGTCGCGCAGGAGGGTCACGATCGATTGCACCCAGACCATGCGGTTGTCGCGCGTCAGATAGCGGCCCTGGCGGCGGTAGATCGGGATGTCGCCACGCACCAGCTGCGCGGTGAGGTCGGCGTCCTGATCGCGGTCTTCGGGGTGCGTGAGCTTGTCGACGTTCATGCTCATCAGCGCGTCGCTGGTGTAGCCGGTCAGTTCGCAGAAGCGTGGATTCACCTGCTTCACGTTGCCTTGGAGATCGGTGTACACCACACCGATCGGCACGTTGTTCAGGATATTGCGGAAGCGCTGCTCGCTCTCGCGCAGATTGGCTTCCGTGCGCTCGCGTTCGGTGATCTCGTGCTGCAGCGCCGCCGTCCGGTCGTTGACCGCCACCTCGATGCGGCGCGTGCGCCCGGTGACGGTGAGCAGCAAGGCGCCGAGCATGGCAACGGCCAGCAGTCCGACCAGCGAGAACAGCAGGGCGCTGCGCCCACGCGTATCGGGCAGGTCGGCGCTCATGGCGGTGACGCGCAGGTCCCATTGCCGCCCCGCGAACGCCAGCGGGCGCACGTGCAGGAGGTCGGCCTCGCGGGCTTCGCAGTTCTCTTCCCCGGCCAGGCGCCGGTGCGCGGTGGTGGGTTCGGTGTCGACCACGCAGAGGTGGAGGTAGTGCGGCAGGCTGCTTTGGAATGCGCGCAGCGCCGCGTCCATCTTCAATGTCACGAAGAGCACGCCGCTGGCGCTGCGCAAGCGTTCGCTCATCGTGGTTGGCGAGCCGCGATACAGCGCGTGGTAGATCACGACGTCGGTGCGTTCGTCGGTGGCTTGTGTGACACGGAAGCTGGCGCTGGCCGCAGGGGCATCGGTTCGAATCGCCATGTCGATCGCAGCGCGCGCTTCGGCGGAGGAGCGCGCGTTGACTCCCAGCGCTGCGGCGTTCGCGGATTCGGGTTCGATGTATCGGATCACGGCCAGCATGTCGTCCGGCCTGGGCGGCTCGGGGGCGCCTGGCCGGTCATGGACGCGAAAACTGGGGAAGTCGATGGTGCGCACCTCGGCTTCGTAGGCGGGCGCATCTGCGCGCTGTATGAGCTGTATCCAGCCCATGCCCTGCACGTGGTCCCCAGGGGCCAGCCAGGCGCTGGTGGCGCGCCGCATTTCGTCCCGGGAGATGGCTTCGGAGGCCATGTACGCACCGCGCAGCGCCCGCAGCGCATGCAGGGGGTACTGCAGCTGGGCTGCCAGATTGGACGAGGCGTGGACGGCGTCGCGATCAAAGGACGCCTGCACGCGGTCGTTCTCCCAGCGCTCCACTTGCTTCATGCTGAGCGCGATGAGAACCGTGGCCACGCACAGCGACAGTCCCACGGTCAGGCGCCGCGTGGCCCATTCGCTGCGTGGGCGCCCGATCAGCGTGAGCACGATGGGCCCGGCGATCAAGACGCCCAGGGCGTCGCCGGAGGCCCACACCCACCAGCTGAACCACAGGATGTCAATCGGCTGGCGGGTGAAGTAGTAGAGCCCGGCGGCGCTCAGCGTGGCGCATATGGTGCTGGCCAACGCGCCGCCCAGCCCGAAGAAAACGGCCACGTCGCGGGGTTCGCTGAGGGTGAGCGGGTGGCTGCTGAAGCGGCGCACCAGAAAGGCGCCAATCGCCGCCTGCAGCGTGGCACCGATCGCCACGGTGGCAGGCAGCAGCACGGCACCTGCCAGGTTGGGGGCGCCGCGATCGACCGCCAGCAGCGTGTTGACGGTGAATGCGCCGATGGCCACGGCGGGCAGCATGCGCCGGCCGTACGTGAGCACGCAGGCCAGGGCGATGCCGCTGGCTGGATAGAGGGGCGCCGCGTAGCTGGGCGCGGCGGCAAGCCACATCGCCGCCCATCCGAAGGCCATGTAGGCCACGGCGGTTGCGACGAGCGCAAGCATCCAGTGCGGCGCTTGGCGGTGGTCTGCGGCAGAAGTCATCGTGGGGTGCTTGGCGGGCAGGTTCCCATGGGATGGGGCGGCTCCTGGACGGGTGCTGCCTTGGAAGTTACCCGGGGCCGATGGCGAAGCCTACCATCCACGCCCATGACGCGCTGCCGCCTGCGTCAGCAGGCTGAAAGCAGATGTTGTGCCGTCAGACGTTGAACAGGAAGTTCAGGACGTCGCCATCCTTGACCACATATTCCTTGCCTTCCGCGCGCATCTTTCCGGCGTCTTTGGCGCCTTGCTCGCCGCGGTGCGTCAGGAAGTCGTCATAGGCGATGGTTTGGGCCCGGATGAAGCCGCGCTCGAAATCGGTGTGAATCACGCCGGCCGCCTGGGGCGCGGTGTCGCCCGCATGGATGGTCCACGCGCGCACTTCCTTCACGCCGGCGGTGAAGTAGGTTTGCAGGCCCAGCAGCTTGAATGCGGCGCGGATCAGCCGGTTCAGGCCCGGTTCGCTCTGGCCCATCTCTTGCAAGAACAGCAGGCGGTCGTCGTCGCTCATCTCGGAGAGTTCAGCTTCGGTCTTGGCGCAGATCGCCACCACCGGCGCGTTTTGGCCTTCTGCGTAGCTGCGCAGCTTGTCGAGATAGGGGTTGTTCTCGAAGCCGCCCTCGTCGACGTTGCCGACGAACATGGCCGGCTTGGCGGTGATCAGGCACAGCGGCTTGAGCACCGCGTGTTCCTCTTTGCTGAAATCGAGGCTGCGCACGGGTTTGGCTTCATTCAGCGCGGCCTGGCATTTCTGGAGCACGGCCACGAGGCGGGCGGCTTCCTTGTCGCCGGCCTTCGCCACCTTGGTGGCACGTTGCAGGGTCTTGTCGACCGTGCCCAGATCGGCGAGGCACAACTCGGTTTGAATGACCTCGATGTCGGAGATCGGATCGACCTTGCCGGCAACGTGGATCACGTTCTCGTCATCGAAGCAGCGCACCACGTTGACGATGGCGTCGGTTTCACGGATATGGGCCAGGAACTGGTTGCCCAGGCCTTCTCCCTTCGATGCGCCGGCCACCAGCCCGGCGATGTCGACGAATTCGACGATGGCCGGTACGACGCGCTCGGGTTTGAC
>CAZBOF010000192.1:4397-6511 GCA_964493285.1 uncultured Rhizobacter sp. | reverse complement strand
GTTCGCGCCCGGCAAGGCCAGCAATGCCGGCGGCGTGGCCACCTCGGGCCTGGAGATGAGCCAGAACGCCATGCGCATCTCGTGGCCACGCGAGGAGGTGGATGCCCGCCTGCAAACCATCATGCGCAGCATCCACGATGCCTGCGTGCACCATGGCCGCGGCGAAGACGGCAAGGTGAGCTACGTCGATGGCGCCAACGTCGCAGGCTTCGTGAAGGTGGCCGACGCGATGCTGGCCCAGGGCATCATCTGAGGCAAAGCGGGATGGCCGGGCGCGCTCAGCGCTCGCGGAACGCTTCCCTCGACTTCATCAGCGGGCGCAGCAGGAAGCTGATCACCGAACGCTCGCCGGTGCGAACCTCCACCACGCCGGTCATGCCGGGCAGCACGTTCAACGGCTTGCTGCCCTGCTTGAGCGACGAGCGGTCCGCCCGCAGCGTGACCCGGTAGTAGGTGGCGTCGGCCGACGCGGCGCGGTCGGCATCGCCCAGGGCATCCGGGCTGATGTACTCGATCTTGCCGCGCAGGCCGCCGTAGGTGGTGTAGTCGTAGGCGGCGAGCTTCATCTCGGCCGGCTGCCCCACCCGCAGGAAGCCGATGTCGCGCGGCTTCACGCGCGCCTCGATCAGCACGCGCGAGCTGATCGGCACGATCTCCATGATCGGCGCGCCCGGCGCCACCACGCCACCGATGGTGACGGTGCGGATGTTCTTCACCAGCCCGCGCACCGGCGAAGTGAGCACCGTGCGGCGCAGCACGTCGGCACGCCCCGCGAGTTGCTCGTCCAGCAACGACAACTCGGTCTGCACGCGCACCAGCTCGGTACTCGCCTCCTGGCGGAATCGGTTGACGCGCTCGCGGCTGCTCAAGTGCAGGTCATTGACTTGGCGGCGCAGGCGCATCACCTCCACCTCCGACATCAAACCCTTGCTGGCCATGGCTTCGGCCACGCCCAGCTCTTTCATCAGCAGCGCCACATTGCGCGCCGTGGACTGCAAGGCTTCATCGAGCGCGTGCTTGCGAGCGTTGAACGCGTCTGTCTCGCCCGCCACGATCGATGGCACCGCCAGCACCTCGGGCGGGAAACGCAAGGCGCGCCCATAGGCTTCGGCGTGGAGGCGGGCCCGGGCCGCCAGGATCGCCAGCCGCTTGGCCTGTCCTTCGTTCTGCTGCGACTCGAAGCGAGTGGGATCGAGCTGCGCCAGTTCCTGCCCTTCGTGCACCTGCATGCCTTCGCGCACATGCAGCTCGCTCAAGAGGCCGCCTTCGAGGCTGGCAATCACCTGCTCGCGGCCTTCGGGGATCACGCGAGCATCGGCACGCGTGATCTCGTCCACGCGCGCAATCGATGCCCAGACGATCAGCGAAGTGACCACGATGGCCATGAGGTACAGCGCCCAGGTCGTGCGCGGCGTGGCCTCGGCCACCATGGCCGCACGCACGTCGGCCATGTAGCTCATGTCGGCGCGGGTGGGCGCCTTGGCTTTGCCGCCGCCCTTCCAGAAGCTCATACCGAGGCCTGGCGCTGCACCGGCTGCGTCGACGGGTGCAGGTGCACGTTGGGTGACGCGCCGGCCTCAGGCGTGGCCGTGGCGGCCGGCCTGGCGCCGGAGAGCGCCGCCAGCACCTGGGCCTTCGGCCCATCGAGCACCACCCGCCCGCCATCGACCACCACCACGCGCTGGGCCAGTTCGAGCACCGCCGGGCGGTGCGTGACCATGACCACCGTGCGCGTGCCCAGGGCTTCATTGAGCTGGCGCAGGAACAGCGCCTCGGACTGTGCATCCATGGAACTGGTGGGCTCGTCCATCAAGAGAATCTGCGGCTGCGTGACCAGGCAGCGCGCCAGCGCGACGAGCTGGCGCTGGCCGCCCGACAGCAGCGCGCCCATCTCGCCCACGGGCAGCTCCCAGCCCTGCGGGTGCGAGGCCACCACGCGGTCGAGCCCGGTCACGCGCGCCACCTCGGACAAGCGCGTGGCATCGACCGCCCCACGGCCCATCAGCACGTTCTCGCGCAAGGTGCCCTTGAACAGGCGCGGCTCCTGGGAGACGAAGCCCACACGCGCACGGAAGTCGGCCGGGTCGATCTGGCGCAGGTCGATGCCGTCCACC
>CAZBOF010000192.1:0-4387 GCA_964493285.1 uncultured Rhizobacter sp. | reverse complement strand
CACCTCGACCATGCCTTCGGTGGGCTGGTACAGCCCCGCAAGCAGCCGCAGGATGGTCGACTTGCCACTGCCGATGCGGCCCAGAATCGCCACCCGCTCGCCGGGTTCGAACTTCAGGTTCACCGCGCGCAAGACCTTGGGGACCGCCGCGTCGGGGGCCGTCGGCGGATAGGAGAAGCCCGCCTCGCGCAGCGCGATGCGCCCTGTGATGGTGTGGTTGGCGACGTAGGTGGCACCGGGTGCGCGCTCGACCGGCTGGCGCATCAGGCGGTCCAGCGACACCATGGCCGCGCGCGCGCCCTGGTAGCGCGTGGCCAGGCCGACCACGCTGCCCAGCGGCCCGACGGCGCGGCTGGACAGCATGATGGAGCCGATGAGCGCACCGCCCGAGATCTGCCCGGCGTGGATGAGGTACACCCCCACCACCAGCATCACCAGCGTGATGAGCTGCTGCGCCATCGACGAGATGTTGTTCGTCCACGCGCTGAGGTTGCGCGCGCGCAGGGCCGATTCGGCCGCCGCGGCGGTGGCATCTTCGTAGCGGCGCAGAAAGCGGCCTTGCGCGCCGGCGGCCTTCAGGTCTTCCAGGCCTTCCACCGACTCGACCAGGATGCCCTGCAGGTCGGCCTGGTGCGCCATGTTGGCCGCCATCGAGCGGCGCAGCGACGACTGGATCACCAGCGCCATCCCCAGGATGAGCGGGATCGCGCACAGCAGCACCCAGCCCAGCGGCCCGCCGATGACGAAGGTCATCGTCACGAAGATCACGATGAACGGCAGGTCGCTCAAGGCCGACAGCGTCGCCCCCGCGAAGAAATCGCGCACCACCTCCACCTGCGCCAAGTGGTGGGCGTAGGAACCCGCCGATTCGGGCCGGTGCTCCATGCGCACGCCCAGCGTCTGGCGAAACAGCACCGAGCCGATGATGAGGTCGGCCTTCTTGCCGGCGGCGTCGATCAGGTGCGTGCGCAGTTGGCGGGCGATGAGGTCGAACACGAGGGCGATGAAGCCGCCGATCGCCAGGGCCCACAACGTGACGAAAGCCTGGTGCGGGATCACCTTGTCGAACACCACCGCGGTCACCAGGCTGCTGGCCAGCATCAGCACATTGCTCAGCAATGCGGCGAGCAGCGCCGACCGGTAATACGGCGCGAAGCGGCGCAGCGTGCCCCACAGCCAGTGGCGGGCCGGGTCCACGAGGATCTCGACCGCGGCCCCGGTGGGCGCCGCGGGCCTGGGCGAAGCCACGAGCGCAAAGCCGGTGTACTCCGTCGCCAACTCGGCCTCGGTGGCTTTGCAGCTATGGCTTTGCGGGCCGGGCATCACCACGTCGTAGCTGGCGGGGCTGCCCTTCTTGCCTGGCGTACGCTGCTGCACGATGCAGGCATCGCCGTTCTTCAGCAGCAGCACGGCGGGCAGGAGCAAGGCGTGGATGTCGGCGATCGAGCGCTGGATCAGGCCGGCATTGAAACCGGCGTCCCGCAGCAGCCGAACCGCCTGGTCGGGACCGAGCTGGCCGTCCACCGCCACGCCGGACAGGAGCGATTCGGGCGAGCGCTCCTGCCCATGGTGGCGGCTCAGCCAGGCGATCGCCTGCAACAGCGCGTCATTGCCGTGCGCAGCCACCTCTGGCGAGGCCACCGGGTCCATCACGGGGTCTTGGCGCGCCGACATGATCCAGGCGCCGTCAGGCGGCGCGGTGCTCCAGCGCCAGCCGCTCGAACTGCGCTTCGATGTCTCGCACCAGCCCGGGCACGTCGAACAGCGCCGAGGTGCGCCCCTGTTCGGCCAGATAGCGCTTGTACGATGCCACGCGCTTCGGTTGACGGCCCAATTGCACGGCCAGGCGTTCGTACTCGGCCAGTGACGAAGTCACCAGGTCCGGCAGGCCGACCGCATTCAGCAGGCTGCCCGCCATGCGCGAGATGTAGGAGCGGCCGGAGTACGTGACGATCGGCAGCCCCATCCACAGTGCATCGCTGGCCGTGGTGCCGGCGTTGTACGGGAAAGTGTCCAGCATCAGGTCGGCCGCCTGGAACCGTGCCAGGTAATCGGGCGGAGCCACCCGCGGCGCCAGGACCAGGCGCTCACGCGCCACGCCGTGCGCATCGGCTTCGCGCCGCATATTGGCCAGCGCCACGTCGTTGTCGGCCAGCAGCCACAGCACGCTGCCCTCGACCTGCTGCAGGATGCGCATCCAGGTGCGGAACATCTCTTCGGTGAACTTGAAGGTGTTGTTGAACGAGCAGTAGACGAAGGCGTCTTCCGGCAGGCCGAGGTCGGCGCGTGCCGGGGCGGCGGAAGCCGCGCGCTGGCGGTCGCTCACCTGGTAGCAGCGCGGCACGTACAGCGGCCGCTCGGTCATGTAGGGCTGCAGTTCGGGCGGCATGACGAACCGGTCGGCGAGGATCCAGTCGACGCCGGGCAGCGCGCAGGTCCCCGGCAGCCCCAGGTAGCTGACCTGGACCGGCGCGGGACGCATGCCCACGATGGCGGGCCGCGCACCGGCGGTGAGCCCTTGCAGGTCGACCAGGACGTCGATGCCGTGCTGCGCGATCAGGCCGGCAGCGGTGGTGTCGTCCAGCCCGCCAAGCGGCACATAGTGGTCCACGGCAGCGCGCAAGCGCGCCCGCAGCGGCGTGCCGTCGTCGCGGCTCCAGGAGAAGGCATAGACCTCGAAGCGATGGCGGTCGTGCAACTCCAGAAGCTCCACCGTGAGCAGGCCCACGGCGTGCATGTGCAGGTCACCCGAAAGGTAGCCGACCTTCACGCGCCCCTGGCGCGAAGCGCCCGGCCCGTGCAGCGGCTGCGCCGGCGGCTTGGGCGTGCGTTCGTGAACGAAGCGCTGCGCGGCCATGAGCTGCAACGCGGGGTCGTCGGTCGCGCCGAGCATGGCCAGCACCGAGGTGGACATCAGCAACTGGTTCTGCGTCACCGCGCCCACCGGCTGGTACACCGGCCAGGCACACTTTTTCTGCCGCAGATGCACATAGTGCTGAAGCACATCGGGCTGTGCGGGGTGAATCTCGAGGCTGCGGCGCATGCAGCGCTCGGCCTCGTCGTACTGGCGTTGCAGCTCATGCAGGCGAGCCTGGTTGTTCAGGGCGTGCAAGACCAGCTCACGCGGGATCTCCGGGTCTTCCAGCACCTGCTGCCATTGCGCCAGCGCCTCGGCCGGGCGGCCCAGGTGCTCGAGCTGATGACCCATGTTGAGGCGGGCCTGGTGGAATCCGGGAGACACCGCCAGCGCGCGCTGATAGGCCTTGTGCGCCGCGTCGTGTTGCCGCAGGGCGCCCAGCACCGTGCCCCAGTTGAAACAGGCCACGTGCAGGAGAGGCGACACCGTGTGGGCGATCCAGGTCTCGTACAAGGCGGCGGCATCGGCCAATCGCCCGGCTTGCGACAACCGCTCGGCCACCCCCATCAGCTCGGCCAGCGGCATGCCGCCGGCCTCGGCCTGGGCCACCGACTGCGCGAAACCGGATGCACGCGGATCGACCTGGCTTGCCGCCATGGCAGGAGGCGTTGCGGTCGAATTGTTCATGCGGCAACCGGGCAGAGTCAGATCGAGCCATTGTGAGCGGGCACCCGCCGAGCGCTCGGCGCATTAAGGGGGCGATTCCGGCACTATTTCCGCGTTGGAGCGGCCTGCGCGGCCTCTCTGGCAAGGCCGTCGCGACCGTCGATTCGGGCCTCTGCGGCTTTTCGCATCGTGAATTGAACCCCCTGGCAGCCTGCGGGCTCCGCGGCATCCTGGTGCCCTGCGCAGCACGGCGCTGCACAATGGGCACGCACCGCCATTCCGCCAGTCAAACCAGGAGCCCGCCCCATGGCCAAGACCAAGAAGCCAGCCCTTCATGCCTTCCAATCGACGAAGAAGACCTTCAAGACGGCCTCGGGCCGCAGCGGAAGCTACTTCTCTCTGCCGGAGCTGGCCAAGCAGTACCCCAATGTGAGCCAGTTGCCGGTTTCGCTGCGCATCGTGCTGGAATCGGTGCTGCGCAACTGCGATGGCAAAAAGGTCACGCCCGATCATGTGATGCAGCTGGCCAACTGGCAGCCGACCGCCGACCGGGTCGACGAGATCCCGTTCGTCGTGGCCCGCGTCGTGCTGCAAGACTTCACGGGCGTGCCGCTGCTGGCCGACCTCGCGGCGATGCGCAACGTGGCCGTGTCGATGGGCAAGAACCCCCGGATCATCGAGCCGCTCGTCCCAGTGGACCTCGTGGTCGACCACTCGGTGATGATCGACTACTTCGGCACCAAGAACGCGCTCGACTTGAACATGAAACTGGAGTTCCAGCGCAACAACGAGCGCTACCAGTTCATGAAATGGGGCATGCAGGCCTTCGACACCTTCGGCGTCGTGCCGCCCGGATTCGGCATC
>CAZBOF010000191.1:0-6542 GCA_964493285.1 uncultured Rhizobacter sp. | reverse complement strand
GAAACGCTACTGCCTCGAGATCAGCGGCGACTTCGCCTGCTTCACGCGCCCCGAGATGAAAGTCGAGCGGGTGTCTTATGACGTGATCACGCCTTCTGCGGCGCGCGCCGTGTTCGACGCCGTGCTGTGGAAGCCCGAGATCCGCTGGCACATCCGGCGCATTGAGGTGCTCAACCCCATTCGTTTCATCAATCTGCGACGCAATGAAGTGGCCTCGGTGATCTCCACGCGCAACGTTCAGCAAGCCATGGCGGCAGGCAACGGCGATCTCGCCATCTACATCGAAGATGACCGCCAGCAACGCGCCGGGTTGCTGCTGCGCGACGTCGCCTACCGGGTGCATGCAGACATGGAGGTCCGCGCCGGCCGACAAGATCCGCACCCGCCTCAGAAGTACCACGCCATGTTCGAGCGGCGCGCTGATCGCGGCCAATGGGTGAACCAGCCTTACCTGGGTTGCCGCGAGTTCGATGCGCGCATTCGCCTGGTCACGAATCTGGCCGCTGAACGCCCGCCACTGCCCCAAGACACCGAACTGGGCTGGATGCTGCACGACATGGACTTCAGCCAACCTGCTGACCCGCAGCCTGTGTTCTTTCGCGCAGAGATGAAGCAAGGCGTGATCGAGGTCAGCGCAGAAGGGGGTGCACGGTGATCCTGCAAGAACTGGTGAACTACTACGACCGCAAGGCGGACAACCCCGATCCAGCTCAACGCTTGCCCCGTTTTGGGCTCGAAGACAAGGAGATCCCCTTCGTCATCGAGTTGACGACAGACGGTCACGTCGTCCAGCTGCACGACACGCGGTCCCTTGATGGGAAGAAGCTGCGCGCCCGCAACTTTCTCGTCCCGCAGGGCGAGAAGAAGACCTCAGGCGTCAAAGCCAACCTGCTCTGGGACACCGCCGCCTATGTCATTGGGCTGGAACGCGAACGCAAGGGCAAGGCCGAGGTCTCTCCGCACGCAGCCTTTCGCGCGCGAATCGCGGAGCTTCCACACCCCGCTCAGGACGATCCGGGCATACGAGCCGTGCTGTCGGCAATCGATCGAGCCGACTGGTCGGCGGTGCGCGCCCACCCGGCCTGGGACGACATCCAAGAGTCAAATCCCGTAATGAGCTTTCGGTTGGTAGGAGACACCGGTCTCATATGTCAGCGACCGGCGATAGCAACCGCGGCACAGCCGACTCCCAGCATCGACGCACCAGTTGGCCTCTGCCTCGTCGAAGGCCGCACCGGCCCCATTCAACGTTTGCATTCATCGATCAAGGGCGTGTGGGGGGCGCAATCCTCGGGCGCGAACGTTGTGTCGTTCAATGCGCGCGCCTTCGAGTCTTACGGCAAGACGGAGCGTCAGGGCGAGAACGCACCCGTGGGTGAACGCGCGGCCTTCGCGTACACCACCGCGTTGAACCACCTGTTGGGCAAGGACTCCCGCAATCGCGTTCAGGTCGGCGACGCCTCCACCGTGTTCTGGGCAGACCGCCCGTCGCGCTTCGATGGAGACAACACGCTGGCCGATCTGTTTGGCGAAAGCAAGGACGACCCCGATCGCAACGTGCGCGCCGTCGCTGCCTTGTACGACGCGCTCAAGACAGGGCACCTGCCTGTCGAAGAGGAGGATGTTCAATTCTTCGTGCTGGGTCTTGCGCCCAACGCCGCGCGCATCAGCGTGCGCTTCTGGTTGCGGGCGCCACTCGCCGAACTGGCCCCGCGGATCCGCCAACATTTCGACGACCTGCGGATCGTGCGCCGCTACGACAGCGATCCGCCGCATCCCTCGCTCTTCCGCCTGCTGACAAGCGTCGCATTGCTCGGCAAGCTTGACAACGTACCGCCACGTCTGGCCGGCGAATGGATGCGGGCCATCCTGGAAGGGACGCCCTACCCCGTGAGCTTGCTCAACGCCGCCGTGGTACGTGCGAAGGCAGAACAGGACGTGACCTACTTGCGCGCCGCAGTCCTGAAAGCCTGGCTCAACCGCGACTACCGGCGCCGCAACGCCCACACCCCCCCGAACCATCAACACTACAAGGAGGAACTCGACGTGGAACAGACCGAACCGCCCTATTTGCTGGGCCGACTGTTTGCGGTGCTGGAACGCATTCAGCAGCAAGCCCTGCCTGGCATCAACGCCACCATTCGAGACCGCTACTACGGCGCAGCTTCCACCACGCCGGTGACCGTCTTCACGACGCTACTGCGACTGAAGAACGCGCATCTGAGAAAGATCCATGAGCATCAGGTGCTCTTCTTCGAGCGATTGATCGGCGAAATCATGCTTTCGCTGTCCGATTTTCCGCGCCAACTCACGCTGCAAGAACAAGGCCGTTTCGCTCTCGGCTACTACCACCAACGCCAAGCATTCTTCACTCGGAAGAGCGAAGCTAACGACAACACCAACAACCCGGAGGACTCACCATGACCCTTGCTTCCCGCTACGACTTCGTGCTGCTGTTCGACGTGAAAGACGGCAACCCCAATGGTGACCCAGATGCTGGCAACTTGCCCCGGCTAGATGCCGAAACCGGGCACGGGTTGGTCACCGACGTCGCACTCAAGCGCAAGGTGCGCAACTACGTGGGACTCGTCAAGGACAGCGCGCCGCCATTCGACATCTACATCAAAGAAAAGGCCGTGCTCGAACGCACACACCGCGCTGCATACGAAGCGATCGGTGCTTCGGCTGAACTGGTCGACGACAGCAAAGATGAGAAGAAGAAGGCCAAGCGAAAGGGAAGCGAGAACAGCGTACGAGAAGCGCGCGATTGGATTTGCAAGAATTTCTTCGACGTGCGCACTTTTGGCGCCGTGATGTCCACGGGCGTGAACTGCGGCCAGGTTCGCGGCCCCGTGCAGATGACCTTCGCCCGGTCCGTTGACCCTGTCGTGACGACCGAGCACGCCATCACCCGGATGGCAGTCGCCACGGTCGCCGAATCAGAGAAACAAGACGGCGACAACCGGACCATGGGCCGCAAACACACCGTGCCTTACGGGCTGTATCGCTCCCATGGCTTTGTATCGTCATTCCTCGCCAAGCAAACCAGCTTCTCCGAAGGAGATCTTGAGCTGCTCTTCAAAGCCATTGAAGACATGTTCGAGCACGACCGATCCGCCGCGCGCGGGCAAATGGCGACACGGGGCCTCTACGTGTTCAAGCACGACAGTGAACTCGGAAACGCTCATTCGCACGCACTCTTCGATCGGCTGACTGTCACAGCCTCGGATCTCGCCGTGCCTGCACGAGACTTTGGGGCCTACTCGGTGTTGTTTGACGGCCAGCCTGTACCGGTGGGCCAATCGATGCCAGCCGCACCCGGGGTGACGCTGATCAGGCGTTGCTAACCAGGAACCAACGCCAACCGGCCTGGGCTGATCGTCCCAGGCCGGCGCTCAGCACCTGTCAGCCATGAACACCGAAGATCCACTCCCGCTGTCTGCGCTGCAGCACTGGGCCTATTGCCCCCGTCAGTGTGGACTCATCCATCTGGAGCAAAGTTTCGATGACAACTTGCACACACTGCGCGGGCAGGCGGTCCACGCCCAGGTAGACCAGCCCGGCGTAGAAGTGCGCCGCGGCTTGCGCATTGAGCGCGCGCTACCGCTGTTCGATGACGAACTGGGTCTCGTGGGCAAGGCGGATGTGGTGGAGTTCGAACCCGATGGGTCGCCCTATCCCGTTGAGTACAAACACGGTTCACAGAACAAGGCTGCAGACATCGCCGCTTGCGACGACGTGCAACTGGCTGCCCAAGCGATGTGCCTGGAAGCGATGGTCGGTCGTGCAGTGCATGAGGGAGCGCTCTACTACGCCTCGTCGCGAAGGCGGCGCGTGGTGCCCGTGACCGATGCCTTGCGAACACGCGTTCGCGAGATCACCGAATCCGTGCGCGCCATGCTGGCTAGCGCCGAGCTGCCCGCCCCGACGACGGACACTCGCCGATGCAAAGGCTGCTCGCTCAAAGACCGATGTCAGCCCCAGGCTCTGTCTCGCCTGCGCGAAGCGCGTTCAGCTGAATTTGATCCCGACGTCTGACCGCAGAGGCGACCAATGCAACTCCTGAACACCTTGTATGTCACTTTGCCTGAGAGCTACTTGCGCTTGGACAATGACACCCTGCGCGTGCTCGTCAACGACGAGACGCGGCTTCGTGTTCCGCTGCATCACTTGCACGCTGTCGTGTGCTTTGGGTATGTCGGACTGAGCGCCCCTCTGATGCACCGCCTGGCCGATGAAAGCATTGCTCTGGTTCTACTGGACAACAATGGGCGCTTCAAAGCGCGACTTGAGGGACAAACAGCCGGCAATGTTCTGCTGCGCCAAGCCCATCACCGTGCGATCAACGACTCTGTCTTCACATTGCAAGCGGCGCGCAGCTTGGTGGCAGGCAAGCTGAAGAATCAGCGCCACGTCTTGCTTCGCGGTGCCCGGGAGGCCAAGCAGGCCACCGATGAAGCAAAGCTGACGCGCGCCGCCCTGAACATTGCGGCGAGCGTGCGCGCGCTGCCGGATGCCACCACGCTGGACACGCTGCGCGGGCTGGAGGGTGAAGCTGCCCGCAACTACTTCGAAGCACTGAACCTTCTCGTTCGACCTGATCTCCGTGATGCATTCGCAATGGATGGTCGAAGCCGCCGCCCACCCCGCGACCGCATGAATGCGCTGCTGTCGTTTCTGTACTCGATGTGGATGAACGACTGCCGATCCGCCTGCGAAGCAACCGGACTCGATCCGCAGCTGGGGTTCCTGCATGCAGTGAGACCTGGGCGTGCCGCCTTGGCGCTTGATTTGATGGAGGAGTTTCGCCCATTTGCCGACCGGATGGCTTTGACGCTGATCAATCGTGCTCAGGTTGGGTCCAGCGATTTTGTACTCAGGGAGGGCGGAGCCGTTCTGTTGGAGGGGGATGCTCGCAAGGCCGTGGTCGTTGCCTACCAGGAGCGCAAGCAAGAGGCGTTGACGCACCCGTTATTGGCCGAAGCCATCCCGCTCGGCATGGTGCCGTTGGTTCAGGCGCGCCTTCTCGCAAAGCATGTGCGGGGGGAAGCAGCCACCTACGTCCCTTTCGCCATGAGGTAAGACATGCTTCTCATCGTCTGCTACGACGTGAAAACGGAAACTCGCGAAGGCCGCCGACGCCTGCGACGCGTGGCGCGGGCATGTGAAGGCATTGGGCAGCGCGTTCAGAAGTCAGTATTTGAGTGCCAAGTCACCTCCGCTCAGATGGAAGAGCTGGAGCGCCGACTGGTGGCCGAGATCGACCAGAATCAAGACAGCCTGCGCCTCTATCGCGTCTCCGATGCGCGCGGTTTACAGGTGCGAGAGCATGGGTGCTTCAAAGCCACGGACTTCGATGCGCCGCTGGTCTTATGAATCCGGCGCGAACATCCAGTGCACATGCACGAGCCCGAAAGGTTCGCGCCAAACGCAAGTGATTGATTTGAATCATGTTTTTCTGTCTTTCCGCCTTCACTCGGCGCATGAAATCTGCCAACTTGGGTCGGTTCGCGAAAGACAATGGAACCGCGCTCTACTGCATTGAGTTTGCAAGCGCGGAGTCGCGCGTCTCTCACGAGATGCGCGTGGGTTGAAACAGGCGCAGTGCCGGTGCCGCCACCGCCAGTACCTGTCGCGCGTCTCTCACGAGATGCGCGTGGGTTGAAACGGCACGGTCGCAGGCTACGGCTTCACGCTGATGGGTCGCGCGTCTCTCACGAGATGCGCGTGGGTTGAAACGGTAAGAAGCGCGGGTTGCTGCCACGTGCGCACGGTCGCGCGTCTCTCACGAGATGCGCGTGGGTTGAAACGCGAACTCGCTGAACTCGATAAGCATGAGCGCGACGGTCGCGCGTCTCTCACGAGATGCGCGTGGGTTGAAACTACGGCGGCGCAGGCTGCTATCGACACTTGCGCTGTCGCGCGTCTCTCACGAGATGCGCGTGGGTTGAAACCGCAAGCCAGGCACTGTGCGCAAGGCCATCAGCGGTCGCGCGTCTCTCACGAGATGCGCGTGGGTTGAAACTTATCGGCCTGCTCGCGAACCGATGGCCACTCGTGTCGCGCGTCTCTCACGAGATGCGCGTGGGTTGAAACCAGTGTACAGAAACTTGATTACTCGTCTTGGTCCGTCGCGCGTCTCTCACGAGATGCGCGTGGGTTGAAACGCAATTGGTTGAGTGGCACAACTCACAGCAAGAGTGTCGCGCGTCTCTCACGAGATGCGCGTGGGTTGAAACCGCTCTAGTAGTTCTGCGATTTGCCCTGCGAGGAGTCGCGCGTCTCTCACGAGATGCGCGTGGGTTGAAACTCATCACCGGCCTGCCAGGAAACGGCAAGACGCTGTCGCGCGTCTCTCACGAGATGCGCGTGGGTTGAAACGCGACGTATCCAGCGATGTACCGAGCGATCGCACGTCGCGCGTCTCTCACGAGATGCGCGTGGGTTGAAACAAAACTGGTGGCTGTGGTGCCAGCCGGGCGACTTGGTCGCGCGTCTCTCACGAGATGCGCGTGGGTTGAAACTCGATGCGTTGCTGACCC
>CAZBOF010000190.1:2331-6566 GCA_964493285.1 uncultured Rhizobacter sp. | reverse complement strand
CTCCTGCTCCTGCTCCTGCTCCAGCTCCTGCTCCTGCTCCTGCTCCTGCTCCTGCCCCCGCCCCCGCGCCTGCGCCTGCCGGCCAGATGCCGTACATCAACAACGCACTCATTCCCACAGGCTCCGCGGGTGTCAGCGTTGATCGCGTCCACGACACCAGTGAACGCCCATCGCCATCAGACGGCGTCGGAGCCTTCCGAACGGTTTGCGACTTCACCCACATGGCGTTCGACGACCCGATCGTGTTCCCTGGCCAGCCGGGGCGTTCGCATCTGCACTCATTCTTCGGAAACGCCGGTGCCAATGGCCACTCCACGGCCGCCTCGATCGCCAACAGCGGCAACTCGTCCTGCCGCGGCGGTACCGCCAATCGCAGCGCGTACTGGGTGCCCGCGATGATCGACACCCGCGACGGCCGTCCCATTCGCCCCGCTGAAAGCCACTTCTATTACAAGACCGGCTACAACGGCATTGCCCCGGCAACCGTGAAAGCCTTCCCGCCCGGGCTGCGCATGATCGCGGGCGATGCGCAGAACAGCAGCGCCTCCGGCCCCCACCGGTACAAATGCGTCAACGGCTCCGACCACTTGATGGGGCATGCCATCCAGAATTGCCCGGTGGGTTCGGAAATGTGGATGGAGATCTTCTTCCCGCAATGCTGGGACGGCGTGAACCTCGACTCGCCCGACCACAAAAGCCACATGGCCTACCCGCTCGGCGGGCGTTGCCCGGCCACGCACCCGGTGGCCACGCCTGAGATCACCTTCAACATCGTCTACCGCATCACCGAAGCCGGCGCGCCGCTGCGCTGGCGCCTGTCCTCAGACAACTACAGCAGTTCCCGCCCCGGCGGCTACTCGGCACACGGCGACTGGTGGAACGGCTGGAAGGTGGACATCCAGGACGCCTGGATCCGAGGCTGCAACCAGGCCGCCCTCGACTGCCACTCCCATTTGCTCGGGGACGGTCGCGCCATCAACTGAACAATGGTTCAGGCGCGCGGCCGGCCTGGTCCTCGTCGGCGCGTCGGTGTGGTCTGCGGAAGACGGGGGACGATTTCCTCAACGATCAACCCGGCCAGCTGCTCGGCCCAGAGCGCGTACAGCGCCGGGCTGGGATGGAAGCCATCCTCGGCCAACAGCACACCGACCTCCTGAGCACTCAAGCCCTCATTGAAAGGCAATGGCAACCACCAGCGGTCAGGCGCATGGGCCACCCAGATGGCCAGCGCGCGGTTGAAGGCGCTGGCGTCGGCCCCCAACAGCCAGCGCAACGGACGCGGCAGCAGGGCAATGGCTTGCATCGGCGGCACGCCGCTGTGCACGATCTGCCGCACTCCGGCACGTTGCGCGACGAGGCGATCGAGTGCATCCAGTTGCGCGATCCAGCTCTTCACACGCACCTGGCCAACCACGTCGTTCAACCCGACGGCGGTCACCATCACGTCGGCGGGATGCAAAGACATGCTGGCGACAGCCGCCATGGCATCGCGCGTGCCATCACCGGTACGCGCCACCAGTTGCCAGACCACCGCGCCTCTCAGGCGCTGGGAAAGCGCCTCGCCCAGCCGGCCTGCCAATGCCTGCGTCTGGTTCGGCGCGCCGACTCCAGCGGCCGACGAATCACCGACGATCAGCACGCGCAGGCACACGGCCCCGGTGCCTGCCACGCCCTCCCGCGGCCCTTGCGCCTCAGGCAACCGCAGCGCCTTGCGGCGCACCTGCCGGCCCTGCCACAGCAGCACCGGCAACAAGCAAAGCTTGATGCCCTGAAGCAGCCAGCGGTTCAAGAGAACTGGGAGAAATCGGGTTTGCGCTTCTGGAAGAACGCCGAGATCGCCTCTTTGGCTTCAGGCCCGGAGAGACTCTCACCGAACACCGTGTTCTCATTCTCGATGGTCTTGAGAAGCTGCGATGTGAGCGCGCCGCGCGTCAGCTTCTTGGTATTGCGCACCGCACTCGGCGGCAACGCGTTGAAGCGCTCGGCCACGCGGCGGGCGTGCGGCACCACTTCGGCCGCCGGCAGCACCGCATTGGCAATGCCGCATTCCACCGCATCGGCGCCGGTGAACGGATCGCCCAGCAGCAGCTTCTCGGCCGCCTTGCGCTGGCCCATGAGCTGCGGCAGCACCAGGCTCGACGCGAACTCAGGAACCAGACCCAGGCTCACGAACGGCATGGCCAGGCGTGCCTCGTCCGACACGTAGACGAAATCGCAATGCAGCAGCATCGTGGTGCCGATGCCGATGGCGGCTCCCGTGACCGCCGCCACCACCGGCTTCTCGCAGGCGAGCATCGCGCGCATGAACACCGCGGCCGGCGACTCGGACAAGCTGCCCGCAGAGCGCTTCATGAAATCTTCCAAGTCATTGCCGGAGGTGAAGATGCCGGGCTGGCCGGTGATCAGAACGCTGCGCACTGCGCCGTCGGCCGTCGCCGCGTTCAAACCCTCCGCCATGGCGACGTACATCGCGCCCGTGAGCGCATTCTTCTTCTCCGGGCGTGCGATCTCGATGGTGTAGACACCGTTCAACACAGCGATCTTGATGCTCATGAAGTCTCCTGATTGATCTCGATGATTGTGCTTCAGCGCACGGGCATGCGCGCCGGCGCCAGCCACTGCGTGACCTGCGGCCACAGCGTGTCGGCAAAGCGGCGGCGAAAGAAGCCGAAATGACCGATGCGGTCGGCCCCCACATCTTTCGGGGCAATGCGCCGCATGTCGCGCGGCGCGCTGGCATAAAAACCATGCATGTTGCGGGTGTTGGTGGCGGACATGTACTCGTCGTCCGTGAACGACAGCGAGAGGATCGGCGTGGTGACGGCCGCATACTGCGCGCGCACCGCCTCCCCGCCCACGCCGACCAGGTAGTCGCGGTTCAGGCACCAGCGGCGCCATTGCTGCATCACACCCAGCGGAAGGTCGCCGATCTTGCGCAGGCGCTTGCCCGGGAAGTAGCCGTAGAACGGCATCACCAGCGGACACACCACGTACCACAGCCACCAGACGTAGCTGCGCGCCTTGACTGCGTTGTGCAGCCAGTAGCCGGTGCCCACGCCGATGGTGACCATGCTGGACACACGCTCGCGGTTCGGCACCATGCCAAAGATCTGCCCGCCCAGGCTGTGGCCCAGCCAATGAAGCGGCAGGCCGGCCGGCACGCGGGCATCGAGCCAGGCGAGCGCAGCCGCCGTGTCCTGCTCCGCCCAGGTGTTGACATTGGCCGCCAGGCCGCGCAGCGAGCGCTTCATGGCCTCGGGCCGCGAAGCTCCCACGCCACGGTAGTCGAAGGTGAACACCACGAGGCCGTGCTCGGCCAGCCATTGGGCGAAGTCGCCATAGAAGCGCTGCGGGACACCCATCGCAGGAACAATGAGCACGGCTGCCGCGGCCGTGGCCGGGTCGCCGAAGAGCTGCCCACTCAGCACGAAACCATCACGGGCGCTGAACTCAACCGGTGTCATTGCGCACTCCCCTCGAAATCCCGCGCCCCGGCGGCATGCAGCCGCCCGGCGCGCTCAGACGCGCTCGAAGATGCCTGCGGCGCCCTGGCCGGTGCCCACGCACATCGTGACCATGCCGTACTTGAGCTTGTGGCGCTGCAGTGCATGCACCACCGTCGCGGCGCGGATGGCGCCCGTGGCCCCCAGCGGGTGGCCCAGGGCAATCGCACCGCCCATGGGATTCACCTTCGCCGGGTCCAGGCCCACCGTGTTGATGACCGCGAGCGATTGCGCGGCAAATGCCTCGTTCAACTCGATCCAGCCCATGTCGGCCAGGCTCAGGCCCGCGTACTTGAGGGCCGCAGGAATGGCCTCGATCGGGCCGATGCCCATGATCTCCGGCGGCACACCGCGCGCCGCGAAGCTCACGAAGCGCGCCAGCGGCTTCAGGTTGAACTGCTTGACAGCCTTCTCGCTCGCGAGGATCAGCGCGCCTGCGCCATCGCTGGTCTGCGAGCTGTTGCCGGCAGTCACGCTGCCCTTGGCCGCGAACACCGCCTTCAACTTCGCCAGGCCTTCAAGCGAGGTGTCTGGTCGCGGCCCTTCGTCGAGCTTGATCGTGCGGATGCGCGACTCGGCCTCGCCGGTGGTCAGGTTGGGGAAGCGCTCGATCACGTCGATCGGCGTCATCTCGTCCGTGAACTCACCCGCCGCTTGCGCCTTCAGCGCGCGCTGGTGCGACTCCAGCGCGAACGCATCCTGCGCCTCACGCGACACCTTCCACTGCGCGGC
>CAZBOF010000190.1:0-2321 GCA_964493285.1 uncultured Rhizobacter sp. | reverse complement strand
GGCCACCTTCTCGGCCGTCAGGCCCATGCCGTAGGCGATGCCGACGTTCTCGTCCTTGGCGAACACCAGCGGGTTGAACGACGGCTTGTTGCCGCCCATGGGCACCAGGCTCATCGACTCGGCACCACCGGCGATCAGCACATCGGCTTCGCCCACGCGGATGCGGTCCGCCGCCATCTGGATGGCCGTGAGGCCGGAAGCGCAGAAGCGGTTCACGGTCACGCCCCCCACCGGCTTGGGCAGATCGAGCAGGCCCATGACGATGCGGGCCATGTTCATGCCTTGCTCGCCCTCGGGGAACGAGCAGCCGATGATCGCGTCTTCGATCGCGCCCGGGTCCAGCGAGGGCACTTGCGACAGCGCGCTGCGGATGGAGGCGATCAGCAGATCATCGGGCCGTGTGTTGCGAAAGGCACCACGACCGGAACGGCCGATGGGCGTGCGCGTGGCGGCAACGATGTAGGCGTCTTGTACTTGCTTGGTGGTCATTTCACTAGCTCCATGTATTCCGATCGGGTGACCGCCGCGGAACCGGCTTTGCCGGGCCGCCAGCGGTGCCCCCTTAAGGGGGAGCGCCGAAGGCGCTTCGGGGGTGGGTCAGTTCCTCACGGGCTTGCCGGTGGAGAGCATGCCCATGATCCGTTCCTGTGTCTTCGGGTTGTCGAGGAGGCCGCAGAAGTGTTTGCGCTCGAGCGACATCAGGTACTCCTCGTTCACCAGCGAACCGGCATCGACGTCGCCACCACACACCACGTCGGCGATCAACGCGCCGAGGTGAAAGTCGTGCGCGCTGATGAAACCCCCATCGCGCATGTTGACGAGTTGCGCCTTGATGGTGGCGATCGCGTTGCGCCCCGCCACCGGGAACACCGACTTCGCAGGCGCCCGGTAGCCCATCTCGAACATGCCGCGCGCCTGCTCCAGCGCCACGTACAGCAGCTCGTCCTTGTGCGGCACGATCACGTCGCTCCAGAGCAGGTAGCCGAGCCGCCGGCTGTCGATGGCACCGGTGCCCACCTTGGCCATGGCCGCAGTGGTGAAGCCATCGGTGAGGAATTTCAGGATGTCGGCGTTGGCATTGCCGGCGCCGGCCATCTCTGCGGCACGGCGCGCCACGTACGTGAGGCCGCCCCCGCCCGGCACGAGGCCCACGCCCACTTCGACCAGCCCCATGTAGCTTTCCATCGCGGCCACGCGCTTGGCGCTGTAGACGGCCAGTTCGCAGCCACCGCCCAGCGCAATGCCGCGCAGCGCGGACACCACCGGCACGTTGGCGTAGCGAATGCGCAGCATGGCGTCTTGCAACTGCTTCTCGATCGGTGCGATGCCCTTGGAGCCGCTCTTCATGAACACAGGCATCAGCGCTTCGAGGTTGGCGCCGGCGGAGAACACATCGTCCGGCGACCAGATCACCAGGCCCTTGTACTTCTCTTCCGCGATGTCGACGGCCTTCAGCAGCCCCTCGATCACCAGCGGGGAAATCAAGTGCAGCTTGGCGGTGATGCTGGCGATCAGCACCTCGCCGTCGAGCGTCCACAGGCGGATCTCGTCGTTCTTGAACTCCTCGGTGCCCGACTTGAGCGCCTCGGGAGCGCCGGAGCCGAACACCGACTCGCGGAAATGCTGGCGCGCATAGACCGGCAATTCGCTGCGCGGCACGAACTTGCCCTGCGAAGCACTCCACGACCCTTGCGGCGTATGCACCCCGCCGGCCTCGGCCACCGGACCTTCGAACACCCAGGCAGGCAGTGGCGCCTTGCTCAGCGCCTTGCCGGCGTCGATGTCGGCCTTCACCCATTCGGCGACCTGCTTCCAGCCGGCTTGCTGCCACAGCTCGAACGGCCCCTGGCTCATGCCGAAGCCCCAGCGCAAGCCGAAATCGACGTCGCGCGCCGTGTCGGCCACGTCGCCCAGATGCACCGCGGCGTAGTGGAAGCCGTTGCGCAGGATCGACCACAGGAACTGCGCCTGCGGATTGCTCGATTCACGCAGCAGTTTCAGCCGCTCGGCGGGCGCTTTCTTGAGCATGCGGGCCACGATCTCGTCGCCCTTGCCGCCCCCCTTCACGTACTCGCCCGAGGCCGGGTCGAGGCGCAGGATGTCCTTGCCCACCTTCTTGTAGAAGCCGGCGCCGCTTTTCTGGCCCAGCGCGCCCTTGGCGATCAGCGCGCCCAGCGCAGCCGGCGTGGCGTACGCGCTGTAGAACGGGTCGTCCTTCAGGTTGTCCTGCATGGTCTTGATGACATGCGCCATCGTGTCCAGGCCCACCACATCGGCCGTGCGGAACGTGCCCGAGCTGGCCCGGCCCATCTTCTTGCCGG
>CAZBOF010000189.1:0-6607 GCA_964493285.1 uncultured Rhizobacter sp. | reverse complement strand
GGCGTCGGACGCCACATTGGTTTCCAGCTCCGCCACGCGCGCGGTGCTGCGGGCACGGCGCAGTTCACCGTTCTGATGTACCGCCACGCCGCAGGAGTCGTAACCGCGGTACTCCAGCCGCTTCAGGCCTTCGATCAAGATCGGAACGATGTTGCGCGTGCTGACGGCGCCGACGATGCCACACATGTTGAATGTCCTTGGAGGAAAACAGTGGGCGGATCGTAGTGAGCCTCGGGTGATTCAGGATTGCAAATTCAAAACAAAAACGAAATACTTATCCAATCACATGGAAACATGACCAATTAATCCACACTTCCTCTATTAGTGAATAAAAAATCTACCTTGGCACTGGACGACACCGACTTGAGGGTGTTGGATCAGCTGCAGCGGGATGCCTCGCTGTCCAACCTCGCACTGGCGGCGGCGGCGCACACCTCGCCTGCCACGTGCCTGAGGCGCGTCAAGCGGATGGAGAACGCCGGGGTGATCGAACGGCGGGTGGCAATTCTGTCGCCCGAGCACCTGGGCGCAGGCCTCACCGCGCTCGCGGAAGTGACGCTGGACCGCCAAGGCGCGGAACACCTGGCGGCGTTCGAGGCACGCGCGGTGGCCGAGCCCGCGGTTCAGCAGTGCTACCGCGTCTCGCCCGGGCCCGACTTCATGCTGGTGCTCCAGGTGCCTGACATGGCGGGCTACCACGCGCTGGTGCAGCGACTCTTCACCGACGATGCCAATGTGCGCAACGTGAAGAGCTTCTTCAGCGTGCACCGCGCCAAGTTCGACCCGGCCATTGCCTTGCCCTCGCCGCAGCGCACAAACGCCAAGGACGCCAAAGAATCCTCCTCATGACGGCGGCTGGCACGCAGTTGACATCCGCACCCGGAAAACTGTGATATCTCTCGGGCATGCCCTCCGCTGTGCCCCCTGCATCACAACGCATTCCAAATTTCGAGCGTCGACGACGGCAACGCCAGCAAATGCTCGGCATGGGCCTGGCAAGCTACGCCGTCGACTGCCTGTTGCTGGTGGCCTTGAGCTGGGCGGGCGCCTTGCCGCTGCATGTGGCCATGGGTTACTTCGGTGCGGGCCTGGCAGTCAACATCGTCTTCTGGCTGGTGTTGCGCACCTCATGGAGCGAACGCTTCAGCGACCACTACCTCGCCGGCCCGCAGATGCTGGCGCATGCCGCGGTCGCTCTGGGCTTCACCTTGTACGCACCCGAAATCGGCGTGCTGTTCATCATGGTGCTGTTCATCTTGTTTGCGTTCGGCGCGCTGCGCCTGAACCCGAAGCAACTCGGCTCGGCGCCGATGCTGGGCGCGTTGGCCATCGGCCTGAGCGTGGTGTCGGTCGTGATCGTCGTGGGCGACCGGCTCTCGATGCCGGTCGACACGCCCTCGCAACGCATCCTCTGCGGGTTGTGGGTGGCGCTGGTCCTCGGCCGCAGCACGCTCATCGGCATATACAGCGCGCAATTGCGTGCTTTGCTGAACAAGCGCAACAGCGAACTCGCCGCCACGTTCGAGAAGCTGGAAGTGATGGCCAGCCGAGACGAACTCACCGGCGCACTGAACCGGCGCAGCGTGATGCGCCTGCTCGAAGAAGAAAGCCAGCGCATGGAGCGTACCGGCCTGCCCTTCGGCGTGGTGCTGTTCGACCTCGACCACTTCAAGCAGATCAACGATGGTTTCGGACACCTCACCGGCGACGAAACGCTGCGCCAGTTCACCGCCGCCGCCTCCAGCGGGATGCGCAGCACCGATCGGCTGGCACGCTATGGCGGAGAGGAGTTCTTGATGCTGCTCACCGCCACCGCCGACGAAACCGCCGCGCGGGTGGCTGCCGAGCGCGTGCGCAGCCTCACCGATGGCCATGACTGGGCCTCGATCGCACCCGGGCTGAAAGTCACGGTATCGGCGGGGGTGGCGATGTGCCAGCCGGGCGAGACCCCCGGCCAGTTGCTGGAACGCGCCGACCAGGCCCTCTATGCCGCCAAGCGCGCGGGCCGCAACCGGGTGGCGGTGGCTGCCTGAAGCCCGGCCACGGGCCCCTACGCGCCCTTTTTCTTCGCCCGCGGGTGGGCTGCGTCGTAGACCTTGGCCAGGTGCTGGAAATCGAGCTGCGTGTAGACCTGCGTGGTGGTGATGTTGACGTGGCCGAGCAGCTCTTGCACCGCACGCAGATCGCCGCTCGACTGCAACAGGTGCGAAGCGAACGAATGCCGCAGCATGTGCGGATGCACGTGCGTGGGCAGCCCGGCCGCCCGTGCGCGCAACTTCAGCCTCGAACGCACTTGCGACGGCGTGATGCGCCGCCCGCGCGCGCCGACCAGCAGCGCCGTCTCGTCGGTGGCAGCCATCTGGCCGCGCTGCGCCGTCCAGGCGCGCCATGCAGCGAGCGCCGGTGGGCCGATCGGCACGCTGCGCCGCTTGCTGCCCTTGCCCAGCACATGGATCACGCCATCGCTGGCGTCCACCCAGCCCTGCGCTTGCGCGCCGGCCTGCACATCCAGCCCCACCAACTCGCCGACGCGCAGGCCGCAGCCGTACAGCAGTTCGACGATGAGCTGGTCGCGCGCGGCGAGCAGCGGCGACACGGCATCGGCGCCTGGATCGGCCAGGGCCATGGCCTGATCGACCGGGAGCGCCTTGGGCAAGGGTTTGCGGGCCTTCGGCGCACGCACGCCGTCAACTGGATTCAGAGCCACCCACCCTTCGCGCCCCGCCCAGCGGTAGAAGCCCCGCCAAGCCGACAGCGCAAGCGCAATGCTGCGTGACGACAAGCCCTGCGCATGCAGCTGCGCCGCGCACCGGCGGACGTGGTGTGTCTGCGCGGCGAGCACGGCCACATCGAGCGTGGCGGTCAGGGCCTGCAAACGCCGCAGGGCCTCGCGGTAGAGGGCCAGCGTGCGCGGCGCCAATCGGCGCTCGACTTCGAGATGCGTCAGGTGGCGGTCGATGGCGTCGCGGTCGGCACCGCCGGGGGTGTCAGGCGGGGCCGCCATGGCGCGGGGGTGATCAGGTCGCAGGCAGCAGCCGAGACAACCCGGCGCTGGCGATCTCACCGATGCGGACCAGGAACTCGGTGCCCATGTCGGCGCTGTAGCGCGTGGGGTCGGGCGAGGCCAGCACCAGCATGCCGAACGCCTGCGCGCTCTCGTCACTGCGCAGCGGAATCAGCGCCATGGAGGCGGCCAGTTGCGAATCTTCCAGCCACGACACCGCCTCGAACCCGGCGTTCACGCCGCAGTACGGCACCGTCAGGCTGGACGCGAAGCTCTTGGCATCATCGCTCACCGGCTGCGCGAACGACAGCATGTTGAAGGCCTCGGCCGCGCCCCACACGCGAATGCCGCCCTGGGGGATGAGGAACTGGTGCTTGAGTTCGGCCACCAGCACCTCGGGCAGGTCGCCGGGGTTGCGGGTGAGCATGATCGTGCCCGTCCAGCGGTGCAGCTTGTCGGCGATGGCCACGTTCTCCTGCCCGTGGCGGATCATCTCGACGATGCGCTGCTCCAGGCCGCGGTGCTTCTCGCGCAGCATCTCCATCTGCCGCTCTTGCAGCGACACGGCACGGTGGCCATGGGGGCTGGCGATCTGCACGCTGGCCAGCAGTTCTGCATGGCGCTCGAAGAACGCCGGCGTGTTGACGAGGTAGTCGGCGATGTCTTGCTCGGTGATGCCCTGGATGCTCACGGTTGGCCTCTCATAGTTCGATTTCTCCTTCAAAGACGCTCTGGGCCGGGCCGGTCATGCGCACCGGATGCGCGCCGCCCGGCCACTCGATCGTGAGACGGCCGCCCAAGGCGTCCACGGTCACCACGGCGTCCAACAGCCCGAGCCGGATACCCGCGACCACCGCCGCGCAAGCGCCCGTACCGCAGGCCAGCGTTTCACCGGCACCGCGTTCATACACGCGCAAGCGAATGTGAGACCGGTTCAGCACCTGCATGAACCCGGCGTTCACGCGGCGCGGGAAATGCGCGTCACGCTCGACCTGCGGGCCGATGGCGGCCACGGGCGCGGTGTCGACGTCATCCACCAACTGCACCGCATGGGGGTTGCCCATCGAGAGCACCGCGACCTCCACGCCGCCGCCGAGCGGCCACATTTCGAAGCCGCCCATCGGCCGCGGCGTGGCGCCCGAAGGCTCAAACGGCACACGGGCCAGCTCGAAGATCGGCGCGCCCATGTCCACCGTGACGTCGCCATCCGGCTGCATGTGCAGCTCGATCACCTGGTTGACGGTTTCAACCCGGATCGAGTTCTTCGACGACAAGCCCTTGTCGTGCACGTAGCGCACGAAACAGCGCGCGCCATTGCCGCATTGCTCGACCTCTTCGCCGGTGCCGCCGTTGAAAATGCGGTAGCGGAAGTCGATGCCGGGCCGCCGGCTCTTCTCGACCACGAGGATCTGGTCGGCACCGACGCCAAAGCGGCGATCGCCCAGGCGCTGCATCTGCTCCACGCTGAGCGCCAGCCCGGATTCGGTGGCGTCGAGCACCACGAAATCGTTGCCCGCGCCTTGCATTTTGGTGAACCGCAGCTTCATCGTTCGGGATTATGGCCGCAGGGGCCTGGCACGCATCAGTACAGCGGCGCTTCACCCGCCGGACGTGTCTTGAATCGCTTGTGCACCCACAGGTACTGCGCCGGGTTGCGGCGGATCTCCTCTTCGATCCAGCGGTTCATGCGCGCCGTGTCGGCCACCGCGTCGCCGGTGGGGAAGTTGTCGAACGGCTCGCCGAAGCGCACGCGATAGCCTTGCCCGCCCGGCAGCATCTCGGCCACCACCGGCTGCACCACCATGTTCAACGCCCGGGCCATGCGCGACGGCGCCAGCAGCGTGGCCGCCGGCACGCCGAAGAACGGCACGAAGGCGGCGTCGCGCTCGCCGAAATCCATGTCGGGCAGGTTGAAGAACGCATGGCCTTTGCGGATGGCGCGAATCAGCGGCAGCGCCTTGTCGCTGCGCGGGAAGATCTCGGCATTGCCGAAGCGCAGGCGGCCCTTGCGGATCACGGCATCCATGGCCGGGTTGCTCTGCTTCTGGTACATCGAGCAGGCCGGGTGGTTCTGGAACAGCAAGGTGGCGACGCCCGCCACGTCCAGGCCCATGAAATGCGGCACCAGCCACATCACGGGGCGCTCGCTGCGCTCGGCCAGGCCCACGTCACCTTCCACGTCGATCATCCCGCGAAGGCGTGCCGCCGGTGCGTACCAGAGCAGGCTGCGCTCGAGGATGCTGCGGCCCAGCCAGCGAAAGTGCGCTTGAGCCAGCTGCTGGCGCGCCTCGTCGGACAACTCGGGAAAGCACAGCGCGAGGTTGCGCAGGGCCACGCGGCGGCGCGCACCGGCCAGTCGATAAAGAAGACGGCCCGTGCCCCGGCCCAGCGCCGACAGCACCGACAACGGCAGCAGGTGAAGCAGCCACATCAGGCCCAGCAGGCAACGCGTGCCCCAGTTCGTCCACACGCTTGTCACTCCGGGTGGCCCTCCACCGTACCGGCCCCGCCCGCAGCCCGGGGCGCCTTGTAGCGGTGATAGCCCCAGAGGTACTGCCCGGGACGCATGGCAATCAACTGCTCCATCGCGCGGTTGATGGCGCCCGCCGATTCTGCGGGGTCGTCCGGCAAGTCGGCATCGAACGGGAAGAAGCGTTGCACGTAACCGGCACCGCGGGGCAGGCGCTCAGCCCAGGTCAGCAAAAGCGTGGCGCCAGTCTGCTGCACCAGGCGCCCCGCCAGCGTCATGGTGTACGCCGGGCGGCCAAAAAAAGGCGCCCAAACGCCCATGCCTTCGGGCGGCACCTGATCGGGCAACAGCCCCACGATTTCTCCGCGGCGCAATGCGCGGATCATCTGCCGCACGCCCGACAAGGTGGCCGCCGCCGCGTGCAGGTGGGCGCGCTCGCGCGAGGTTTTCACCAGCTCTTTCAGCCAGGGTTTGCGCGCCGGCCGGTACAGCACCGTGATCGGCTTCACATCGCCGTAGCGCTCGGCGAGCGCCTGCGCAGCCACCTCGAAGCACCCCATGTGCGGCGTCAGCAACAGCACGCCTTGGCCGCGCGCCAGCGCCGCCTCCAGCAGCGCCTCGCCTTCAAAGCGCATGCGAGGCAGGATCGAAGACGCCGCCGGGCGCATCCAGAGAAACGGCAACTCCATGACCATTCGCCCGGCCGAGGCGATGGCAGGACGCCACGCCGGCACGCCCAGGCCCGCCTGCCGCGCATTCGCCGCCATGCGCCGCCGGTAGGTGGGCGAGAGCGCATATCCCAGCCACCCCAGCACCGCACCCAGGGCATGCAGCCAGCACAGCGGCAAACGCGATAACCATGTGAATAGAGTCAGCATCTACTTCTTATAATGCCGCCATCGCCGAGTTACTGAACAACTTGCGGGGCGATCCAAAAATCCTGCTAAAGCGTTCGCCGCTCCCCACCCTCTAGGCCGGCAACGCATCGATTGCAACCTACAGGAGTTTAAGAGTGTCGAACGATTTCCTTTTCACATCCGAGTCCGTCTCTGAAGGTCACCCCGACAAGGTCGCCGACCAGATCTCCGACGCGATCCTCGACGCCATCTTCCAGCAAGACCCGCGCTCCCGCG
>CAZBOF010000188.1:0-6608 GCA_964493285.1 uncultured Rhizobacter sp. | reverse complement strand
AGCGCTTGGCGACCTGCTCGGCGGTCTGCAGCATGCTCCAGTAGATCTCGGGCTTGCGCTCGAGCATCGACGGGTCGGCACGCATGTGGCGGTTGGTTTCGTTCTGGACGCAGGAGATCGACTCGACGCCCCCGCCCACCGCGACCTGCACGCCATCCACCAGGATGGCGTGCGCCGCCATTGCGATCGCTTGCAATCCGGATGAACAGAAGCGGTTGATCGTGACGCCGGCGGTCGTGACCGGCAGGCCCGCGCGCAGGGCGGCCACCCGCGCGATGTTGCCGCCGGTGGTGCCTTCCGACAACGAGCCGCCGAGGAAGACGTCTTCCACTTCCGCGGGGTCGATGCCGGCGCGCCGCACGGCATGCTCGATCGCGTGCGCCGCCAGCGTGGCGCCGTAGGTCAGGTTGAATGCGCCCTTCCAGGACTTGGCCAGGCCGGTGCGCGCGGTGGAGACGATGACAGCTTCGGTGGACATGGATGTTCCTGTTGTGGATGCGAGCGCTGTGCCCGCGCCCTTGAAGATCAGTTGAACGTCTTGCCTTCTTCGGCGAGTTTCACCAGCAGCGGGGCGGGTTGCCAGAAGCCGGCATCCGCGCCGGGCTCCGCGGCCATGCGGCGCAGGGCACGCACGACATTGGGCAACCCCACCACGTCGGCATACAGCATCGGCCCGCCGCGGTGCGCCGGGAAACCGTAGCCGTTGAGGTAGACGATGTCGATGTCCGACGCGCGCTGCGCGATCCCTTCCTCCAGGATGCGCGCTCCTTCATTCACCATGGCAAAGATGCACCGTTCGATGATTTCGTCGTCACTGACCTTGCGTGCGGTGATGCCGCGCTCCTGGCGGAACGCGTCGATGATGCCGTCGACCACCGGGTCGGGAATCGGGTCGCGCTTGCCGGCTTCATAGCGGTACCAGCCGGCGCCGGTTTTCTGGCCGAGCCGGCCGGCTTCGACCAGCCGGTCGGCCACCACCGGCACGTACGCGGCGGGGTTGGCCTCGCGGCGGCGCTTGCGCCCGGCGTAGCCGATGTCCAGCCCGGCAAGGTCTCCCACGCGGAAGATGCCCATCGCGAAGCCGAACTTCTGCAAGGCGCTGTCGATCTGTTGCGGCGGCGCGCCGGCGTTGAGGGCCTCGTTGGCGGCCTGCCCGTAGCGCGCCAGGATGCGGTTGCCGATGAAGCCTTCGCACACGCCCGAGACCACGGCCACTTTCTTGATCTTTTTGGCCAGTGCCATCGAGGTGGCCAGCACATCGGGCGCCGTGGCCGCGCCGCGCACGACCTCCAGCAGGCGCATCACGTTGGCCGGGCTGAAGAAATGCAGGCCGATCACGTCTTGCGGGCGCTTCGTGAAGAGCGCGATCTGGTCGAGGTTCAGCGCCGAGGTGTTGGAGGCCAGGATCGCGCCGGGCTTGCAGACTTCATCCAGCGTCTTGAACACCTGCTCTTTGACTTCCATGCTCTCGAACACCGCCTCGATCACGAGATCGGCATCCTTGAAGGCGTCGTAGCTCAGCGTGGGCGTCACCAGCGCCATGCGTTGCGCGATCTGCTCGGGCGTGACCTTGCCCTTCTTCGCCGAGTTCTCGTAGTTCTTGCGAATCGTGGCCAGGCCGCGATCGAGTGCTTCCTGCTTCGTTTCGAGCAAGGCCACCGGAATGCCCACGTTGATGAAATTCATCGTGATGCCCACGCCCATGGTGCCGGCCCCGATGACGCCCACCGTTTTCACCTCGCGCACCGCGGTGCCGTCGGGCACGTCGATCTTGTTGGCGGCCCGTTCGGCGGCGAAGATGTGCCGCAGGGCGCGCGACTGTGGCGTCAGCATCAGCTGCATGAACAGGTCGCGCTCGTACTTCAGCCCCTCGTCGAAGGGTTTGTTCACCGCCGCGGCGACCGCCTCCACACACTGGAGCGGTGCGGGGAAGTGCGGGCTGGCAGCGCCCACGGTGTTGCGCGCGAATTGCAAGAACGCGTCGACGCCGGGCTCCTTGACCTTCAGGTCGCGCACGCGCTTGATGGGCCGCTTTTCAGCCACCACGGCTTGCGCAAATGCCACTGCGCCTTCAAGCAGATCGCCTGGGATCAGTGCGTCGATCAGCGGGGTGCCCTCGAACTGGGTGGCAGCGGCGGGCGCGCCCGAGACGATGGCGTTCAGCGCGGCTTCCACGCCGATCAGGCGCGGCAGGCGCTGTGTGCCGCCGGCACCGGGCAGCAGGCCGAGCTTCACTTCGGGCAGGCCCAATTGAGCATCGGGCTTGGCGACGCGGAAGTGCGCCCCCATCGCCAGCTCGAGGCCGCCGCCGAGGGCCACGCCGCCGATCGCCGCGATCACGGGCTTGGCCGCGTTTTCCACAGCGCGGATCACCGTGCCCAGAATGGGCTCGGTGCCGGCACGGGGCGTGCCGAACTCGCGCACGTCGGCACCGCCCGAGAACGCGCGGTCGCTGCCGATCAGCACGATGGCTTGCACCTGGGCGTCGGCCAGCGCGCGGTCGAGGCTGTCGACGATGCCCACGCGCAGCGCGTGTCCCAGCCCGTTCACGGGCGGGTTGTCCAGCGTGACGATGGCCACGTTGGCGCGGGTTTCATATCGGGTGGCAGGCGACGGATGGTGCATGAGGCGAGGCTCCTGAAGGACACTGGGCGGCGTTCTCGCACCCGTGTGCTGCGATGCGATGCGGTCATCGTGTTCTGCAATGTAGAACATGATTTTGCAAAACTATTATCGTAGCCAAGCGACCGAGGCTTGTAAATGAACTGCGTGCAAACCCGGATGGAAGGCGGCACCCTTGTCACCCCGGAGACAAGCAAAAATGCGGGCGGCAGCGTACCGTTGAGGGTGATGTGTGCCTTTGTGGGATTTATATGTTCTGCTTAGCGGAAGTAAATTCCAATTCAATCGAACCTGAGGAGTTTTCATGAACCTCGACTACACCCCGCAGGAACAAGCGTTCCGCCAGGAAGTGCGAGCCTTCATCGCAGCGCATCTGCCCGAGGAGATGCGTGAGCACCACCGAGCGGGGGCCCGCGGGGTGCGCGAGGACATCGTCGGCTGGCAGAAGATCCTCTTCGAGAAAGGCTGGGGCGCGTCGAGCTGGCCGGTGGAGTTCGGCGGTACGGGGTGGACCTCCGTGCAGCGCCACATCTTCGACGAGGAGTGCGCCGAGGCCGGCACGCCGATGCAGCTGCCGTTCGGCCTGAAGATGGTGGCGCCGGTCATCATGAAGTTCGGCAACGCCGCGCAGAAGAACGCCTTCCTGCCGCGCATCCTGTCGGCCGAAGACTGGTGGTGCCAGGGCTACTCGGAGCCGGGGTCGGGGTCGGACCTCGCCTCACTGAAAACGAGTGCGGTACGCGGCACCGATGCGCAGGGCGAGCACTACATCGTCAATGGCCAGAAGACCTGGACCACGCTCGGCCAGTACGCCGACTGGATCTTCTGCCTCGTGCGCACCTCCACCGAAGGCCGCCAGCAAGAAGGCATCACCTTCCTGCTGATCGACATGAAGACGCCAGGCATCACGGTGCGCCCGATCATCATGCTCGACGGCGAACACGAGGTGAACGAGGTCTGGTTCGAGAACGTTCGTGTACCCGTGGACAACCGCGTGGGCGAAGAGAACAAGGGCTGGACCTACGCCAAGTTTTTGCTGGGCCACGAGCGCACCGGCATCGCCGGCGTGGGCCGCTCCAAGGCCGCGTTGCGACGGCTCAAGGCGATGGCGCGCCGCCATCCCGGCGACGACGGCCGCCCGCTGATCGAGGACGTGCGCTTTCGCGACCGCCTGGCCCAGCTGGAACTCGAGCTGATGGCCCTGGAGATCACGAACCTCAAGGTGATCGCCGGCGAAGACAAGCACCAGGCGCCCGGCCCGGAGGCGTCGATGCTGAAGATCAAGGGCTCCGAAATCCAGCAGATGCTCACCGAGCTGGCGATGCAGGCGCTCGGGCCTTATGCGGTGCCCTGGCTGCACGAGGATCGCGATCTCGGTGGCAGCGAAGCCCCGCTGCACGCGGCCTTCTCCGAAGGCGAGACACGCGCCAGCGGCCTTTACTTCAATACCCGCAAGACCACGATCTACGGCGGCTCCAGCGAGGTCCAGAAGAACATCATCTCGCAGATGATCCTGGGCCTGTGATGACGCGCACGCACTGAACACGAGGATTTCGCCATGGACTTCAACCTCTCCGAAGAACAAACCGCCATCCAGGACAGCCTGCGCCGCTACCTCCAGAAAGACTACGGCTTCGAGCAGCGCCGTGCCTTCACGAAGTCGGCGCTCGGCCACAGCGCCGAGGCCTGGGCCACCTACGCCGAACTCGGCCTGCTGGCGCTGCCGTTCTCCGAGGCCGATGGTGGCCTGGGCGGCAATGCCATCGACACCATGCTGATCTGCGAAACCTTCGGCGCCAGCCTGGCGCTCGAGCCCTTCGTCGCCACGGTGGTGATGTCCGGCAGCCTGCTCGCCGACCTGGGCAACGACGCGCAGCGTGAAAGCCTGCTGGGCGGCATCGTCCAGGGCCAATTGCTGGTGTCGCTTGCGCACGGCGAGCCGGGGGCGCGCTATGCCACGAATCACGTCGCCGCCAGCGCCCGGCCCGAGGGCGGGGGCTGGGTGCTGTCCGGGCACAAGGCTGTGGTGCTGGGTGCGCCGTCGGCCGACAAATTCCTCGTGTCCGCCCGCACCGCAGGCCAAGCCTTCGATGCACAGGGCGTCTCGCTGTTCGTGGTGGACCGCAGTGCGCCGGGCGTCACGGTGCGCGCTTACGGCACCCAGGACGGCCAACGCGCCGGCGAGGTGCTGCTGGACGGCGTGCAACTCGACGCGCAGGCCCGGGTCGGCCCGGACGGCGGCGCGCTCGCGGCCATCGAACGCGCGATCGATCGCGGCATCGCCGCACTGTGCGCCGAAGCGGTGGGCGTGATGGCCGCGCTCAATGCCGCCACGCTCGAATACCTCAAGACACGCAAGCAGTTCGGCCAGCCCATCGGCAAGTTCCAGGCGCTGCAGCACCGCATGGCCGACATGGCGATCGCCACCGAGCAGGCGCGCTCGATGGCGCTGCTGGCGGCGGTGAAAGCCGACGACCCGCAGCCGCTGGAGCGGCGCCGCTGCGTCTCTGCCGCCAAGGCCTACATCGGCCAGTCGGGCCGCACGGTGGGGCAGGGCGCGGTGCAACTGCACGGCGGCATGGGCGTGACCGATGAACTCATCGTGTCGCACTACTTCAAGCGGCTGACCGTCATCAATGCCACGCTGGGCGATGCCGAGCACCACGTCGGCCGCTTCAGCGCCACCTTGCTGGCCGCCTGAGCGCCGCCCATGCAGGACGTGCCTGAAGGTTTTGCCCCCTTGGTGCCGGGAGGGCCCTACCTCGCGAGTGCGGGGCCGATCTATCAGCGGCCCGGAGCGCACGACAGCGTGGTGATGGCGCTGCGCATCGGGCCGCAGCACACCAATGTGGGCGGCATCGCGCACGGCGGCTTCCTGGCCACGCTCGCCGACAGCGCCATGGGCCGCAACGTGGCCAGGCTGCACCGTTCCGTGACCGTCAGCATGACCACCGACTTCATCAGCCCGGCCCAGGTGGGCGACTGGCTGGAAGCGCATGTGCGGGTGCGCAAGCAGGGGCGGCGCCTGGCCTTTGCGGAGTGTGATCTCAAGGTGGGCGACCGCCTGGTGCTGCGCGCCAGCGGTGTGTTCAGCGCGGTCGACGCCGCCGGGCCTCGCAGCGACGGCGGCTGAGGCCGGCGTTACATTGCACCCGAACTGTGCTCCGGCTGTTTCGGGGCCGGGAGCCTGCCGAATGTCCGAATCCAGCCCTTCCATGCTGCCCGCCGATGCCGACGGCGTGCTCAAGCTGGCCGCGCAAAGCATGTTCGACGCGCTGGCGCAAGCTGCCATGGGCATGATGGTGGTGGACCGCGACCACCGCATCGTCTGGATCAGCGAAGGCTACAAACAGTTCTTGCCTGGCCTGGGGCACGCGGAGTCCGATTTCGTGGGCCGGCGCGTCGAAGAGGTGGTGCCGAACACCGGCATGGCGCATGTGATCGACACCGGCCAGCCCATGCTGGTGGACCTGCTCACCAACCAGGCGGGCACCTTCCTCGTGAGCCGCGTGCCGTTGCGCGATGCGCGTGGCGACGTCATCGGCGCCATCGGCATGGTGCTGCTCGATCATCCGGAAACCACGATGCAGCCGCTGATGACCAAGTTCATCCGCTTGCAGCGTGAGCTGGACGATGCGCGCCAGCAACTCGCCGCGCAGCGCCGTCCCAAGTACACGATCGCCAGCTTCATGGGTTCGAGCCCTGCGGCGATGGAGGTCAAGCGCCAGGCCCGCCGCGTGGCGCAGACCGACAGCGCGGTGCTGCTGCTGGGCGACACCGGCACCGGCAAGGAACTGCTGGCGCACGGCATCCATGCGGCGAGCCGCCGCGCGTCGCGGGCCTTCGTCGGCGTCAACATCGCGGCGGTGCCCGACACGCTGCTCGAAGCCGAGTTCTTCGGCGTCGCGCCGGGCGCGTACACCGGGGCCGACCGCAAAGGCCGCGACGGCAAGTTCAAGGTCGCCGACGGCGGCACGCTGTTTCTC
>CAZBOF010000187.1:0-6660 GCA_964493285.1 uncultured Rhizobacter sp. | reverse complement strand
GATCGAGGTGCCGATCTCGATCATGCTGCGCGTGATCTCGGGCTTGACGTCCCACGCGCCCGTGTGGCGATCGAGTTCGCGGAGCAGGTCCTGCGCCTGGGGCGACAGATCGAAATCGTGGGTGCTGACGAGTTGCAGCTCAAGCTCGACGCCCAGCGTCAGCGGCTCGGAAGGGGTGAATTCTGCGAGAGCCATGTCAACGATCCTTCGCGGAGGGCTGCGGGCATTCGCTGACGAGCGATTGCAACGACCACTTGGTGAGCATGGGTCCGATCAGGTGCGAGACCGTGGTGGCCACCAGCAAAGCCTGCAGCAGCCCGGCGTCCATGCCCGAGAGTTCGTCGGACCACGCAAAGGTGTCGCCCGCCAGCAAGACGGCGAGGCTGCTCAGCGGCTGCAGGGCCAGCGTCAGCGCGGCGGCTTGTTTCCAGCCGAGCGCGCTCAGGCGGGCCAGGAGGGCCACGACCATGCCCTTGCCGACCAGGCGGGCCAGCAGGATGGCGACCACCCACGGCCACAAGGCCGGCAGGCCATCGAGCGTGAACAGCATCCCCAGCGCGATGAACAGCAGCACGGTGAGCACTGCGCCGGCTGAGCCCAGGTGCGGCTCCACCGTCAGCGCATGTCCCATGCGCGACCGCGCGACCATCCCCGCCACCAGCAGCACCAGCATCGGCGACAGCTTCCACTGCGCGGCGAGCATGGCCGCCAGGATCACGAGGGCGATCTGAAGCACCGGCGCGGCGGCGACGGCGCGAATCGGCTGCGTCAACTTGGCCAGCAGCCATCCCGCGGCCACCCCGAGGAGGAACGAGCCGCTGACCACGAGGATGGCATCCGTGACCGCCGGCAGGAGTTCGGCACCCAACAGCGTGGGCGCGTCGGCGGCCACCATCACGCGCCAGCCCTTGATGGCCAGGATCGTGAGCAAGCTGTTGATCGCGGCCATCATGAGCAGCCGCTCGGTGACCTGGCCGCGCGAGCGCACTTCGTGCACCAGCACGAGGGTGATGATCGGCGAGGTCGACATGGCCACGGCGCCCGCCAGCCAGGCCGACGAGACCGGCGCATCGAGGTAGATCAGTCCGGCGGTCACGCACAGCCCGGCGACCAGCCCTTCGAGGACACATGACAGCGCGAGCCAGGGGTTGTCGATCAGCCAGCGTGGGCGGATGCGGCTGCCAAGCTCGAAGACCAGCACGCCGATGGCGAGGTCGATGATCGGCTTCCAGGGGTCGAGGTCGGTGCGTTCGAAGATGCGCAGCCCCAGCGGGCTGGCCAGCGCGCCGGTGATCATGTAGCCCCACAGGCGCGGCAGGCGCAGGCGGCGGTGCAGTTGCTCGGCGAGCACCACGGCCACCAGCATCACCAGGGCGAAGCCCAGCACCGGATCGGCCCCACGCAGGCCTTCCAGTGTCCACAGAGGGGCTGCGGCGCCTGCGCCGGGGGTCAGCCAGTTGTCGAGCGGTGTCATGTCGAAGTCGATGGCGAGGCCGGTTGCACACGCACCGAAGGAGGGAGGCGCGGATGGTAGCTGAGGGATATCGGGCCCCGTTTTTACCATTTGAAAGCGGGGGGCTTGTCTCTATGATGCGGGCCGCGCCTCCTCTTGAAAGCAGGGCGGCTGTCCTCATCTCACAGCGCGATCGGCGCCAACCCGGCGTCACCAGACACAGCACATCATGGCAAAGCAAACCCTCTCGTTCCAGGCCGAGGTCCAGCAGATCCTGCACCTCGTCACGCACTCGCTCTACTCCAACAAGGAAATCTTCCTGCGCGAGCTGATCTCCAACGCCTCCGACGCGTGCGACAAGCTTCGCTTCGAAGCATTGAACGACGCGTCGCTCTACGAAGACGCTCCCCAGCTGGAAGTGCGGGTGAGCTTCGACAAGGAGGCCAAGACCCTCACCATCGCCGACAACGGCATCGGCTTGAGCGCCGAGGAGGCCGTGGCCAACCTCGGCACCATCGCGAAGAGCGGCACGCGCGAGTTCATGAACCGGCTCGAAGGCGATCAGAAAAAGGATGCGCAGCTCATCGGCCAGTTCGGCGTGGGCTTCTACAGCGGCTTCATCGTCGCTGACCGGATCACCGTCGAGTCGCGCCGCGCGGGGCTGCCGGCCGACCAGGGCGTTCGCTGGAGTTCCACCGGCAGCGGTGATTTCGAGGTCGAACCCATCACGCGCACACAACGCGGCACGTCCATCGTGCTGCACCTGCGAGACGGCGAGGAAGAGTTTCTCTCCGCGTGGAAATTGCGCTCCGTCGTCAGCAAGTACTCGGACCACATCTCGCTGCCCATCCTGATGCAGAAGGAAGAGTGGGACGCCGAGAAAGGCGAACAGGTCATTCAGGACGAATGGGCGCCGGTGAACAAGGCTGCCGCCCTGTGGACGCGCAGCAAGAGCGACATCACCCCCGATCAGTACCACGAGTTCTACAAGCAGATCAGCTACGACAGCGAAGCCCCGCTTGCCTACACGCACAACCGCGTCGAAGGCCGCAGCGAGTACACGCAATTGCTCTACGTTCCGGCGAAGGCGCCGTTCGACCTCTGGAACCGCGACAAGCGGGGCGGCGTGAAGCTGTACGTCAAGCGCGTGTTCATCATGGACGACGCGGAAGCGCTGATGCCGGTCTACCTGCGGTTCGTCAAGGGCGTGATCGACAGCGCCGACCTGCCGCTGAACGTGAGCCGCGAGCTGCTGCAGGAAAGCCGCGACGTGAAAGCGATTCGCGAAGGCTCGACCAAGCGGGTCCTGAGCATGCTCGAAGCGCTGGCAGGCAGCGAGGACGAAGCGGAGCGCGCCAAGTACGCTGCATTCTGGAAGGACTTCGGGTCGGTGCTGAAAGAAGGCGTGGGGGAAGACCATGCCAACGCCGAGCGGCTGGTCAAGCTGTTCCGCTTTGCGTCCACGCACGCGGACGAAGGTGTGTCCCTGGCCGACTACGTGTCGCGCATGAAGGAGGGCCAGGAGGCCATCTACCACCTGACCGCCGACAGCCTGGCGGCGGCCAAGAGCAGCCCCCAACTCGAAATCTTCCGCAAGAAGGGCATCGAAGTGCTGCTGCTCGTCGACCGCGTTGACGAGTGGATGCTCAGCCACGTATTCGAGTACGAAGGCAAGCCGCTGCAAAGCGTGGCCAAGGGCGCCGTCGACCTCGGCAAGCTCCAGGATGAAGCCGAGAAAAAGCAGGCCGAGGAACTCGCCTCCGCTTTCAAGCCGATTCTCGAGCGCTTGAAGGAGGTCTTGAAAGATCGCGCCAAGGACGTGCGGGTGACCACGCGCCTGGTGGACTCACCGGCTTGCCTGGTGGTGGAAGAAGGCGATATCAGCGGGCATCTCGCACGCATGCTGAAGCAGGCTGGCCAGGCGGCTCCCGCAGCCAAGCCCACGCTGGAAGTCAATGCCGAGCATGCGCTGGTCAAGCAGCTCGAAACCAGCGAGCGCTTCGACGACCTCGCACACATCCTGTTTGATCAGGCGGTGTTGGCGGAGGGCGGCCAGCTGGAGAATCCGGCGGCCTACGTGCAGCGCATCAACGCGTTGCTGGTCTCGGCCTGAGCGGGGCGCTACGGCGTGCCGCCGAGCGGCGGCTGCTGTAGCGCGTCGAGTTGTTCCCGCATCCGCGTGGTCTGGTCGTCCCAGTAGCTGCGCCCGCCGAACCACGGGAATGCGGCCGGGAAGGCCGGGTCGTTCCAGCGGCGCGCGATCCAGGCGCTGTAGTGGATCATCCGCAGCGCGCGCAGGGGTTCGATCAATCGCACCTGGCGCCAGTCGAACGCCATGAAGTCTTCGTAGCCTGACAGCAGGGCGTACAGCTGTTGCTGCATCGCCTGGCGGTCGCCCGAGAGCAGCATCCACAGGTCTTGCACCGGCGGGCCCATCAGGGCGTCGTCGAGATCCACGAAATGAGGGCCGGCGTCGGTCCACAGCACGTTGCCGAGGTGACAGTCGCCATGCAGGCGGATCGGTGCGGCGCCTGTGGTCTCGAATGCGCGGACCACCTCGTCCAGCAGCCGGTCGACCGCTTGCCGCCAGGGTTCGCGGGCCTCGATCGGGATGAGCCCGGACGCCAGCAGCCAGTCGCGCGGAGCCGTTCCGTAGGTCTGCGGGTCGAGGGTCAGGCGATGTGCGAACGGGATGCGCATCCCCACCGCATGGATCCGGCCGATGAAGCGACCGATCCATTCGAGCGTGCCGGGGGTTTCCAGCTCCGGTGCCCGGCCGGACTGTCGATCACAGACGCCAAACCGATAGGGCCGCCCCTCGATCCTGTGCGTGGCCAGCGTGCTGTCGCCGAGCTGGCGCGGCGCGATCACCGGGATTTCGGCCTGCGCCAGTTCAGAGGCGAAGCGATGCTCTTCGAGGATCTGCGCGTCGCTCCAGCGCTGTGGCCGGTAGAACTTGGGCACGACCACCGACCCGTCTTCCAGAAACACCTGGAACACGCGGTTCTCATACGAGTTCAATTGGATCAGCCGGCCGTCGCCGCGCAGGCCCACGGAATCCAGGGCGTCGAGCACGGCATCGGGAGTCAGCCCGGCGTACGGGGTTTCGGTGGCGGGGCGCTCGGCGTCTTGGGGCATGCGCGCATCCTACGCGCGGCCCGGCGAAGGCTTGGCAGTCAGCGGCGGCCGCCGCCCACAGCCGCCTGGGGTTTGTCGTCGACCACGCGCCCGATCTCATCGCGCTCATAGGCGGCGCTGCCGGCAATGAGCGACGATGGGCGGTCCGACAGGTTGGCGAAATCGCTGGCAAAGGCATCCAGCCGGCTGTCGGGGGCGAAGAACGAGTCCTGGAAGAGCGTTGAGTCTTGCCACAGCGCCGTGCGCTCGGCGCGCCGGTGGGCGACGGTGGTCGAGAGGGTGTCGCGCGCTTGGTGCAGCAAGTGCGGCGGCATGGGTTCCGGCGCGCGCGCCGCGCCCCCGCTTTGCGGAACCAGGAGTTGCAGCTCCGACACCGAAGGCAAATGGTGTGTCGGGCAGCGCAGATAGCGAACCCGGCAGGCCGTCAGCACCGATTGCTTGATCTGCTGGATGCGGTGGGAGTTACCGCGTTCGGCATCGAGGTCGATGGCGGCCAGCACGCGCCCATTGGGGCTGCACACGGCGAAGGTCACGTGCGTGGCCCCGAGCAGATCGAACCAGTAGCGCACGTTTGCCGTGTCGGTCGGCTGGCAGAAGCGAACCAGTGGCAGCTTGGACAGGATGACGTGGTGCGGCAGCGCCTCGCGCAACAGCCGGTAGACCCGCCGCTCATCGGTGCTGAACACGGGCCTGCCGGTCAGCGCCCATTCGGTGGGCAGCGGCTGGAGGCGGGAAGACCGGCGTGCGAGGAAGACGACAACGGCGGCCAGCGCCACGACAAGCGCGCCAACGGTCAATGCGACAGCCCAGGACGGATATGGCAGGTTCACGGGAGGGACTGTGCGGAGGCCGTCCGAGAGACGGGGGGATGAAACAGGTGTGCAGCATGCTAGCGATCCCTTCCGGTGCGGCCCATCCCCGACATGGATGGGTGGAGGCCACAGCAGCGGCGGCGCGGCGCTTGACGGGAGATCAGTTCTTCTGCTTCTTCGATTTGGTGTGTGCGGTTACTTCTGATGGGGTTTTCAACCGATCCCGGGCGCGATAGGCATGCGCCTTGAATTGGTAGTCCAGTTCAGCGATTTGCTGGGCAACCATTTCTCCGACCTGGGACGACAGGTCGTCCGGCGGGAGCTTCAGCCGCGCTTGCGATTCGGGGCCGTCTCGCTCGACCGTGGCACCCGCACGCAGCGCAATCTTCAGCATGGCGGTGTTTTCTGTCAGCGCGTGGATGAACAAGCGTTCGCAATTGCGGTTGCGCGCATGCAGCATGGCGTGCTCGAACAAGTGAGCGCCATAGCCGCGGCCGCGCACCTCCCGGATCACCGACACGCCGAACTCGGCAGTGCTTGGGTCACTGTCATCGGGCAGGTAGGCCAAATGGGCCATTGCAATCAGGAGGAGCCGTCGATTGAAGATGCCGAACACCTCATCGCGCTCGAAATTCAATGTGTCGACGTAGCGAAGAACCTGCTCGTCGGTAGCGGCTTGGCCGAAACGCAGATAGCGGTCGCGTGCGTCCAAGGTCAGCAGGTGGGCTGCGATGCGCGGCCGGTGGCGTGCCGCCATCGACCGGATCGGCACCCAGGTATGGCGGGGACGCGGAGAGGCAGGCTGGATCGTGGGCTGGCTGTTCATGCGGACTCGCTGAACTAGGGTTTACCCTAGATATTGTGGCAGCATCTGCTGGGCGCTGCCGAGCCGTGCGTACGGCAGCAGCTGGCTGGCAGGGTGGAAATCGGATACACTGGTCGGCTTTCCCTCCTGTCGGCTCGGGGGGATTGGTTTGCGCCCAGCGTGAGAGGTCGCCTCCATAAGCGGCACCGAGGGTGACAGCGCAGATCCCTATTGAGCCTCATCGCCGCGCCTCGAGAGGGCGGCACATCGAAAGATACTCATGAAGACCTTCAGCGCCAAGCCGGCCGAAGTGACGCACGAGTGGTTTGTGATTGACGCCACCGACAAGGTGCTCGGACGAGTAGCCAGCGAAGTTGCTCTCCGTTTGCGCGGCAAACACAAGGCCATTTATACGCCTCACGTCGATACCGGCGATTTCATCGTCGTCGTCA
>CAZBOF010000186.1:0-6841 GCA_964493285.1 uncultured Rhizobacter sp. | reverse complement strand
CCGCCGGGTTGCGCGGATCGTCTTCGGGAATGCCGGCTTCGACCTTGCCGACGAGGTCGGCGCCGACGTCGGCACCTTTGGTGAAGATACCGCCGCCCAAGCGCGCGAAGATCGATATCAGCGAGGCCCCGAATGCGAAGCCGAGCAGGGGCTTGAGCAGCGCCGCCAAGTTGTTGGTTTCACTGGCATTGCCGGTGAGGTACAGGAAGAAGAGCGTGACGCCCAGCAGGCCCAGCCCGACGACCAGCATGCCCGTGATGGCGCCACCCTTGAACGCCACCGCAAGCGCCGGTGCGATGCCTTGCGTGGCGGCTTGGGCCGTTCGCACGTTCGCCCGGACCGAAACGTTCATGCCGATGAAACCGCAAGCACCCGACAGCACGGCGCCGAGGATGAAGCCGACGGCGGTGGTCATGTCAAGGAACACGCCGATGAGAATGGCCAGAACCACCCCGACCACGGCAATGGTTTTGTACTGTCGCGCCAGGTAGGCTGCGGCGCCTTGCTGGATTGCGGAGGCAATCTCCTGCATGCGTGGGTTGCCGGCGCTTTGGCCGAGGATCCAGCTTCGCTGCACGAAGCCATAAAGAACTGCGGCTACCCCGCAGGCAAGCGCAAAGTAAAGCGCCAGATTCGTCGACATCGGTTGCACTCCTCGATCAGTTGTTCACATGTTGGGAGAAGATGCCAGCAGCGATTTCACCTGCGGGCAGGTTCTAGCAGATCAGCGGCGCATGCTACGGGATGCCCGATCACCTGGCAACGCAGGCCCCATGGTGTTTTCCAGCGGTCCAGGTGCACCGCCAGCGCGGTAAGGCCGATTGGCAGAAAGGTAAACTTCGGGTTTCCCCGACCTTCCACTCAGCATGAGCCTTCATAACGTGACCCCCGGCGCCAACGCGCCCGACCAGTTCAACGTGATCATCGAGATTCCGATGAACGCGGATCCGATCAAGTACGAAGTCGACAAAGACAGCGGCGCCTTGTTCGTTGACCGCTTCATGAGCACCGCGATGCACTACCCGTGCAACTATGGCTACGTGCCTCAGACGCTGTCGGACGACGGCGACCCGGTGGATGTGCTGGTGATCACGCCTTTCCCCTTGGTGCCTGGCGTGGTGGTGACCTGCCGGCCCATCGGCATCCTGAACATGGAAGACGAAGCCGGGGGCGATGCGAAGTTGCTGGCCGTGCCCATCGACAAGGTTCTGTCGATCTACACGCACTGGCAGAAGCCCGAAGACATGAACGAGCTGCGCCTGCAGCAGATACAGCATTTCTTCGAGCATTACAAGGATCTGGAGCCCGGCAAGTGGGTCCGTATCAAAGGTTGGTGCGGCCCGGAAGAAGCACGCGCCGAAATCCGCAATGGCATCGAGGCCTATCGCAAGAGCCGGTGATGGTTGGCAGCAGGCGTCGTACACAGGGGAGCTTGGGCTCCCCTTTTTGCTGGGCGCGGCCAGGGGATTGCCCGCCCGCCGGCCGGCTCTACACTGCCTTTTCTTGATTCCAGGGACCGTTTTCATGCGACCACACGTTCTGCAGTTCCTGCTGGTGTTTGCCACCGCGTTCCTACCCGCCGCCGTGCCGGCCCAGGCGCCCGCGGCGAGCATGAAGTTCGTGCAAGCGGTGGAAGGCATCTCGGAGTACCGCCTGGCCAACGGCCTGCAACTGCTGCTGATTCCGGACGAGGCCAAACCGACCACCACGGTCAACATGACCTATCGCGTCGGCTCGCGCCACGAGAACTACGGCGAAACCGGCATGGCGCACCTGCTCGAACACCTGCTGTTCAAGGGCACGCCCAAGCATCCGAATGTCTGGAGCGAGTTCACCAAGCGTGGCTTGGCGGCGAACGGAAGCACCTGGTTCGATCGAACCAACTACTTCGCCAGCTTCTCGTCGAACGACGACAACCTGAAGTGGTACCTGGAATGGCAGGCCGATGCGATGGTGAACAGCTTCATCGCGCGCAAGGACCTCGACAGCGAGATGACGGTGGTGCGCAACGAGATGGAGATGGGTGAGAACTCGCCCGATCGCATCCTGTTCGAGAAGACGCTGGCCACGATGTACCAGTGGCACAACTACGGCAAGAGCACGATCGGCGCACGCGCCGACGTCGAGAACGTCGACATCCCGCGCCTGCAGGCCTTTTATCGCCAGTACTACCGGCCCAGCAACGCCACGTTGATCGTGGCCGGCAAGTTCGAGCCGTCCAAGGTGATGGCCTGGGTGGCGCGTGCGTTCGGCGGCATCAAGAATCCGCGCGCGGCGTTGCCGCAGCTGTACACGCTCGATCCCGTTCAAGACGGTGAACGCAGCATCACCTTGCGGCGTGCCGGCGGCGTGCCGGTGATGATGGCCGCCTACCACGTGCCGCCAGCGGCGCACCCCGACTACGCGGCGATCGAACTCATTGGGCAGATCATGGGCGACACCCCTTCTGGGCGCCTCCACAAGCGCCTGACGGCCAAGGAACTGGCGGCCGGCACCTTTGCGTTCTCGCAGGGCCTGGCCGATCCCGGCTTTGCGCTGTTCGGCGCGCAGTTGGCGCCGGGCCAGGACGTCGCGCGGGCGCAGGCCGAGCTGCTGGCCACGCTCGAGTCGATCACCTCCGAGCCGATCACTGTCGAAGAAGTCAAGCGTGCTCAAACCCAATGGGCGAAGGCGTGGGAGCAGGCGTTCACCAATCCCGAGACGGTGGGCGTGTCGCTCAGTGAATCGGTGGCGCAAGGGGATTGGCGCTTGTTCTTCCTGCTCAGAGATCGCGTGCGCGACCTAGAGGCGGCCGACGTGCAGCGCGTTGCCGTTCAGCGGTTGATCCCATCGAACCGCACACTTGGTTTGTATCTGCCGACCGAGAGCCCGGTGCGAACGCCTGCGCCGATGCGCGTGGACGTGACAGCCGAGTTCGAAGATTTCCGTCCGCAGGCGGCCGCCCCGGCGGTGGAGGCTTTCGATGCGTCGCCGGCGAACATCGATGCGCGCACGCAGAACCTTGCGCTTGGCGGGATGAAGGCGGCTCTTTTGCCTAAGGGCGCGCGCGGGCAGGCGGTGCAGGCCGTTCTGACGCTGCACTTCGGCGACGAGAAGACGCTGTTCGGCCAGGGCGACGTGCCCGACATGGTTGCGGCAATGCTCGACAAAGGCACCGCCACGCTCGATCGCCAGCAGATCCAAGACCGGCTCGATGAGTTGCGCACGGAGATGCGCATCAGCAGCAGCCCCGGCCGCGTGAGCGTGGTGCTCTCGTCGCGGCGCGAGTTCTTGCCGGCAGCGATCGCGCTGGTGGGCGATATCCTGCGGCGCCCGGCATTTCCTGCCGATGCGCTGGATGAGTTGAAGCGCCAGTCGCTGGCGGCCATCGAAGAACAGCGCAAGGAACCGCAGGCGGTGGCGAGCAATGCGCTGGCCAGACTGAACAATCCCTACCCGCCGGGCGACGTGCGCTACGTCAGCACGTTTGACGAGATGGTCAGCGACGTGCAGGCCGTGTCGCTGGCGCAAGTGAAGGCTTTCCACGCGCGCTTCTATGGCGCGGCCCGTGCCGAGTTTGGTGCGGCCGGCGACCATGACGTGGCCGCCGTTCGCCAGGCGCTTCAGAAAGCATTCGCAGATTGGGGGACGGGTGAGCCCTACACCCGCATTCCCTACCCGCTGCTGGAAACCCCGGCGCAGCGCCTGCTGCTGACCACCCCGGACAAGCAGAACGCCGTGATGCTGGTGCGCCAAAGCTTGCCGCTGACGGACACGCACGCGGATTACCCGGCGCTGACGATGGCGAACTACCTGTTCGGCTCGGGTGGGCAGTCGCGTCTGTGGAATCGCATTCGTGAGAACCAAGGGCTTTCTTATGACGTGCGCAGCGTGGTGAGCTGGAACAACCACGAGCCCAACTCCCGTTGGCTGGCGAGCGCGATCTTTGCGCCACAGAACCTGGCGAAAGTGGAGGGCGCTTTCGACGAAGAGTTGGCGCGCTCGCTGAAAGACGGATTCACCCGGCAGGAACTGGACGAAGGAAAGCGTGGCTTGCTGGCTTTCCGTCGCCTGTCTCGCGCCCAGGACCGCAACCTCGCGGGTGCACTGGCCGCGAACCTCGACCTGGGCCGCACCTTCGCCGAGGCTCAGCGGGTGGACAAAGCCCTGGAGGCGCTCACGCTGGATCAGGTGAACGCGGCCTGGCGCACCTACATGAAGCCCGATCGCCTCGTGCGCGCTGCCGCGGGCGATTTCAAGCCTTGAAGGGTCGGCGCTCGTTCAGCTCGTCCACATAGTGCTCGATGCCCGCGCCTTCGCGCGAGAGAAAATCCGCGACGGCTTGCGCGAACTGCGGGTGCGCCAGCCAGTGTGCCGACCAGGTCTGGACCGGCAGCAAGCCGCGGGCGAGCTTGTGTTCTCCTTGCGCGCCGCCTTCAAAGCGTTGAAAGCCGTGCGCGATGCACCATGCCAGCGGCTGGTAGTAGCAGGCGTCGAAGTGAAGGCAGGGGACATGGCGGGTCGCGCCCCAATAGCGGCCATAGGCGTTGCCTTGCTCGGTGTCGATCGCGATCAACGAGGCCGCGATGCGCTCACCCCCTTGCGATGCGACGAAGAGCAGCCAGTGCTGCGGCATCGTCTGCTGCATGCGCGCGAAGAAATCGCGGGTGAGGTAGGGCGTTGACCGGTGCTCGCGGTACGTGGTCTCGTAGCAGCGGTAGAAGAAGCTCCAGTCGGCGTCCGTGATGGACGAGCCTTCGATCACCTCGAAGGTCACGCCGGCGTCGGCCACCTTGCGCCGCTCCTGTTGGATTTTCTTGCGCTTGTCCCGGTGCAGGCTTGCCAGGAAATCGGCGAAGTCGGCATACGGCTGCGGCTGGCGATTGATCCAGTGGAACTGGACGGTACTGCGCATCATCCAGCCTGCGCGCCGTGCGGCATCTTGGTCCTGCGCGTCCAGAAACAGGACGTGCGCGGAAGATAAGCCGCCCTGGCGAGCCAGTTGGGACATGCCTTGCAACAAGGCCACGCGCGCGTTGGCGTCGCGGGCCATCAGGCGGCTGCCGGGCACTGGCGTGAACGGCACGGCGCTCAGCAACTTCGGGTAATAGTTCAGGCCGTGGCGGTGGTAGGCGTCGGCCCACGCCCAGTCGAAAACGTATTCGCCGTACGAATGATCCTTCAGGTACAGCGGACAGGCGCCCGCAAGCTGCCCCTCATGGTGCATGACGAGGAACTGTGCGACCCAGCCGGTGTGCGCCGCGGCGCTGCCGGACGCATGCAGCGCGCTCAGGTACTCGTGGCGCATGAAGGGTGTTGATGAAGACTGGGCGTCCAGCAGCGCATTCCACGCCGATGCGTCGACTTGCGCGGGATCGTCGAGGACCCGAATGACATAATCGTTCGAGCTTTTTTCTTCATCCATATGTCATCCCACCTCACGGTCAAGGTCGCTCTGGCGCAGATCAATGCCACCGTTGGCGACCTGTCCGGAAATGCTCGCAAGATCGTCGATTTTTCCCGCCGCGCGCATGCGCAGGGCGCCCGCCTGGTGCTGACGCCGGAACTCGCGCTGTGCGGCTATCCGCCTGAAGACTTGCTGCTGCGGCCTGCATTCATGCAGGCGTGCGCGAAAGCCTTGGCCGAGTGCGCCGAGGCGCTGGCCGATCTGCCGGGGTTGCATGTGGTCGTCGGGCATCCGCATCAATGGGGTGAACGGGGTGATGTTAGGTCGAAGTCTCTGGCCGTGCCTCAGCGCTTCAATGCCGCGTCGGTGCTGGCCGATGGCCGTGTGACGGCCACCTATTGCAAAAGAGAGCTACCGAACTACCAGGTGTTCGACGAGCGGCGCTACTTCGCCTCGGGCCGCGATGCAGGGCATGGCCCCGTGGTCATCGATGTCGATGGTTTGAAGTTCGGCCTTCTGATTTGCGAAGACGCCTGGTTCGACGAGCCTGCCCGGGCCGCGAGTGCTGCCGGTGCGCAGGTTTTGTGCGTTCTCAACGCGTCCCCGTTCCATCTGGGCAAAGTGGCTGAACGCGAGACACGCATGAGTGCTTGCGCGCGCGACGTGGGCAAGCCGCTGCTGTATGCGCACCTGGTCGGCGGCCAGGATGAAGTGGTGTTCGATGGCGCCTCGTTTGCTCTGGATGCACAGGGCGCGGTGGTGGCGCGTGCGCCGTTCTTCGAAGAAAGCCTGCTGGTGCTGGACGTGGATGCCTCGGCAGTCCGCGGCGGCGATCGGGTGCCGGTGCCTTCGATCGAAGCGCAAGCCTGGCAGGCACTGGTCACCGGGGTTCGCGACTACATCGGCAAGAACGGATTCCCCGGCGTCCTGCTGGGCCTGAGCGGCGGCATCGATTCCGCGTTGGTGCTGGCGATCGCGGTCGATGCGTTGGGCCCCGAACGGGTGCGCACCGTCATGATGCCTTCGCCCTATACCGCCGAGATCTCCTGGATCGACGCCCGCGACATGGCTCGGCGGCTGGGCGTGCGCTATGACGAGATGTCCATCGTGCCGATGCTCCATGAGTTCAAGGCGAGTTTGTCCGCCGAGTTCGCCGGCTTGCCGGAGGACACCACGGAGGAGAACATCCAGGCCCGCATCCGCGGCGTGCTGCTGATGGCGTTGTCGAACAAGTTCGGTTCCATCGTGCTGACCACCGGAAACAAGAGCGAGATGGCAACCGGCTATTGCACGCTCTACGGCGACATGGCCGGTGGCTTCGCCGTCATCAAGGACGTGGCCAAGACCTTGGTGTACCGCCTGGCCGCGTGGCGCAATGCGCAAGGTGTGGAGATCATCCCCACCCGGATCATCACGCGCGCGCCGTCTGCCGAGTTGCGGGCCGACCAGACCGAC
>CAZBOF010000185.1:0-6856 GCA_964493285.1 uncultured Rhizobacter sp. | reverse complement strand
CGCGTGCTGGTGGAGAACACGGTGGCGCCTTCCTCCACCTCCACGCGCAACTTCCCGAACCGCCTGGGCAAGAACAGCAACGTGTACCTTGGCTCGGCCGAACTGGCGTCGATCTGCTCCAAGCTGGGGCGCATCCCGACCAAGGAAGAGTACCTGGCCGACATGGGCGTGCTCACCGCCGCCAGCGACACGGTTTACCAGTACTTGAACTTCGACCAGATCAAGGACTTCACCGATGCGGCCAAGACCGTGGCCACGGCGTAAGCCCTTCTAGCGCCCCATCACCCGCCGCCCGGTCATCGCAGCACATGCGGTGATCGGGCGGCGCTACTTTGCGCATTCCTTCGCAGCCTGAACGAGGCCGATGGTGTTAGGGTTGCGCACGCTGGCCAGAAGCTGAATGAGCGATACCCAAGACACTCTTGAAGCCGAGACGCGCACCGCCGTGGGTGGCGCGGAGCTGGTCGCCACCCTGTCCCGCCTGCACGGCATGGCCGCGCTGCTGCTGTCGCAGGATCACTCCGTCGACCACTGGCCTGATCGCATTCGCGCACTGGCGCAGCGGCTCGAGGAGATCCAGTCCCGGGCATCCGATGCAGTGCTGTACCTGCTCTACTTCACCGCCGCCCGCACTGTGAAGCGTTACAGCAGCCATCACGCCCTCGTGTCCGCCGCCACAGTACGCGAATGCGCCCTTCAGCTCGGATGGCCTGCAGCCGAGATCCACTGCCTGATGCGCGCAGCCCTGACGATGAACCTGAGCGTCACGGAACTCCAAGACGAGCTGGTGTACCGCGAACGCACGCTCACGATGGAACAACGCAAGACGCTCGATCACCATCCGGCGCGCAGCGTCGCCATGCTCACCGCGCTGGGGGTCGACGATCCCCTGTGGCTGGACGTCGTCATGCGCCACCATGATGACAACCCGACGCCGGCCACGTCCGACCTTGAAGAGCCCGGGCCGCGCCTGGCCGACCTGCTGCACCGTGTGGATGTGTTCACCGCCAAGATGAGCCCGCGCAAAACCCGCAAGGGCCTGCCGCCCACGCTGGCCGTGCGCGACGCCTACCTCGGCAACGGCGGCACGCCCGATCGCATCGGCATGGCAGTGACGCAGGCGATCGGCATCTACCCGCCCGGCAGCCTCGTCAAGCTGATCAACGGCGACACCGCCATCGTGGTTCGCCGCGGGCCGCGCATCAGCCAGCCCGCCGTGGTCAGCCTGGTGAGCGCGGAGCGCCGGCCCTACGAAGCCCCGGTGCTGCGCGCCGCAAGCGACAGCACCTGCCAGGTCACCGGGCTGGCTCGCCTGGAAGACGTTCGTTTCCCGGTCAGCCACGAGCAGATGCTGTCCCTGGCGGCCAGCGCCGGCTGACGCCGCGGCGCACCGCCGGCCGGAAGATCAGTCGCGCTCGGGTGCGATCTCGGTGGCGTAGTCGACCAGCGCACCCAGGATGTCCTGCCCTCGCTCATCGGCTTCCGGCTCCAGCCGGTCGATCTTCTCGAAGAACGCAGAAAGAGTCAGTGCGTCTGCCGCACCGTCGTGCAAGCGGTGGGCGCAGTGTTCCCGCCACTGCGCAGCCTCTTCACCGGTGAGCGTTTGCGGGAAATTGCGCGCGCGGTAGCGGAACAGCAGTTCTTCCAGCCGCCGGTCGGCAAACGCCGGGCGCTTGTCGGCCAACTGCTCCGGGCTGAGCGCGCGCAGGCGCTCCAGGCTGCGGCGGTCGTCGTTGCCGATGAAGCCGCCGTACAGGTCTTCGTCGACATCGGGCTTGCTCGCGGCAGGCGGGCGCTCGAACACGCCGGGCCACATGCCGGCGAGCTGCTGGCCTTTCAGCGCCGCCAGTTCGGCGTGCTTCAGGGCCTGCACCATGTCCACGCCCCACTTGGGGCCCACCACCTCGGCGAAGGGCTTGTAGTTGCCCACCACGATGGGCGACTTGTTGATGTGGATGGTCTTGATCGGCAGGCGCGCCACGCCCTCCGGCAAATCATCGGCGCGGCTGAACATGCGCAATCGCAGCGTCTCGACATCCAGGGTGAACAGTTCGCTCGGGTCGAAAGCGAGGTCCCAGACGATGATCTCGTTCTTATTGGTCGGGTGCGGTGCCAGCGGCCACACCAGCGCCAGGCAGCCTCGCTCCACACCGTACATGCCCGACACATGCAGGAATGGCCGCCCGACGCCGATCTCGCGCAGCACCTCGTCTTTCTTGCGCAGGCGCAGGCAGAAGTCCCACAGCCGGGGCTGCCGCTGCTTGATGAGCCGCGCCAGCGCGATGGTGGCGCGCACGTCGGACAGTGCATCGTGGGCCGCCTCGTGTGCCAGCCCGTTCGCCGCGGTGAGATGTTCCAGCTTGAAGGAGGGCCGGCCGTCTTCATGCTTGGGCCATTCGATGCCATCGGGCCGCAGCGCCCAGGTGACACGGACCACGTCGAGCAGATCCCAGCGCCCGCACTGGTTCTGCCACTCGCGGGCGTATGGATCGATCAGACTGCGCCAGAACAGGTGGCGCGTGACCTCGTCGTCGAAGCGGATGGAGTTGTAGCCCACCCCCACCGTCCCCGGGCGCGCCAGCTCCTTTTCGATGGCCGCGGCGAAAGCATGCTCGGCCACCCCTTGCGCGAGGCAGGTCTGCGGAAGGATGCCCGTGAGAAGGCACGACTCCGGGTCGGGCAGGTAGTCGGGCGACGGCTGGCAATACAGCATCACCGGCTCGCCCAACTCGTTGAGATCGGCGTCGGTGCGCACGCCGGCGAACTGCGCCGGGCGGTCACGGCGCGGCACACGGCCGAAGGTTTCGTAGTCGTGCCAGAAGAAGGTTGGAGTGCTCATTGGCCACAATCTACCAGCCAGTGGGGCCAACAAGGCTTCGGCTAAGCTTGCACCTCGACCGGGCGCACCGGCCTGGCCTGCCCAGACCCGGTGCCCCCGGTCGATGCGGTCTGGCATCTTGTGCAGGCACCGCACCCGTCCACCCTTGTTTCCTTACAGCACACAGCGGAGATTCTTGATGACTCGCGTTTTCAATTTCAGCGCCGGCCCCGCCGCCCTGCCCGAATCGGTTCTGCGCCAGGCAGCCGATGAAATGCTCGACTGGAAGGGCTCCGGCATGTCGGTGATGGAAATGAGCCACCGCGGCAAGGAGTTCATCTCGATCCATGCCCAGGCGGAGGCCGACCTGCGCGAACTGCTGGACGTGCCGGCGAACTACAAGGTGCTGTTCCTGCAAGGCGGGGCGATCGGCCAGAACGCCATCGTGCCGATGAACCTTTTGCGGGGCAAAACCAGCGCCGACTACGTGCACACCGGCGAGTGGGCCAAGAAGTCGATCAAGGAAGCCAAGAACTACTGCACCGTGAACGTGGCCGCGACGGCCGAAGCCGGCCAGTTCGCGCACGTGCCCAAGCAGGCCGAGTGGAAACTCGACCCGAACGCGGCCTACGTGCACATCTGCTCGAACGAAACGATCGGCGGCGTCGAATACCACTGGGTGCCCGACACCGGCGCGGTGCCGCTGGTGGCCGACATGTCCTCGAACATCCTGTCGCGCCCGGTCGACGTGAGCCGCTACGGCCTCATCTACGCAGGCGCACAGAAGAACATCGGCCCGGCCGGGCTGACGATCGTGATCGTGCGCGACGACCTGATCGGCCAGGCGCTGCCGATCACCCCGTCGGCGTTCGACTACAAGCAGCAGGCCGACAACGACTCCATGCTCAACACGCCTCCTACCTACGCGATCTACGTCGCCGGGCTCGTGTTCCAGTGGATCAAGGCGCAGGGCGGATTGAAAGCCATGGAAGCGCACAACCGCAAGAAGGCGGCGGTGCTGTACGACTATCTCGACAGCACCTCGTTCTACAACAACCCGGTCGCCAAGGAAGACCGCTCGCTGATGAACGTGCCGTTCAAGCTGAAAGACGCTTCGCTCGACGACACTTTCCTCAAGGGCGCACAGGCGCGCCACATGATGCAGCTCAAGGGCCACCGATCGGTGGGCGGCATGCGCGCTTCCATCTACAACGCCATGCCCATCGAAGGCGTGCAGGCCCTGGTCGACTACATGAAAGAGTTCGCTGCCCAGCATGCCTGATGAAGGACCGCGCCGCGCACCGCGGCGCCCGTGATTGGATCGCCCCGGAGGAGACATTCCCATGACACAGAGCACTGCTCAATTCGAGATCCTGGTTCTCAATCAGATTTCCGCCAACGGACTCAAGCGCCTGCCTGCCGGCCGGTATCACGTCAGCAAGGATGTGGCCCAACCCGACGCCGTGCTCGTGCGTTCGGCCGATATGCACAAGCTCGACATCCCCGCCTCGGTCAAGGCCATCGGCCGGGCCGGTGCCGGCACCAACAACATCCCGGTTGCGGCGATGAGTGCGCGCGGCGTGCCGGTGTTCAACGCGCCGGGCGCGAATGCCAACGCGGTCAAGGAGCTGGTGCTGGCCGGCATGCTGATGGCCTCGCGCAATGTCGCATCGGCGCTGCACTTCGTGAACGGGCTCGACCCGCTCGCCCCCGATCTCGACAAAACCGTGGAAGACGGCAAGAAGACCTACGCCGGCTATGAACTCGCCGGGCGCACGCTGGGCGTGATCGGCCTGGGCAAGATCGGCTGCCTGGTGGCCGACGCCGCCATCAAGCTCGGCATGCACGTGCTGGGCTACGACCCCGAGATCACGGTGGACGCTGCCTGGAGCCTGCCCTCGCAGGTGAAGAAGGCTGGCAGCGTGACCGATGTGCTCAAGAACTCGCACTTCGTGACACTGCACGTGCCGCTGGTCGCGGCCACCCGCGACCTCATCAATACCGACAACGTAGGGCTGATGCAGCCCGGCAGCGTGCTGCTGAACTTCGCACGCGACGGCGTGGTGCAAGAGCGTGCGGCCGTGACCGCCCTGAACAACCACCACCTGGGCTGGTACGTCTGCGACTTTCCGAGTGCCGCACTCGCGGGCCACCCCAAAGTGGTGGCCCTGCCCCATCTCGGCGCCTCCACCGCCGAGGCGGAGGAGAACTGCGCCATCATGGTCGCAGAGCAGTTGCGCGACTATCTGGAGGACGGCAACGTGACCAACGCCGTGAATTTTCCGCAGGTCTCGATGACGCGCGAAGCGGGCTACCGGGTGGCGATCGCCAACGCCAACGTACCGAACATGCTGGGCCAGATCTCCACCGCGATGGCACAAGCGGGCCTCAACATCCACAACATGGTGAATAAGTCACGCGGCGACATGGCCTACACGCTGGTGGACGTGGACAGCCCGGTGAACACCGCCGTGCTGGACGGCATCACCAAGATCGAAGGTGTGCTGTCGGTGCGATACCTGCCGGCAATAGAGACACGCGCCTGACGCAGTCACTGCGCAGGCTCAAAGAAAGAGGCCCTGCCGGTAACGGCAGGGCCTTTCTCTTTGGTTCGTGAGGAAAGTCACTAGCCGCTCGCGATGGGCAGCTTCGAGGCCTCGTCAACTCATGAACAAACCCACTCAAGGGCGGCAAATCCAGCTCAAGTCGTTCCTTAAGCGCACCGATATTGCGAGGGAAGAGGACCCATGGAGTACCTGTGCGCGTGCGTTCACGCTCGCCTGGCGACTCCGAAATAACTAGGACACCACATGGCCACCATCATCAATGCCCTGTCACCTGAGCAAATTGCCGGTCTGTCGACCCGGTCCATTGCCGGTCTGACCACAGAAGACTGGGCAGCCTTCTCCACAGCGCAAATCGCAGCGTTGACGGAGACGCAGGCGGCGGCCATCAGCAGCAGGGCATTCACCGTCCTCGGTACCGAAGCCATCGCCGCCTTTGAAGCCCAGGATTTCCGGGCCCTCAGCACCTCGGCCATTCGCGCCCTGACGAGCGACCACATGGGCGCCCTGACGAGTGACCAGGTCGGCGACATGCGCACGGCGCAGATTGCCGTACTCACCTCGACCCAGATCGGCGCGTTGGGCACGGCGGAGCTGAATGCGCTGACGAGTGGCCAGTTCGCCACCTTGAGCACCGCGCAAGTCGCCGGGCTCACGAGCACGCAGATCGCCAACCTCGAGAACGAGGACCTGGCGGCCCTGCGTACGGCGGCGATCCGCGTTCTGAACAGCGACCAGGTCGGCAGCCTGACCTCCGAGCACATCCAGGCGCTGACCACCTCCCAGGTCGCAGCACTCACATCCGCCCAGGTTTCCAGTCTCAGCACGGCCCAAGTGGCCGCCATCGAAACGCAGGACCTGCGCGCCATGGGTTCGGCCGCACTGCGCGCCCTCGACTCCGAGCAGATCGGCGCCCTGTCTGCCGACCAGATCCAGGCACTCAGCACCCAGCAGGTCACCTGGCTCACGCCGAGCCAGGTCTCGGCGATGGGCACGACCGAGCTGAATGCGTTGTCCACCGGCCAAATTGCCTCTCTCACCACCGCCCAGGTTGCCGCACTCACGAGCACGCAGATCGCCAACCTCGAGAATGAGGATCTGGCGGCCTTGCGCACCGCATCGATTCGCGCCTTGGGCAACGACCAGATCGACGGGCTCACCTCGGAGCAGGTCGCTGCCTTGACGTCAGCGCAAGTTGGCGCCTTGACATCCAGCCAACTGGCTGGCCTGAGCACTGAACAGATCGCCGCCATCGAGACGCAGGATTTGCGCGCCATCGGCTCGGCTGCCTTGCGCTCGCTCGACTCCGAGCAGATCGGGGCCCTCTCGGCCGATCAGATCCAGGCACTCAGCACGCAGCAAGTCACCTGGCTCACGCCGGATCAGATCGCCGCGATGGGCACGACCGAGTTGAACGCCCTGTCCACCGGCCAGTTCGCCGCGCTGTCGACCGCTCAGGTTGCCGCCCTCACGA
>CAZBOF010000184.1:0-6880 GCA_964493285.1 uncultured Rhizobacter sp. | reverse complement strand
TACTACTTCCACAACTGCGTCTACGACTTCATGTGGAAGAACAACCGGCGCCGCTACAGCGAGAAGTTCCCGACCTGGGACATCCTGCGCAAGTACAACAAGGACTACAAACTCATCTTCGTGGGCGACGCCACGATGAGCCCCTATGAAATCCTGCAGCCCGGCGGCAGCGTGGAATACAACAACGAGGAGCCGGGCGCCGACTGGCTGCAGCGCCTGACGCAGGCGTTTCCGAAGTTCGCCTGGATCAACCCGGAGCCGCAAGGCGTGTGGGGTTACCGCCAGAGCATCGCCATCGTTCAGCAACTGATGAACCAACGGATGTTCCCGCTCACCTTGCAAGGGCTCGAAGGAGCCATGCGACTGCTGAGCAAATGAGCGCTCGTGTTCGTCTGGCCCGTCGCGCGGCGGGTTTGCTGGCGGTGATTTGCCTGGCGGGTTGCGCGGCCCTCCAGGGCAACGGTTCGGCGGCCGACGACACCACTGCCACGGCAGGTGCCGCCGGGGGCGAGCCGGCCCGAACCGAAGGCGTGGCCTACCGGGTGGATGTCCAGGCCCCCACGGCGCTGCGCAACATGCTGCTCGCCTACCTGGATCTGGCGCGATTCCAGAACACGCCGCAGGTCGATGGCATCACGAATGCCGAGTTGATCCGGCTCGCCGCCGCCTCGCCTGCCCAGGCACGCACGCTGCTCGAGACCGAAGGCTACTTCCAGCCGCAGATCACCGTCACCCGCACCGACCCGCCGAATGAGCCGGCGCTGATCACGCTCACCGTGGAGCCGGGGCCGCAAGTCGTGGTCGCGGGCTGGACGCTGCTGACCGAAGGCGAGTTGGCCGAGCGCGCGAAAACGGGCGATGCCGACGCGCTTGCGCTGAGCGAGCGCCTACAAGCGCACTGGCCGCTGAAAGCCGGCATGCCGTTCAGCCAGTCGGCCTGGGACGGTGCGAAGAGCAGCACCATGACCCTGCTGCGCGCCGACGGCTACCCGGCAGCCGCCTGGGGGCGCACCGAGGCCCGTGTGGATGCGCGCACGCACGAAGCCCGCCTGACGGCACCCATCAACAGCGGCCCGCGTTTTTTGCTGGGTGAACTGCGCATCGAAGGCTTGTCGCGCTACGACGAGAAAGCCATTCGCAACGTCGTCGATTTCGGGCTCGGCACGCCTTATACCGAAAAGCGCCTGTTCGACTTCCAGGAGCGGATCGCCCGCTTGGGCCTGTTCTCTGGCGTTTCGGTCGAGATCGACCCGGACCCAACCCAGGCCGCCGCCGTGCCGGTGCGCGTGAAGGTCCAGGAACAGCTGTACCAACAGGCGGTCGCCGGTATCGGGTTCAGCGCCAACACGCGCGAACGCCTCACCTTCGAACACCACCACCGCCGCCCCTTCGGGTACAACGTGCAGGCACACAACAAGTTCGAACTCGGGCGCAATCTGCGCTCCTGGGAAAGCGAACTGCTGTCGAATCCACAGAGCGGTCAGTACCGCAATCTCGCGGCCGGCGGCATCACGCGGCTGGCGACCGCAGGCGACGTGACGCTGTCCTGGAAGGTACGCGCGGGCCGCACGCTGTACACCGAGCGCATCGAACGGCTGATCTTCGGCGAGTACATCCACGCTTCGGTCACGAGCCCCGCCCCTCTGGGCAAAAGCACCAGCGAGGCCGTCACCGCCAACTACAACTGGATCTGGCGCGACATCGACGACCCCATCCTGCCCACCCGCGGCTTGACCTCGGTGATTCAGCTGGCCGGCGGCTTCGCACAGTCCAACCCGGCGGCTGACGGCCCCTTCGCGCGCTTGTACACCCGCCACACTCTGTACTGGCCGCTCGGTGGGCAATGGTTCTCGCAAGCGCGCGTGGAGTTCGGTGAGGTTTTCTCCAAGGAAGGCGTCGGTATCCCGGAGCCCTTGCTGTTCCGCGCCGGCGGTGACGACTCGGTCCGTGGCTACGGCTACCGCGAGATCGGCCCGCGCGTCAGGGGCGTTCTCACCAGCGGCAACAAGCTGCTCACCGCCAGCGCGGAGATCGCCCGCCCCTTCTCGAGCAAGCAGCCCGCGATCTGGTGGGCCGCCTTCGTCGACGCGGGCGACGCCACCAACAACTGGAAAGACTACAGCCCCTCGCTCGGCTACGGCCTGGGTGTGCGCTGGCGCAGCCCGGTCGGCCCGCTGCGTATCGACTGGGCCTATGGGCGCGAGGTTCACAAAGGCCGCCTGCATTTCAGCGTCGGCATCGTTTTCTGATGGTCGAGCCCACGCCCCTCCCGCCCCCGGCACAGGCCCCGGCCTCACCGGCCGAGCCGGCGCCAGCCGTTGCACGCGTGCGGGGGCGTCCATGGTCGCGCACGCTGATCGGGGTGACGCTGCTGCTCAGCAGCATCTCGTTGATCGCGCTCGCTCTGGGCGGCCTCTTCTGGGCCGCGGGCCACCCGGGCGGCAGCGCCTGGCTGCTGAGAACCGTGTCGGCCGCAGGGCTGGGCATCGAAGTCCACGACCCGCAAGGCACCCTCATCGGCGACCTGCAGGCGCGCCAGATCGTGGTGACGGCAGGCGGCACGCGAATCGTGATCGACAACCCATCCTGGCGCGGACTGAGCGTGGAAGCCACCAGCGACACGCGCACTTGGGGCCGCGTCCACATTCGCAGCCTCACCGCCGATCGCGTCGCGGTCACCACCACCCCCAGCGACACGCCCGCCCCCACCCCCTTGCCGGACAACCTGCGGATTCCCCTGCAGCTGCGCATCGACGCGCTGCACGTGGTCGAAGCCGTGGTGCCCGGCTTGCAGGACCGCCCCCTGCGCGACGTGCGCAGCAGCGTCTGGCTGAGTGCGAACCGCGGCACCGAGCACCGCGTGGATGGCTTGTCGCTTCGGCTCGACCCTCTGCAGCTCAGCGGTCACGTGCACATCGGCTCAGACGGCGACATGCGCCTCGACGGCCAACTCCAGGCCGTGCAGGTGCCGGCCTCCCCCGGCACCGGGGCGCTCATTCCCGCGTGGGCCAAGAACCTGCGCTCGGATTGGCGTGCCGAACTCAAGGCGAACGGCCCGCTGGCCCGGTTCCAGGCCGAAGCGCTGCTGCGGGCGCAAGGGCAGTCACTCGACGCGCGCGCGCTGGTGGCGCCCGCAGACACCTGGCCGCTGCCCGAACTCGACCTCACCACGCAGAACCTCGACCTCTCGGCGTTCGAGGCGCGAGCGCCCATGACGGCCTTGAGCGGCCAGATCGCCATCACGCCCGACGCCGCCACGGCCCAGCGCCTGAATGCCAAGGTCCAGCTCACCAACACAAAACCCGGGCGCTGGGACGAACAACAGCTGCCGGTACGCAGCATCACGCTGGACGCGCAAACGCAAACGGATGCGCTCTCGCAGATCGAACTCTCGCGCTTTGACGTGCAGGTGTCCAACGGGCGCAGTGCCGGCGGCTCGCTGCAGGGCCGCGCGCACTGGAACACGCAAGGCTTTGCGCTCCAGGCCCAGTTGAACAAGCTGCAGCCCGCCGATATCGACGCCCGCCTCGCGGCCATGACGCTCAGCGGCCCCATCAACGTCGCGGGCACCCCCCCGGGCAGCGCGGCGCAGCGCCTGCCCACCTTCAACGCCCAAGCCGACCTGAGCGGGCAACTCGTCGATCCGCCGCGGCCCGTGCAGTTCAAGCTGGATGCCAGCGGCAGCGAATCACGCATCGAGATCCGGCAACTGCACGCGGCCGCCAGCGGCTCGCAGGCCGATCTGACCGGCACCGCGCAGCACCAGGACGGCGCCTGGCAGGTGAAATCGCACGCAACGATGCTGGATTTCGATCCCCGCCCGTGGCTGCCCTCCGGCCCCGCCGGCGGCTGGCCGGCCGGCCCCTATCGCCTCAGCTTCAAAGGCGATGTCGACGCCACCCTGGCCGACAGCGTGCTGGCCGCCGACACCGGCACGCCGCGCTCCTGGTACGAGCGGCTCGCGGGTGTGCGGGGCGATGTCGGCATCACGCTCGACAACAGCGTGCTCGCCGGCGTGAACATCACGGGCGACGTGGCCCTGCAGCGCGCGAGCGGCCCGCTGACCGCCCGCGCCGCGCTCGACATGGCCGGCAACCGCATCACGCTCGATGGCCGCGCCGCCACCGATGCCTCGGGCCGCGGAGACCAGTGGACGCTGGACGCCCGGGCGCCGGAACTCGGGCGCATCGCTTCGTTGCTGCGCCTGGTCCTGCCTGCCAGCCTTGCGAGCGAGCTGACCGACAACCTGAGCGGATCCCTCCAAGCCGAAACCGAGGCCACCGGCCGCTGGCCCGAGATGACCGTGCGCGGGAACGCCAAGTTGTCGTCCCTGCGCGCGGGCCCCTGGGCGGTGGGCCAGGGCGACTTCCGCTGGTCACTGGGCAGCACCGCCGATGCACCGCTGGACGTGCAGGCCACGCTCACCCAGGCCGCCTGGGGACACCGGCAGATCGGTGCGTCCACACTCAGCCTCACCGGCAGCCCACGCGAGCACCTCCTGAAGCTGCGCACCGGCCTGAAAGCCGCCCCGCCCGCCTGGATGGAAGGACTGCAAGGCCGGCCCGTGCAAGCCACCGTGCCGGGCGCCACGCCCGCGCCACGGCTCACGATGGTTCAACTGGATGCCAGCGGCAGCCTCCGCGGCGGGACCTTCGCGCGAGACCCGGCAACCCCGTGGTCCTGGAAAGGCACGCTGGCACAGCTCGACATCCGCAACAACGGGGTCGACGCACCGGCCTTGCTGCACACCGCCAACATCGAACTCGAACTGACCGGCGGCGACAGCCCGCAGGCCACGGTCAGTGAAGGCCGGGCCGAGATCGTCGGCGCCGCATTGCGCTGGAACCGCATCGACTGGCGCGCCGGGCAAGGGGTGCAGACGCAACAACTCGACATGAACGCCGAGCTTGAGCCCCTGGCCGTGGCCGAAGTATTGCAACGCGTGCAACCGAACTTCGGCTGGGGCGGCGACCTGCAGATGGCCGGCCGCGTGGTGATCCGCCAGACCGACACCTTCAGCGCCGACATCGTGCTGGAGCGCACCCGCGGCGACCTGACCGTGACCGAAGAAAGCGGCACGCAGGCGCTGGGCCTGTCCGACCTGCGAATCGGCATGGTTGCGCAAGACGGTGTGTGGAGCTTCACAGCCGGCCTCGCCGGCAAGCAGCTCGGCGTTCTGGGCGGCGCGCTGGTGGTGCGCACCTCACCGCAGCTCGCCTGGCCCGAGGCCGACGCGCCGGTGCAGGGCGTGCTGGAAGCGCAGGTGGCCAACCTCGGCACCTGGGGCTCGTGGGTGCCGGCAGGGTGGCGCCTCGAAGGCAAGCTGAACGTCAGTGCCAGCCTCGGCGGGCGGTTCAACGCGCCCGAGTACACCGGCGAGATGCGTGGCAGCGGCATCGGCGTGCGCAACATGCTCGAAGGCGTCAACCTGACCGACGGCGAAGTCGACATCTCGCTGCACGGCGCCTCCGCCAAGATCAACAAGTTCAGCGCGCGCGGCGGCAACGGCACCGTGCGGCTGGAAGGCGACGCGACGCTGGACGACACCTGGCGCACCAACCTGCGGCTGGTGGCCGACAAGTTCCAGCTGCTCGGCCGCGTCGACCTGCGCATCGTCACCAGCGGCGAGGCACAGGTTTCCATCCACGGTGAGGACCTCAAGGCCGAGGGCCGCTTCGTCGTCGACGAAGGCCTCATCGACTTCACACGCCTGAACTCTCCCGGCCTCGGCGACGACGTGGTGGTGGTCGGACGCACCGATGCGCCCGACCCGCTGCCTGCCGAGGGCGAGGACGGCACCTTGCGCATGTCGCTCGATCTGCGCGTGGGGCTGGGCGAGCAGCTGCGCATGCGCGGCCTCGGGCTCGACACGCTCCTGCGCGGCGACCTGCGCGTGAGCCGGCCCGAAGGCAAGTGGGACCTGCAAGGCACCGTCAACACAGTGGATGGCACGTTTGCGAACTACGGGCAAAAGCTCGTCATCGACCGCGGAGTCGTCAACTTCGCCGGCGCACCGAGCGACATGCGGCTCGACATCGAAGCCACGCGGCCGAACCTCGACGTGCGCGTCGGCGTCAAGGTCACGGGCTTGCTGCAGAACCTGCGCGTTCGGCTGTTCTCCGAACCCGACATGTCCAACAACGAGAAGCTGTCGTGGCTGCTGCTCGGGCGGGAGAGCGACGGCCTCGGCCAGTCCGACATGGCGCTGGTTCAACGCGCCGCCTTCGCGCTGCTGGCCGGAGACGGCGACGGCGGCCCCGGCGGCATCACCAAGGCCATCGGCATCGACGACGTGGGCGTGCGCCAGTCCAACGGCGACACCCGTGAAACCGTGGTGTCCGTCGGCAAACAGCTGTCCGACCGCGTGTACCTCGCCTACGAGCAGAACCTGAACACCAGCAGCGGCAGCTTCCAAGTCACGTACCGCATTGCACGGCGCTTCGTGATGCGGCTGCAATCCGGCTTCGACCGCTCCATCGACCTCGTCGGCACCTGGCGCTGGGACTGAGCGCCGCGGCACGCGCGCTCATCCCGCGTGAGCAGACACGCCACGAAGCGCCATCACTCAGCGCCAGGCCGCGCAGTGTTTGACGATAAACTGGCCGCCCGCGCACACCGCCCCGGTGGCCATGCGCGCCGCGCCCGCAGCGCCCCCCTCGCCGTAGTTCAATGGATAGAACGGCCGCCTCCTAAGCGGCAAATACAGGTTCGATTCCTGTCGGCGGGACCAACCCCGCATCCAAAGAAGGCGAGAGAAGGCCACTTCTCCCAGTTCCCCATAGGGAGCAAAGCGAATCCAGATCCTGGCTGTTCCGGGTAAGACCCTGAATCGCCCCGGCTTCTGTAGACACCTGTGAGCCTCAAACTTGAGGACTTGCAG
>CAZBOF010000183.1:0-6913 GCA_964493285.1 uncultured Rhizobacter sp. | reverse complement strand
CGCGAGGACCTGTTCACCGTGGTGCTCGAACATTTCATGACCGACACCGCCGACTGGGCCGACATCGTGCTGCCCGCCACCACCCAGCTGGAGCACCTCGACGTGCATGCCAGCTACGGCCACACCTACGCCTTGATCAACGAGCCGGCGATCGCACCGCTGGGAGAGTCGAAGCCGAACACGCAGATCTTTCGCGAACTCGCCGCACGCATGGGTTTCACCGACCCCTGCCTGAGCGACTCCGACGAAACGATGGCGCGCGTGGCCTTTGCGCACAGCGTCCCACTCGATGCGCTGCGCGCCAGCGGCTGGGTGAAGCTGCCGCTGCCGGACGCGCCGTTCGCCGAAGGCGGGTTCCCCACCGCCAGCGGGCGGTGCCAGATCGACGCGCCGGGCCTGGGGGTGCCGGACCATGTCCCCAACCATGAATCGGCCGCGTCGTCTCCGGCGTTGGCGCGCAGCTACCAGCTCGCGATGCTCTCCCCGCCGGCGCGCAACTTCCTCAACTCGACCTTCGTCAACGTGATGAGCTTGCGCAGCATCGAGGGCGAGCCCCTGCTCGAGATGCATGCAGACGATGCGGCAGCGCGCGGGCTCGCCAGCGGCGGCCTGGTGCGCGTGTTCAACCAGCGCGGCGAGTACCGCTGCAAGATGGTCGTGAGCCCGCGTGCGCGGCCGGGCGTGGTGAACGGCCTGGGCGTGTGGTGGCGCAAGCTCGGCCCGGCCGGCACCAATGTCAATGAAGTCACGCACCAGCAGTTGACGGACATCGGCCGCGCGCCGTCGTTCTACGACTGCCTGGTCGACGTGCGGGCGGCGTGAAGCGCGGGCTGCTGATGGCGGGCCTGGGCGTCTTGGGCGTGGCCGTGCTGGCGCTGGGCACGGTGTGCCTCACGGCGGGGTGCAGCACCCTGGGCTATTACACGCAGGCGGCGGCGGGCCATGTGTCGTTGCTGAACCGCGCCGAGCCGGTGTCGCGCTGGCTCGACAACGCGGCCACGCCGCAAGCGCTGCGCGAGCGGCTGGTGCTGACCCAGCGCATGCGCGACTTTGCGGTCACCGAGCTGGGCCTGCCCGAGAACGCCAGCTACCGCCGCTATGCCGATCTCGAGCGCCCGGCTGCGGTGTGGAACGTGGTGGCCGCGCCCGAGCTGAGCCTGTCGCTCAAGACCTGGTGTTTCCCGGTGGCGGGCTGCGTGGGCTACCGCGGGTACTACGACCGCGCCGATGCCGAAGCGCTGGCCGCGACGCTGCGTGCCGAGGGGCTGGAGACGGCGGTGCAGGCCATTCCCGCCTACTCCACCCTGGGCAAGCTGCCCGGCGCGTACTTCAGCGATCCGCTGCTCAACACGTTCATCGGCTGGCCCGAGGGCGATCTGGCGCGGCTCATCTTCCACGAGCTGGCGCACCAGGTGGTCTACGCCCCGGGCGACACGCGCTTCAACGAGTCGTTCGCCACCGCGGTGGAGCGCATCGGCGTGGATCGGTGGCTGGCGCAGCACGCCACCCCGCAGGCGCGCCGCGCCTATGAAGCGGGTGAAGCCAAGCGAGGCGACTTCCGCCGCCTCGCGTCGCAGTTGCGCGCCGACCTGGGCGCGATCTACCTGAACCCGGCGCTGGACGATGCCGCCAAGCGCCTTGCCAAGGCGCAGCGCATGCAACGCCTGCGCGACGACCATGCGGCGCTGAAGGCCGGCCCCTGGGGCGGCGACACGGGCTACGACGCCTGGGTGGCGCAAGCCAACAACGCCACCCTCGGCATGTTTGCCGCCTACAACGACTGGGCACCGCAGTTCCTGGCGCTGTTCGAACGCGAGGGGCGCGACTTCAGTCGCTTTTATGCCGAGGTGCAGCGCCTGGCCCGCTTGCCGCAGGCTGAGCGCCGCGCGACACTGGCGCCCTGACCTGGAGACGCACGATGCCCGACATCCACATCCGCCGCGATCACACGCTGGGCCTGAGCAAGGCGCGCAAGCTGGCCTGGGAGTGGGCCGAACAGGCCGAAGAGAAGTTCGAGATGGAGTGCACGGTGATCGAGGGCAAGACCTGCGACACGGTGGAGTTCGTTCGCAGCGGTGTGACAGGCCAGCTCACCGTGGCGGGCGATCACTTCGAGATCCAGGCCAAGCTCGGGTTGCTGTTCGGTGCGTTCAGCAAGCAGATCGAATCCGAGATCGAAAAGAACTTCGATGCCCTGCTGGTCAGAACCGCGGGCGCGCCCGCGAAGAAGGCCGCCAGGAAGAAAACCGGCTGACATCCGGCGGCCTGCGGGCCGCACGGCGTCACTTCAGCGATTCGATCAGGTCGATGTAGCCCTGCATCGCTTCGTCCTTCGACTGGCCTTTCAGCCCGTTCCAGGCATCCCACTTGGCGCGTTCCACCATGTCGGTGAACCCCGGGCGCTTGGTGTCCACGTCGCCCACGCTGCCCTGCTTGTACAGCGCGTACAGCTTGAGCAGCGTCATGTTGTCGGGCTTCTCGGGCAGGTTCTTCGAGTCGGCACGTGCTTGCTCGAACTGGTCGGCGAGGTTGGACATGGCGTGTCTCCGTGGTGGGTAGAAGTGGGCATTGACGAGCGGCATGTTACCCAGCATCTTGCGCTCATGACGCCGTCACGGCAAAGACAGGGAAGCCCTCAGATGACATCACCCGCCGAGCGCATGTCGCGCGTCGATCATGCTTGGCTGCGCATGGACAACGACGTCAACCTGATGATGATCGTCGGTGTCTGGCTGATCGAGCCGGGCGTCCGCCATGCGGACCTGTGCACGCGTGTCGAGGAGAAGCTGCTCAAGTACGGGCGGTTTCGCCAGAAAGTGGTGGAAGACGCCATGGGCGGCATCTGGGAAGACGCCACGGCATTCGACATCCATCACCACGTGCGGCGCGAGAAGCTGGCGCGCCAGCCCGGCCAGAGCGAGCGCGAAGCCTTGCAGGCGCGTGTGGGCGAGCTGTCGATGACGCCGCTGGATCGCAGCCGGCCGCTGTGGCAGTTCCAGCTCATCGAGAACTACGAAGGCGGCAGCGCGCTCATCGCTCGCGTGCACCATTGCATCGCCGACGGCATCGCCTTGATCTCCGTGATGCTCTCGATCACCGACGGCGGGGCCGAGCCGCCGCCGCGCCGTCGCCGCCGCGGGGCGGATGACGGCAGCGACTGGCTCACCGACGCCGTGGTGCGCCCGCTCACCGACATCACCGCGAAGGCGATCTCGCTGTACGGCGGCAGCGTGGCGAAGTCGGTCGAGATGCTGTCCAACCCGAAGCAGCCGCTGCAAGGGTCGATCGACATGGCGCGCGTGGGTTACCAGGTGGTGGCGGACGCCGCCGCCATGCTCACCATGCCCGACGACTCGCCCACCCGCCTCAAAGGCAAGCCGATCGGTGCCAAGCGGGTGGCTTGGGGCGAGCCGCTGCCGCTGGATCGGGTCAAGGCCATCGGCAAGGCGCTGGGCTGCTCGATCAACGACGTGCTGCTGGCCTGCGTCGCCGGCGCCATCGGCAGCTACCTGCGCGATCAGGGAGACGACACCGCCGGCCAGGAGCTTCGCGCCATGGTGCCGGTGAACCTGCGGCCCCTGGAGAAGGCCTACAAGCTGGGCAACCAGTTCGGCCTGGTGCCGCTGGTGCTGCCGATCGGCATCGTCAACCCCGTGGCGCGGGTCTACGCCGTCAAGGCGCGCATGGCGGAGCTGAAAGGCAGCTACCAGCCCTTGCTGGCCTTTGCCGTGCTTGCCGTGGCGGGCGTGCTCATCAAGCCGATGCAGGACCTGCTGCTGAACCAGTTCGCGAAGAAAGCCACCGCGGTGATGACCAACGTGCCGGGGCCGGCCGTGCCGCTGAAGCTGTGTGGGTCGACCTTGCGCCAAACCATGTTCTGGGTGCCGCAGTCGGGTGAGATCGGCGTGGGGGTGTCCATCCTGAGCTACGGCGGCAGCGTGCAGTTCGGCCTCATCACCGACGCTCAGCTGTGCCCGCACCCGCAGCAGGTCATCGACCGCTTCGAGCCTGAGTTCGAGCGGCTGCTCCTGGTCACGATGATGCTGCCCTGGGTGTGAACACGCGGCGCCATGCGCCGTCTTTACAAGACTTCATGATCCAGCCACGACGGCATTGCATGCCAGGACTACCATCCTGCTCAACCAACTGCCGTACTCCCGCCGCGCCTCATGGACAAGCCCGCCGATGCTTCATCGACCCTCCCTCTGCCTGAAGCGCCGCCGCCGGTCAGTCGCCGCCGCCGCTGGGTGGGCGCCCTCATCACGCTGACGTTGCTGGCGGCGCTCGGCGCCACCGTGTGGTACCTGACGCAGCGGCCCGCCGCGAGTACCGGCCCCGGTGCCGGCTTCGGCCCCGGTGGGCCGGGCGGTCCAGGCGCTGCCCGTGCACGCGGGGGTCTGTCCACCACGGTCGGCGACGCGGTTGCGCGCCGTGCCGACATCCCGGTACTGATCGAGGCGCTCGGGACGGTGACGCCGCTGGTCTCGGTCACGGTGCGCCCGCAGGTGTCGGGCGTGCTGAAGGAGGTGCTGTTCACCGAAGGCCAGATGGTCAAGCAAGGGCAGGTGCTGGCGGTGATCGATCCGCAGTCGTTCCAGAACGCGCTCAACCAGGCCACCGGTGCGCGTGTGCGTGACGAGGCGCAGCTGGAGAACGCCCGACTCACGCTCGAACGCTACCGCACGCTGTTGTCGCAGGATTCCATTGCCCGCCAAGACGTCGACACCCAGGCCACGCTCGTCAAGCAGCTCGAAGGCACGGTGGCGATCAACCGCGCCACCGAGAACACGGCCCGCCTGAACCTGGGCTACACGCGCATCGTGGCGCCCGTGGCCGGCCGCGTGGGCTTGCGCGTGGTGGACGCGGGCAACTACGTGAGCGCGGGCGATGCCGCCGGCGTGGCCGTCATCACGCAGATGGCGCCGATCGACGTGGCGTTCTCGCTGCCGCAAGACATGGTGCCCGAGGTGCAGTCGCGCATGGGCCAGAAAGCGGCATTGCCCGCCAAAGCGCTCGACCGCACCCGCACCGCCACGCTCGACGCGGGGCAGTTCGCCACGCTCGACAACCAGATCGACACCCAGACCGGCACCGTGAAAGCGAAAGCGCGCTTCCCGAACGCCGACGGCAAGCTGTTCCCCAACCAGTTCGTGAACCTGCAACTGCAGCTGCGCACCATCCAGAACGCGGTGGTGGTGCCGGTGAGCGCCGTGCGCACCGGCAGCGACGGCGACTATGTGTATGTGGTGAACGAAGACCGAACCGTGTCGCTGCGCCAGGTGCGCCGCGGCGTGGCCACGCCCGACCTGGTGGCCATCGTCGATGGCCTGCGCGACGGCGAGCGCGTCGTGACCGAAGGCGCCGACCGCCTGCGCGATGGCGCGCGGGTGGTGCTGGCGGCCGACCGTGCCGCGGCCGTGCCGGCGCCTGGCGCCTCCTCTCCCGCCCGGGCGGCGGCCAGTGCGATGCGAAGCGCATCCGGCCCGGCGGCGGGAAGCGGTCGGCGTGTGCGCGAGGGCGAAGTGCGCGGCCCGTCGTCGGGTGCGAGCGGGCCGGGTGACGGCCGGCGGGGCGAATGGCGCCGGGCCGAAGGGGGCGCCGGCGGAGAAGCGCGCCCGGACGGCGCCCGCGGTTTCGGCCCGCGCGCCAGCGGGCCGGGCGGCGGCGAATTCCGGCGGCGCGAAGGCGGAGAAGGGCGCCGCCCCGCCACAGACACGAGCCCGGACAGCGCCCGGCCATGAGCCCGTCCGTTCCGTTCATCCGGCGGCCGGTCGCGACCGCGCTGCTGATGCTCGCCATCGTGCTGACGGGCCTGGTGGCACTGCGCTTCCTGCCGCTGTCGGCGCTGCCGCAGGTGGACTACCCCACGATCCAGGTGCAGACGCTGTACCCGGGCGCCAGCCCGGAAGTGATGGCGCAGACCGTGACGGCCCCATTGGAGCGGCAGTTCGGCCAGATGCCGGGCTTGGCGCGCATGAGTTCCAGCAGCGCGGCCGGCGTCTCCATCGTCACGCTGCAGTTCGGCCTGGGCCTGGCGCTCGACGTCGCCGCCGACAGCGAGCCGCCCGCGTTGATGGCGGCCTGCACCTGCTGCTCGGCGACGTCGCCGGCGCCGCCGGTCTATGCCAAGGTCAACCCGGCCGACGCGCCGGTGCTCACGCTCGCGATCAGCTCCGAAAGCATGCCGCTCACGCAGGTGCAGGGCCTGGTGAACACGCGGCTGGCGCAGAAGATCAGCCAGGTGTCCGGGGTGGGGCTGGTCACGCTCAGCGGCGGGCAGCGCCCGGCCATCCGCATCCAGGCCGACACGCAGGCGCTTGCCTCTTACGGCATCGGGCTCGACACGCTGCGCAGCGCCATTTCGTCGGCCAATGCCAACAGCGCCAAGGGCAGCTTCGACGGGCCCACGCGCTCGTACACGATCAACTCGAACGACCAGCTCTCCAAGGTCGAGGACTACATGAACCTGATCGTCGCGTACAAGAACGCCGCGCCGATCCGCATGACCGACGTGGCCACCGTGGTCAGCAGCGCCGAGAACACGCGCCTCGGCGCGTGGGCCTCGATGAATGGCAAGGTGGTGCCGGCCATCGTGCTGAACGTGCAGCGCCAGCCGGGGGCGAATGTCATTGCCACGGTGGATGCGATCAAGGCGCAGCTGCCCGAACTCACGGCATCGCTGCCGAGCGCGGTGCAGGTGGAGGTGCTGAGCGACCGCACCACCGGCATCCGCGCCTCGGTGCTGCATGTCGAGATCGAACTGCTGCTCGCCGTGGTGATGGTGGTGCTGGTGATCTTCTTCTTCCTGCACAGCCTGCGCGCCACGGTGATCGCGAGCTTGGCCGTACCGATCTCGCTGATCGGCTCGCTGGGCGTGATGTACCTGCGCGGCTACAGCCTGAACAACCTCAGC
>CAZBOF010000182.1:0-6945 GCA_964493285.1 uncultured Rhizobacter sp. | reverse complement strand
CGCTGCGCACGCCGACCAAGGACGCGGAAGAAATCAAGGTCGAGAACGGCGTGGCCAAGCAGCTGCTGGCCGATCCGAACCAGCAGCTCGAAGTGCCCGGGCTGGGCGATCGCGCACCGCGCATGCTCAGCCGCCAGGCCTTGGCCGGCGTCATCGAGCCGCGGGTCGAAGAAATCTTCTCGCTGGTGCACCAGGTCATCCGCGAAAGCGGCTACGAAGAGCTGCTCTCGTCCGGCATCGTGCTCACCGGTGGGGCGGCCGTGATGCCGGGCATGGTGGAACTGGGCGAGGACATCTTCCTCAAGCCGGTGCGCAAAGGCATTCCCACCTACCACGGCTCATTGCACGACATGGTGGCCAGCCCGCGCTCGGCCACGGTGATGGGGCTGCTGGAAGAAGCCCGCCTGGGCCGCACGCGCGGCTTCAAGGCGGCGCAGCAGGCGGGTTCGGTGAAAACGTGGTTCGGGCGAGCCAAAGACTGGTTCCTCGGCAACTTCTAGACGCAGGGAGCATCCATGACACCAGATCACAAGAACCACTGTCTGTACAAGCCGCCGCATGCGGGGCACGACCCTCCCCCGGATGGCGCCTGTCAGAAGACTGCGGGCTCGGGATCGGGCGAGTCAACGCGGCCAGTAATCAGCAAATCGACACACATCGCAAAACGGCAACTGCAAACAGGAATGGAGCCCAACATGGCCATTGAAATGATCGAAGAATTCGACCTCGGTACCCAGATCAAGGTAATCGGTGTCGGCGGCGGCGGCAGCAATGCCGTCGACCACATGATTGCGCAAGGCGTGCAAGGCGTGGAGTTCGTCTGCGCCAACACCGATGCGCAAGCGCTCAACCGCTCGAGCGCGCATCACCTCATCCAGCTCGGCAGCACCGGCCTGGGCGCAGGCGCCAAGCCGGAAGTCGGCCGCGAAGCCGCTGAAGAAGCGGTGGATCGCATCCGCGAGTCGATCAAGGGCTCGAACATGCTCTTCATCACCGCCGGCATGGGCGGTGGCACGGGCACGGGCGCGGCACCGGTGATTGCGCGCGTGGCCAAGGAGATGGGCATCCTGACCGTCGGGGTGGTGACCAAGCCGTTCGAGTTCGAAGGCAACCGCCGCATGAAGTCGGCCGATGCCGGCTTGTCCGAACTGGAAGCCAACGTTGACTCGCTGATCGTCATCCTGAACGACAAGCTGCTCGACGTGCTCGGCGACGACGTGACGCAGGACCAGGCATTCGCCCACGCGAACGACGTGCTGAAGAACGCCGTCGGCGGCATCAGCGACATCATCCACATCCCGGGCCTGATGAATGTCGACTTCGAAGACGTGAAGACCGTGATGAGCGAGCCCGGCAAGGCGATGATGGGCACGGCGATGGCCAGCGGCCCCGACCGTGCGATCAAGGCCGCCGAAGGCGCAGTGGCGTGCCCGCTGCTCGAAGGCATCGACCTCTCGGGCGCCCGCGGCGTGCTGGTGTTGATCGCCGCCGGCCGCAACACGTTCAAGCTGGCCGAAAGCCGCAACGCGATGACCGCCATCCGCCGCTACGCCGCCGACGATGCGCACGTGATCTTCGGCACGGCCTACGACGACAGCCTGGGCGACCAGCTGCGCGTGACGGTGATCGCCACCGGCCTGTCGCCGGTCAAGCGCCAGCAAGCGCCGATCACGGTGGTGCACAGCGCGGTGGCCCAGCGTACCGGCACCGACAACATCCCGGTGCTGACCCAGCCGATCCAGAACAGCCCGACCACGGCGCATGACTACAGCGGCATGACCGTGCCGAGCGTGTGGCGCAACGGCCGCACGGCGGCAGCGAAGGTCGACGCGTTGGCGAGCAACGGCATGGACGAGATCGAGATCCCCGCGTTTTTGAGAAAGCAGGCAGATTGATCAGGGCCCCCCAGTCGCTTCGCTCCTGCCCCCGAGGGGCGCCCCCCGAGAGGCCCGGCAAAGCCGGTTCCTCCGGGGGTGGCTTGATCTCGCCGTCGCGTTGCTTGGCGGCTATCGCGGCGGTTGGCCGATTTGCTGAGAGGTCTATAGGGGGGAGCCTAAAATCATGCCCATGCTGGCCCAACGCACTTTGAAGTCCATCACCCGCGCCGTGGGCGTGGGGGTGCATGGGGGCCAGCGGGTGGAGTTGACGTTGCGCCCGGCGCCGCCGGACAGCGGGATCGTGTTTCGCCGGGTGGATCTGCCGCAGCCGGTGGATATCCCGGTGAATGCGCTCGCGGTGTCGGACACGCGCATGGCCACGACGATCTCGCCGGGTGGCGAGCCGGGCGGGCCGAAGGTGAACACGATCGAGCATCTGCTGTCGGCTTGCGCCGGCCTGGGGTTGGACAACCTGATCGTCGACATCACCAATGAAGAGGTGCCGATCCTCGATGGGTCGGCCGCCTCGTTCGTCTATCTTCTCCAAAGCGCCGGCATCGAGGTTCAGAAGGCGCCGAAGCGCTTTCTGCGCATCAAGAAGACGGTGGAGGTGCGCGAAGGCGAGGGTGCGGCGTTGAAGTGGGCGCGCCTGGAGCCGTTCGAAGGCTACAAGCTCACGTTCGAGATCGACTTCAACCACCCCGCGGTGAACCAGACCGGCCAGCAGGTCACGTTCGACATGGGCTCGGGCCAGTACAAGCGCGACATCGCCCGCGCGCGCACCTTCGGCTTCACGAAAGACGTGGAGATGATGCGCTCGCGCGGCCTGGGGCTGGGCGGCAGCATGGACAACGTCATCGTGGTCGACGACTACCGCGTGCTCAACAGCGATGGCTTGCGCTACGACGACGAGTTCGTGAAGCACAAGATCCTCGATGCCATTGGCGACATGCACGTGCTCGGCCATCCGCTGATTGCCGCGTACGTGGGCTACAAGTCGGGCCACGCGTTGAACAACAAGCTGCTTCGCGCGGTGCTTGCCGACGCGGCGGCATACGAGATCGTGACCTTCGAAGACGAACGCGAGGCACCCGCCGGCATGGCGGAGCTGGCTCCGGCCTGGTGACGCGCCCGAGGGGCCCAGGCACGGTGGTAACGTTCACGGTCCCCCACCCGTCTTCGCCGTCTCGATGCTGACCTTCACCTGGATCACCCTGGGCCTTGCGGCCCTTCTTCTGCTGGCCAGTGCCGCCTGCTGGGGGGTCCACGTCGCCATCGACGACCGCGATTGGCGCCGACTGGGCATCAAGGTCTTCCGCTTTGCGCTGGTCGTCCTGCTGTTCTACGTCAACGCGGCGATCTACGGCCATCTCTTCGGCGTGTTCGATCGCCCCGCCAAGCCGCTCCTCGAGGAACTCGACATCGGCGTCGACTGAGGCGCTGCACAAGGCGCCAGACAGGGGCGCGCCGCGTGCATATTTCGCGCGCATTCGCGAAATATGTACGCGTTTACTTCCAGTTACCGTGGGATATTGGAGGTATCTCGGCAGTTCCGGAAGGAGCGATGGTCATGCATCTTCTCAAGCGTGCCGGCTCGTTCAGCCTTCGCAGTCATCTGATCGCCCTCGTGGCGATCACCACGGTGCTCATGCTGGGCATCGCGGCCTTGGCGATTGCCCGGACGGCCTCGGAGTACAAGGCATCCACATCGAACCGGCTGACTGAAACGGCGCGAACGTTGGGCCGTGCTGTCGAAAGTGATCTGAATGGCAAGTTCACGCTGTTGCGCACCTTGTCTGCGGCGGCCCAAGGCGATGCAGACTCGACCCAACGCATGATGGAACGCATTGCGCCCCAGTGGGGGCGCGTCGTGGTGCTGCCGCCGGGGCAGTCTGTGAGCGAGGTCCCGGAGCTGCCGGGCGAAATGGCGGCGGCCATGGCAGCGGCGGATCATCCGCTGGTGAGCAATCTGATGGCCGAACCGGGCGGGGACGGATTCCGCGTGGCCATGGGCATGGCCCATCCCAGTGCCGAGGGCGGGCCTTCGAGCGTGTTGGCGCTCATCACGTCGCCCGAGCGGCTCATCAGCATTGCGCCCCAAAGCGGCACCACCGAAGAGAGCTTGCTGGTTGCCATCACGGACGGTACCGGGCGCGTTGTGGCGCGCTCGCGCGACAGCAGCCGCTTCGTTGGCAAACCCGTGCCCGACTGGGCCAAGCTGCAGGCGCTGGGCGCGCCGCGCGGCTTGTTCGAAGCGAGAACCGCCGAAGGCGGGACGGTCATTTTTGCGTTCCAGAAGTTGGCCAACACGCCGGGATGGGTGGTGGTGACGGGCGAGCCGCTGCAGAATTTCAATGCGCGCTGGCAGCAGCCCTTGCTGCGCATGGTCGGCGGCACCGCGATTGCGCTGCTCCTGGCATTGATCCTGACCGCCTGGGTGGTGCGGCAGGTGCTGCGACCCGTGAGGGCGCTGGCGCGCAGTGCGCAAGCCGTCGTGGCGGCCGAGAACGCGCGCGGGAGCGCCGTGATGGTTGAGGGCGAGGATGGTGGTGGTGCCATGCAGGCCGCCGCGCCCATCGCTACCTCGTTTCGGATTCGCGAGTTCGAGAGCTTGCGAGAGAGCATTGAAGCCGCGCAGTCGGCCCTCGAGCGAAGGGCGCTGGCCGAACACGCGGCTGCCGAAGCGCTCAAGAGCAGCGAGCTGCGCTACCGCACCCTGGCGCAGGCCGGTACGCTGGTGCTGTGGCGCGGCCGGCCCGATGGTCCGCTCTTTGCCGTGACGGGCTGGGAGGCGCTCACGGGAGATCCCGAAGAGCGGGCGCTGGGCATGCGCTGGCTGGAGCGCATCCACCCGGACGATCTGTCCGATGTGCAGCAGGCACTGGCGCGGGTGGCGCAGGGGCATCGCCAGTTCGACACGGAGTTCCGGCTTCGGGTGCGCGACGAGCAATGGCTGTGGGTGCGCGCCCGTGGCGCCACGGTGACCAACCCGTACGACGAGGTCATCGAGTGGGTGGGCGTGGTGGAAGACGTCGACGAACGCCACCGCGCGCAAGAGCGCGTGGCGCATATGGCGCTTCACGATGCGCTCACCGGCTTGCCCAACCGGGTGGAGTTCCGGCGCCGTCTGGACGACGCGGTGAAACGTGCTGGGCGAGGCGAGTCGGCCGCGGTGCTGTACGTGGACCTGGATCGCTTCAAGGAAGTCAACGACACGCTCGGCCACCCGGTGGGCGACGCCCTGCTGCTGGCGGTGACCGAGCGATTGCGCAGCCTCGTGCGTGACACCGACACGGTGGCCCGCCTCGGAGGTGACGAATTTGCCATCGTGCAATCGCATGTGGGCGAGGCGAGCGATGCTTCCGGGTTGGCCGAACGCGTGGTCGACGTCATCGGCGCGCCGTATGCGCTGAACGGGCACCAGGTCACCATCGGGGCCAGCATCGGCATCGCCCTCATTTCGCAGGGTGTGATGGATGAGCCGGATGCCTTGCTGAAGCGGGCGGACCTTGCGCTGTACCGCGCCAAGCAGCAGGGGCGTGGGCGTTTCTGTTTCTTCGAGCAGGAGATGGATGCCAGCGCGCAGTCGCGGCGCAAGCTGGAGCTTCAGCTTCGGCAGGCTTATAAGCTGGGCCAGTTTGCGCTGGCGTACAGCCCTTATGTGGCTTGCCAGGACAACCGCGTGGTGGGTGCCGAGGTGTGCTTGCACTGGAACCATCCGGACAAAGGGATGGTGCCGTTTCGAGACTACGCGGCGTTGGCCGACGAGATCGGTCTGGCGGGGGTGCTCGGCGAATGGACGGTCGAGCGCGCCTGCATGGACGCTGTCTCCTGGCCGGCCCCGGCCCGCCTGGCCGTCTCGGTCGGCATGGCCGTGCTCACACGCCCCGGCTTTGCGGAATTTGTCGGTGACGTGCTTGGCCGCACCGGCCTGAGCCCGCAGCGGCTTGAACTGCAAGTGTCCGAACGCGACCTGACGCAACAGGCCGGACGCGTGCTGGCCGCGCTGACCAAGCTGAAGGCCCTGGGCGTGCAGATCGTGATTGCCAGCTTCGGCTCTGAACATTCGGCGCTGGGTTTCCTCAGCGCCTTCGACGTCGACAAGGTGCGCATGGACGCCCACTTCATCGCCGACCTCGCGCAAAGGCCCGAGTTGCCGGGGCGGGTGTTCTCGATGGCCCAGCTGTGCCAGAAGTTCGGCGTGACGCTGTCTGCGGACGGTGTCAACACCGAAGACCAGCGCGACATGCTGCGCCGCGAGGGCTGCGCCGAGGTGCAGGGCGAGGTGACCGGGCGGCTGCTGTGGCCCGATGAGGTGGCCGAGGCGCTTTGAAGCGCCGGCGGCCGGCCTTCAGCCTTCCTTGCGCAGTGACGGGAACAGGATCACGTCGCGGATGCTGGGCGAGTCGGTCAGCAGCATCATCAACCGGTCGAGGCCGATGCCGCACCCACCGGTCGGCGGCATGCCGTATTCGAGCGCGCGGATGAAATCGGCGTCGTAGTACATCGCCTCTTCGTCGCCGGCTTCCTTGTTGGCGGCCTGCGCGAGAAAGCGGGCGGCCTGGTCTTCCGCATCGTTCAGCTCGGAGAAGCCGTTGGCGTACTCGCGGCCGGTGATGAAGAGTTCGAAACGCTCGGTGATCGCCGGGTTCGCGTCGGAGGCGCGCGCCAGCGGCGACACCTCCACCGGGTAGTCGACGATGAAGGTGGGGTCCCAGAGCTTGTCTTCGACCACCGCCTCGAACAGGCCGAACTGCAGCTCGGGAAGTTTCCAATGCGCCGGGGCTTTCTCGCCGGCTGCGAGGATGCGGCTGCGCAGCAACCCGGCATCGGCAGCTTCGTCTTCGCTCAGGCCGGCAAAGGCCACCAGTGAGTCCCGCACCGTGAGGCGCCGGAAGGGCTGGTCCAGATCCACCGTCTTGCCGCCGTAGGTCACCACGGCCGAGCCGGTGGCCTGCCGCGCGGCGTGGCGCAGCACCTGCTCGGTGTAGTCCATCAGATCGTGGTGGTTCCAGTAGGCCGCGTAGAACTCCATCATCGTGAATTCCGGGTTGTGCCGGACCGAGAT
>CAZBOF010000181.1:898-6964 GCA_964493285.1 uncultured Rhizobacter sp. | reverse complement strand
TCCAGGCGCGCGGGTCGGCGTCGGGGTTCCAGTACCAGCGGTCGGTGAGGTACATGCCTTGCGTGGCCGGGAGGCCGAGCGAGTGCACGTCGTTGATGAACATGAGCAGACCGGCCAGCTTCATGGACTTGGTGATGCCGAACTCATTGGCGGCCTTGATGCTGTTGATCGTGTCGCCGCCGGCGTTGGCCAACCCGAGGATCTGCGCCTTGCTGGATTGCGCTTGCAGCAGGAACGACGAGAAGTCGCTGGCCGACAAGGGGTGCTTCACCGAGCCCACGATGGTGCCGCCAGCGGCTTTCACCACCTCCGCGGTGTCATTCATCAGCTGGGCGCCGAATGCGTAGTCGGCTTGCAGGAAGTACCAGCTCTTGCCGCCCGCCTTCACGACTGCGTTGCCGGTGCCCTTGGCCAGCGCCACGGTGTCGTAGGCCCAATGGATGTTGTACGGAGCGCACTGCTCGTTGGTCAATGCCGAAGTTGCCGCGCCCACCGAGATGAAGATCTTCTTCTTCTCGGAGGCCACTTTGGCCATCGCCAGGCTGGTGCCGGAGTTGGTGCCGCCGATGAGCATGTCCAGGCCTTGCGTGTCGAACCACTCGCGTGCCTTCGCGGCAGCGATGTCGGGCTTGTTCTGGTGGTCAGCCGACAAGAGTTCCACCGGCACGCCGTTGATCTTGCCTCCCGCATCGGCGATCGCCATGCGGACGGCCTCCACGCCACCTGGGCCATCGATGTCGGAGTAGAGGCCCGACATGTCGCTGATGATGCCGATCCGGATCACGTTGCCCGACACCTGAGCGTGTGCGGGCGAGAGCGTGGCGGCCAGAGCCACCGAGCAGGCGGCGGCAATGCGATGCAATTTCATAGTTGTCTCCTTGGGGTCGGCTGGGGATGTCACACACCGAGATACGCATGCAGTTGAGCCATGCGTTCCGGGAGTTGTGACTGGGTGAACTCTTGAAGAATGCGTCCGTGTTCCATCACGAAGAAGCGATCGGCCAGGGGCGCGGCGAAGCGGAAGTTCTGCTCCACCATCACGATGGTGTAGCCCTGCTGGCGCAACAGCATCACCATCTCGCCAAGCTTCTGGACGATGACGGGAGCGAGCCCTTCCGATATTTCGTCCAGCAGCAGCAGCTTGGCGCCGGTGCGCAGAATGCGTGCCACGGCCAGCATCTGTTGTTCGCCGCCCGACAGGCGCGTGCCTTGGCTGCCGGCCCGTTCCTTGAGGTTGGGGAACATGGCGTAGATCTGCTCCACGCTCATGCCGCCCTCGGCCAGGCGTGGCGGCAGCATCAGGTTCTCGTGTGCCGAGAGGGTGGAGAAGATGCCACGCTCTTCCGGGCAGTAGCCGAGGCCGAGTTGCGCAATGCGATGGGTCGACAGGCCGATGGATTCCTGGCCGCGAATGCGCACGGAACCCTTGCGGGTGTCGATCATCCCCATGATGGCGCGCAGCGTGCTGGTGCGCCCGGCGCCGTTGCGCCCGAGCAGGGTCACCACCTCGCCTTCGTTGACTTGGAAGTCGACGCCGTGCAACACATGCGACTCGCCATACCAGGCCTGCAGGCCGCGCACTTCTAGAAAGTGAGTCATGACTGCACTCCGGATGCCGAATAGGGTGAGCGAAACGTCGAAAGGTTAGAGGAGTGCGGGGCGTGGTGGGTCGGAATACTCATCCGTGCGCGCCTTGCAGTTCGACCTGGGCCGAGCCCATGTAGGCCTCGATCACGGCGGGGTTGCGTGAGACGTCACCATAGGAGCCCTCGGCCAGCGTGGCGCCGCGCTGGAGCACCGTGATCGTGTCTGCGATGCTGGCCACCACGCTCATGTTGTGTTCCACCATCAGGATGGTGCGCTGGGCCGAAACTTTCTTGATGAGTTGGCGGATGCGATCCACGTCTTCGAGGCCCATGCCTTGCGTGGGCTCGTCCAGCAGCATCAGTTCCGGGTTCATTGCGAGGGTGGTTGCGATCTCCAGGGCGCGCTTGCGGCCATAGCTCAATTCCACGGCGAGCTTGTCGGCTTCACCGGCCAAATCGACATCGGCCAGCAATTCCTGAGCGCGTTCGTCGAGCCGGTTCAGCGAGACCTCCGACTTCCAGAAATGGAAGGAGGTGCCCAGCGCGCGCTGCAATGCCACGCGCACGTTTTGCAGCACGCTCAGATGCGCGAACACCGCTGAGATCTGGAACGACCGAACAACCCCGCGGCGCGCGATGTGCGCAGGCCGCTCGCCCGTGATGTCATTGCCGTTGAACAGGATCTGTCCCTGTGTCGGGGCGATGAACTTGGTCAGCAGATTGAAGCAGGTGGTCTTGCCTGCGCCGTTGGGCCCGATCAATGCGTGGATGTGGCCGCGCTGCACGCGCAGGTTCACCTTGTCCACGGCCACAAACCCTTTGAACTCTTTCGTGAGTTGGCGGGTTTCGAGAATGATGTTGTCGACCGTTGCGTTCATGGCGTCGGTGGCCTCTGATGAAAGGCCGCGGGCGACCCGTTGTACTTTTTGTTGACTTGCATGCAACGCGTGCGGATCTGGCGCTTGCCAGGTTGAACCAATGGGGGTTGCCGATTTGTCGGCTGGATGTCGATCAAGGTATCGACTGAGAACGCCTGGAACATGAAGACCGTGGAAACGCCGAGTGAGTTCGTAAGGAGACGTAAATATGATGTTAGGTTCGGGTGCGCCAAACCGAAAAAGCGAGTCTACGGGTTTCCATGTCGACAAAGGAACTGGGAGCAACACCCTCTCGGGAAAGTCCGCTCAGGGTTTGCACTTCGGTGTTGTTGCGTAAGGGCGAGCGGGCGGTTGCATGGCCACCGAATCGAAACGCTTTTTCAAACAATTGGACACGCTTCGCAGGTGCCCGTGAAGTGGTTCGTCACATCACGTTTCGTCGCGAGTCTCGAACTGTTTTCCTTTCTTGGTGCAGGCCCGCCGGCGCTTGACGCGCAAGGAATCTTTCAAGGCCGCCTCAGTTCCCGAGGGCTCGCTTCGTGAGCAACGCGTCCGGCACGGCGGAAGGGCTGTTGACGCGGGGGCGCAACAAACCCGTGGCGCTGAAGCGGTCCAACGCCTGTGGCGTTGCCCCGGAGGCTCCTGTGCGAGGCGTGTGGCGGTGATTTTTCGACGGCGCCCTGGGGGCGGTCAACGGGGACGTTCTCCATGGCCTGCCGAGGGTTTCGAACGGGTGGCGTCCCCCGACCCCCATCGAAGCCATCCCGCAAGAGGTACCTGTTTCGCGCGGAGGGTCAAGGGGTGGCGTCCATGAGGCGCTGCAACACCGCCCGCAGCTGTGCTTCGCGAAAAGGTTTCGCGATGTGATCGTCCATTCCCGCGGCCAGGCTGTGTTCCCGATCGCCTTCCAGCGCGTTGGCGGTCAGGGCCACCACCGGCGTGCGCGACAGGTTCAATTCGCTTTCGTGCTCGCGCATGCGCCGGGCGGCCTCGAAGCCGTCCATCACCGGCATCTGGCAGTCCATCAGCACGAGATCCGGCGGCTGCGTTCGAAATGAGGCCAGGGCTTGCAGGCCGTCTTCCACCACTTCGACGCTGAACCCCATGTTGCGCAATGCGGCTTCGGCCACCAGCGCATTCACCGGGTTGTCTTCGGCCAGCAGCACGCGGCCGCGCAAGGGGGGGAAGGTGATGGTCTTCACGTCTGGCGTGGCGAAGTGAGCGGGGTCGGGCAGCGGTGCCGATGGCAACCGCACCGTCATCGTGAAGCACGAGCCCCGCCCTTGCCGGCTGGTGCAGACCAGGTCGCCGCCCATCGCACGTGCCAGTTCGCGGGCGATCGTCAATCCCAGGCCGGTGCCCGAGTAGCGTCGGGTGAAGGAGTTGTCGGCTTGTCGGAAGGCGTCGAAGATGTGAGTCAGGTCGGCCGGTGCAATGCCCGCTCCGGTGTCGTGGACCGCGATGCGGGTGCGGTCGACGTGGTACTTGGCAATGACCGTCACCGAGCCTTCCTCGGTGAACTTGATCGCGTTGCCGACGAGGTTGTGCAGTACTTGCCGCACCCGCGCGGGGTCGCCGCGCACGTGGCAGGGCCGCGGCATCTGCAAGCGCGCGGTCAGCGTGAGTCCTGCCTGGAAGGCCGACGGAATCGCCAGTGACACCACGTCGTCGATCAGCGCCGCGAGGTCGAACACCTGGGGCGACAGGCGCACCTGGCCGGCTTCGAGCTTGGAGAAGTCGAGGATGTCGTTGATGAGTGTGAGGAGATGCTCCCCCGCCCGCTCGATCAGTTCGAGCCGTTCGTAGGGAGGCTCGGTCTTCCCCGCGTGCTCGGCCTTGAGCATGCGGGTCAGGCCGAGGATGCCGTGCAGCGGCGTGCGCATCTCGTGGCTCATCGTGGCCAGGAACTGGCCCTTGACGCTGCTTTGGCGCTGCGCCAGCCGCAACGCTTCGGCGCGCTCCTCGGAGATCCGGTCGGTGTTGAAGCGCAGGTACAGCAGTTCGCGGATGCGCTTCTCCGTGCCGTGCGCCTCCTTCAGCAGCACGCCCACGAAGATCGCCAGCCCCAGTCCGATGAACGCGCCCAGCGGCTCGCCCTCGACCATCGGGTTCAGCAACACCGGCAACAGCATGGCCGCCAGGAACACCACACTGGCGCGCCAGCTCGCCTGCAAGACGAACACGCCGACGGCCGCGAAGCCCACCAGGGTGGTGAGCAAGACGGCCGTGAGGTGGGGGGCCCCTTGGGGGGCCAGCATCCATGCGAGCAGGCCCCACGAGATGCCGTCGAACGCCGCCAGCGCGAAGAACAGCCGCCGCCAGACGGGTTCTTCGCGCCGCGTGGACCGGAAGAACAGATGGCGAGCCGACAGCCGAACCAGCATCACGATGCAGCGCAGGGCGAACCAGGATCCGATGAGATTCGCCGCGGCGTACGGACGCACGCCCCAGGCCACCAGCAACGCCAGCACCAGGCCGAACACGCTCGCGGTGAGCGAGCGCTGGAACAGCATCACCGTCTGTGCGTTGAGCACCCGCCGCGCGATGCCGCTGTCACGGTCAAAGGCCGGGGCGCTCGGCATGAAATCAGGTTCCCGCATGACGCCCTTTGCAACGCTGCGACCTCGCAGGGCCCATTATTCTCGGGAAGGTTTTTCCGTGGTGTTGATTTGGGGTGCGGCGATGCGCCGCCGCCACGCGCGCCCAGCGTTGGTGCATGGCCCGCGCATCGCAAACCATGACTGATTTCGGATTCGGGTTGAGGCCATCGCCGCAAGCGCCCGCATCGGCGTCCAATTTGGCGACAATTGCGGGATGACTTCGACCGACCTCCAAGCCGCCATCGCCCACATGGGCGCTGCCGCGCGCGCCGCCAGCGCCAGGATGGCGGCCGCTTCCACGGCGGCCAAGGACCGGGCATTGCTGGCCCTGGCGCGTTTGCTGCAAGCGGATACGGCGGCGCTTGCGGCGGCGAACCAGCAAGACATCGACGCGGCCGTCGCCGCCGGCCTGGCCGCGCCGATGGTCGATCGGCTGCGCCTCACCCCCGCCGTGCTCGCCACCGTGGCAGAAGGCTGCCGCCAGATTGCCGCCATGCCCGACCCGATCGGCGAGATCACCCAGGTGCGCCGCCGCCCGAGCGGCATCGGCGTGGGCCAGATGCGGGTGCCGCTGGGCGTTTTCGGCATGATTTACGAGAGCCGCCCGAACGTCACCATCGAAGCGGCGTCGCTGGCCATCAAGAGCGGCAACGCCTGCATCCTGCGCGGCGGCTCGGAAGCCATTCATTCCAACCTGGCGCTGTGGAAGCTCGTGCAGGCTGCGCTGTCCGAGGCGGGGCTGCCGCCCGAGGCGGTGCAGCTGGTGCAGACCACCGACCGCGCGGCAGTCGGCCACCTGATCGCTTCGCCCGAGGCGGTGGACGTGATCATTCCGCGCGGCGGCAAGGGCCTGATCGAGCGCATCAGCCGCGAGGCGCGCGTCCCGGTCATCAAGCACCTGGATGGCAATTGCCACGTGTACGTGGACGCGACGGTCGACGTCGACATGGCGGTGCGCGTCACCGAAAACGCCAAGACCCAGAAGTACAGCCCCTGCAACGC
>CAZBOF010000181.1:0-888 GCA_964493285.1 uncultured Rhizobacter sp. | reverse complement strand
CCGACGTGGCCGAGGCGTTCCTGCCGCGCATCGGCGCCGTGTTGGCCGCCAAGGGCGTGGAGATGCGCGTGGACGCCGCCAGCGCCGCCTTGCTCGCGCGCGTGCCGCAGGCCCGGCTCACGCCGGCCACCGAGCAGGACTGGCGCGAGGAGTACCTGGCGCCGATCGTGAGCGTGAAGGTGGTGGACAGCCTGGACGACGCCATCGCGCACATCAACCGCTACGGCTCGCATCACACCGACGCGATCCTGACCGACCACCACCCGAACGCGATGCGTTTCCTGCGCGAAGTCGACTCCGCCAGCGTGATGGTGAATGCCAGCACGCGCTTTGCCGACGGCTTCGAGTACGGCCTGGGCGCCGAGATCGGCATCAGCACCGACAAGTTCCACGCCCGCGGGCCGGTGGGCCTCGAAGGGCTGACTTCCATGAAGTGGGTGGTGCTCGGCCAGGGCGAAGTCCGCACATGACGCCGCGCCGCGCGCTGGTGCTGTTTTCCGGGGGGCAAGACTCCACGGTCTGCCTGGCCTGGGCGCTCGAGCGCTACAGCTACGTGGAGACCATCGGCTTCGACTACAACCAGCGCCACGGCGTGGAGCTGGCGTGCCGCGTGGCGGTGCGCTCCGAGCTGTACGCGCGGTTTCCGCAATGGGGCGGGCGTCTGGGCGAGGACCACATGGTGGACCTCGCGCTGCTGTCGCAGCTCACCGACACCGCGCTGACCCAGGAACGCGCCATCGAGATGAACGCCACCGGGCTGCCGAACACCTTCGTGCCGGGGCGCAACCTGCTGTTCTTCACCTTTGCCGCCACCATCGCCTACCGGCGCGGGTTGAACGTGCTGGTCGGCGGCATGTGCGAGACCGACTTCTCCGGCTACCCCGACTG
>CAZBOF010000180.1:4264-7045 GCA_964493285.1 uncultured Rhizobacter sp. | reverse complement strand
AACTGGAAGAACGCGTGGCAAGGCATCAGCGCCATCTTCGACAGCTCGGCCACGTTCCAGGCGCTCACGATGATGCGGCGCGAGTCGGGGTTGGCCTTCAGCGTTTTCACGACCTCGGCGATCTGGTCGATGTGCCCGCCGTCCGGGGTGGGCCATGAACGCCACTGCACGCCGTAGACCGGCCCCAGGTCGCCATTGGGCGAGGCCCATTCGTCCCAGATGGTCACCCCACGCTCCTGCAGCCATTTCGCATTGCTGTCTCCGCGCAGGAACCACAGCAGCTCCAGGATGACGGCCTTGGTGAACACCTTTTTCGTGGTCACCAGCGGAAACCCTTCGCGCAGGTCGAAACGCATCTGGTGGCCGAACACGCTTTGGGTGCCGGTGCCGGTGCGGTCGCTCTTGAACACGCCATGCTCATGCACGTGGCGCATGAGGTCTTCATATTGAGAACGGACAGGGCGGCTCACTTCAGGCTCCGGTAACGCGGCGTCGGGATTATCTCCGAGCCATGGAAAAGGGCGCCCGCAGGCGCCCAGGTGTTCGCAAGAGTCTCGCGTGCCCGCGTTGGGTGCGGCGCGCAGACCGGCGATCAGGATTGTCCCGGCTCGCGCAGGAACAGTTCGACGCGGCGATTCTTGGCGCGGCCGGCGTCGGAGCTGTTGTCCGCCACCGGTTCGCGCGAGCCGTGCCCGGCCACTTCGATGCGGTTGGCAGGCACGCCGCGGGCCGAGAGGTAATCGCGCACGCTGCGGGCGCGTTCCAGCGACAACGGGTTGTTGATGCTGTCGGACCCCGTGCTGTCGGTGTGCCCGATGATCGTCAGCTGGGCATTCGGATCGTCGCGCAAGCTGGCGGCGAACGGGTCGAGCACGGTGCGCAGCTGAGGCTGGATCGCCGCGCTGTTGATGGCGAAGGAAACGTCGTTCGGCACATTCAGCTTGAGCTGGTTGTCCGCCGTGCGCGACACCTCGACCCCGGTGCCTTGCGTGGCGCGTTCCATTTCGGCGCGCCGCTCTTCCTGGCGCTTGGACCAGATGTTGCCGGCCACGGCGCCCACGGCGCCGCCGACCACGGCACCGGTGCCGGCCTTGCCGCCGGTGGCGGCGCCGATCACTGCGCCAACGCCCGCGCCGATGCCGGCGCCGGTGGCGGTGCCTTTCTGGCGCTCGCTCATGTTTTCACAACCGACGAGCAGCAACGAGGCCGCGGCCAGGCCGGCAATGACGGAATGAGTCGCAAAGCGTGAGTTCATGGGAGGTTCTCCTTCTGGGTGGGATATGGGGACAGCCGGTTGGACGAGTATCGGGAAGCGCCATGGAGCTGTCTGTCAGACGTGCCTAAGCGGCGCTGTCGGCGAAGGCCTACAGCACGGCACTCAAGAGTCGAACTGCAGAGCAGCCAGCCGAGCGTAGAGGCCGTTGGCTGCCGAAAGTTCGGCATGGGTGCCGGTTTCAACGATCCGCCCATGTTCCATCACGACGATGCGGTCGGCGCGCTGCACAGTGGCCAGGCGGTGGGCGATGACGAGTGTCGTGCGCCCTTTCACCGCCGATTCGAGCGCAGCCTGCACCATGCGCTCGCTCTCGGCGTCGAGCGCGCTGGTGGCTTCATCGAGGAGCAGCAGGGGCGGGTCTTTCAAGATGGCGCGGGCGATGCTGATGCGTTGGCGCTGGCCGCCCGACAAACGCACGCCGCGCTCGCCAAGGAAGGTTCGGTAGCCTTGCGGCAAGGCGCGGATGAAGTCGTCGGCGAACGCGGCGCGCGCCGCGGCAATGACTTCGTCGTCGCCCGCCTCGGGCTTGCCGTAGCGGATGTTCTCCATCACGTCGGTAGAGAAGATCACGCTGTCTTGCGGGACGATGCCGACGCGCTGGCGCAGGTCACCCAATGCCATGTCGCGTACGGACACGCCGTCGATGCACACCCGGCCTTGATCGGCTTCGTAGAAACGCAGCAGCAATTGGAAGATGGTGCTCTTGCCCGCGCCGCTGGGGCCGACCACCGCCACGGTTTCGCCGGCGCGCACTTGCAGATCGATCTCGCGCAGCGACGGATGCTGGCGCCGCGACGGGTAGCTGAACGTGACGTCGTCCAGCGTGACCGAGGAGCCGGATGCCGGCATCGGGGCAGACACCGGATGGGGCGGTGACGCGATCGGCGAATGGGCCGCCAGAAGCTCCATCAGGCGTTCCGTGGCGCCGGCCGCACGCAGCAGATCACCGTATACCTCGGAGAGCACGGCGACGCTGCTGACGAGAATGATCACGAACACCACCGTCTGGCCCAGGTGGCCGGCGCTGATCTCGCCGGCAATCACGGCTTGCGTGCCCTGGAACAGGCCCCACAGCAGCGCGCCGAAGGTGGCTGTGATGATGAACGCCACCAACCCCGAGCGCACGCGGGTGCGCCGGATCGCGGTGGCAAAGGCGTTGCGCGTGGAATCGATGAAGCGATCGGACTCGCGGACTTCCTGCGTATAGCTTTGCACCACGGGAATGGCGTTCAGCACTTCGGCGGCGATCGCGCTCGAATCGGCCACGCGATCCTGGCTGGCGCGTGACAGCTTGCGCACGCGGCGGCCGAAGTAGAGGGACGGCAGCACCACCAGCACCAGGATGCCGAGCACCTGCGTCATCACCACGGGGTTGGTGATGATGAGCATGATCATCGCGCCGACGCCCATGACGCTGTTGCGCAATCCCATGCTCAGGCTGGAGCCCACCACGGTCTGGACCAGAGTCGTGTCGGTGGTCAGGCGCGACAGCCCCTCGCCGGTCT
>CAZBOF010000180.1:0-4254 GCA_964493285.1 uncultured Rhizobacter sp. | reverse complement strand
TGCGTGGTCTCGAAGAACTCGGGGCTTTGCCGGATGACGTGGGCGTACACCGCGTTGCGCAGGTCGGCCGTCACGCGCTCGCCAAGCCAGCTGACCATGTAGAAGCGCGCAGCCGAGAACAGGCCGAGCGCGGCGCCCACGGCGAACAGCGCGAAAAAGTGCTCGCGCAACGCCAGCAGCCGCTCGCCCGGGTCGCTGGCGACCAGGCCCTGGTCGATCAGCGACTTCAGGGCAACGGGAAACACCAGCGTGCTGATGGCCGCGAGCACGAGGAACAGGATCGCCAGCGCGATGCGGCCGCGGTAGGGGCGAAGAAATGGCAATAAGCCGCTGAGCGAGCGGACGTCGCGCTTGTCGGCGGCGGTTGGGTTGTCGGAGGGAAGGGCCAGGGGCGAAGGGACTGACATCGCGGCAGTGTAGGCGAGGCGGCGGCCTCGTTTTGCGCCCCGGTGGGACGGAAATTGAAAGCCTTGACAATTATTGTCTAGGCATGTATTTTTCGTTCCTTGCTTTGCCACTTTCAAGGAAACGTGATGTCGCGCCGGCCACCGCCCGCTGATTTCTACCGTGCCGAGGCTTATGGTGTCGAGGAAAGCGTGGGGTACTTGATGCGCGCCGTGATCAGCTCGATGACCCAGTCCATCGAGAAGCATCTCGAGCCCCACGGATTGACCCACGCGCAATGGGCGCCGCTGTACAAGCTGCGGCTCGGCCACGTCTCCACGGTGGCCGAGCTGGCGCGCGTCACGCAGTCCGACCCTGGCGCCATGACCCGCCTGCTGGACCGGCTCGAAGCCAAAGGCCTGTGCAAGCGCGTGCGCTCGACCACCGACCGGCGTGTCGTCAACCTGGAACTCACGCCCGAAGGCATGGCGGCGTCCGAGAAGATTCCGGAGGCTTTGGCGACCGTGATGAACGAGCACTTGGCGGGGTTTTCCAAATCGGAGTGGCAGGCCCTGAAGGGCTATCTGGTGCGAATGATCGACAACGGCGTACCGCCGCGCCTCGATTGCAAGTCATGACCTATTTTTGGCTCAAATGGATGCCTGGGCAAATAAAGCCAGGGCAACTTTCTCAATGGCGGATGCCCTGAAACCTATCCTTGTCGTCACCGATCCTGATGCGGATGCGCGCGGTGGCGGTGCTCGAACCCTCGCGGCACTGGTGATCGCTCTGGCCTCGACCTGGGTGCTCACGCTGGCGGGCTGTGCCAGCCCGGCAGGCATCGCGCGCACGGCCGTGCCGGTCTCGCCGCAGGCCGTGGGCCTGGCGGGTGCAGTCGAGCCCGGCGCCGCGGAGTCGGCCTTGCCGCCCGCGTGGTGGCAGGCCTTCGGTGACGCGGAACTCAATCACCTGGTGGAGCGCGCGCTGGCGGAGAACCCGAGCCTCAAGGTGGCGCAATCGCGTCTGGCCCGCGCGCAAGCGGCCAGTGCCGGGGTGGACGCGCAGCGGGGCCCGCAATGGAATGCCAGCGCGGAGGCGATGCGCCAGCGCTACACCGAGAACGGCCTGGTGCCCGCCCCGTTGGCCGGAAGCACGCGCGACAACGGCACCGTGCAGTTGGCGGTTTCATGGGAGATCGACTTCTTCGGCCGCCATCGCGCGGCGCTCGACGCCGCTTTGGGCGCGCAGCGTGCCGCGCAGGCCGACATGCAAGCGGCGCGCGTGCTTCTCGCCACCCAGGTGGCGCGGGGTTATGTCCAGTTGGCGCGCCTGTTCGAGCAGCGCGAGGTGAGTGCACGGGCGCTGGCTCAGCGCGAAGAGATGCTGTCGTTGATTCGCCAGCGCGTCCAAGCCGGTCTCGACACGAATGTGGAGCTTCGGCAAGGCGAAGGCGCCTTGCCGCAAACCCGCCAGCAGCTCGAAGAGATCGATGAGCAGATTTCTCTGGCGCGCCATGCTTTGGCTGTGTTGACGGCGCAGGCGCCGCACGCGCTCGACGGTATGAGCCCGCGCCTGCGCGTGGTGCAGGCCGTGCCGGTGCCGGCCCATGTGCCGTCCGATCTGCTGGGGCGCCGCGCCGACGTCAGCGCGGCGCGCTGGCGGGTGGAGGCGGCGGCGCGCGACGCGGACGTGGCAAAGGCGCAGTTCTATCCCAACGTGAACCTCGCCGCGTTCGCGGGGGTGTCCGCGCTGGGGCTGGACCGGTTGTTTGATGCGGGCAGTGCGCAATACGGCGCCGGCCCGGCCATCCGCTTGCCGATCTTCGATGCCGCCCGCCTGCGCGCGAACCTGCGGGGCAAGACGGCCGATGTCGATGCCGCGGTGGAAACCTACAACGCAGCGGTCTACGGCGCCGTGCACGAGGCGGCCGACCAGATCGCCTCGCTGCATTCGATCGAACGCCAGCAAGCCGAGCAGCGGCTTGCGCAGGACGCGGCCGAGTCCGCCTACGACCTGGCCACCCAGCGCTACAAGGCCGGCATCGGCGCCTACCTCACGGTGTTGAATGCCGAAGCCGGCGTGCTCGCTCAGCGCCGCTCGGCCGCCGACTTGAAGGCGCGCGCGCTCGATGGGCAGGTGGCGCTGATCCGCGCGCTGGGCGGCGGCTACCAAGATACTGCCCAAGCGACGGCCTACCGCGAGCCCTGATCCAGTGGCCCTGCAGCCCCGACATTTCTGACACCGCACGACCCGTTCCCGGAGTACCCACATGAACCCCGAACCATCTGCACCACCCGCTGGCAATGCGGCGCGCAAGAGGGCGCTGACCGCCGTGGCGGCCATCGTGCTGCTCGCCGGCGTGGCCTATGGCGCCTACTACGCCTTGGTGCTGAATCACTATGAGCACACCGACAACGCCTATGTCCAGGGCCATGTGGTGCAGCTCACGCCGCAGGTGGGTGGCACGGTGCTGGCCATTCATGCCGACGACACCGATTTCGTCAAAGCCGGCCAGCTCCTCGTGAAGCTGGATCCGGCGGACGCGCGGGTTGCGCTCGACCAGGCCGAAGCCCAGTTGGCGCAAACGGTGCGCGAGGTGCGCACGCTGTTTGCCAACAACGCGATCCTGCGCGCGCAGATCGCGCTGCGGCAGGCCGATCTCGACCGTGCGCGCAGCGATGCGGTGCGTGCGCAGGACGACGTGTCGCGCCGCACGCCCTTGCTAGCGTCCGGCGCGGTGGGCAAGGAAGAGTTCAACCATGCGGCGGCACAACTGGCCGCGGCCAAGAGCGCGGTGGCGGCGGCGGAGTCGGGCGTGCTGGCGGCGCGCGAGCAGCTCAGCTCGAACCAGGCGCTCACCGACAACACCTCGGTCGCGCAGCATCCCAATGTCCAGCGTGCCGCGGCGCGCGTGCGCGAAGCGTTCCTGGCGGTCAAGCGCGCCGAGTTGACGGCGCCGGTGGACGGCTATGTCGCCAAGCGCAGCGTGCAGCTCGGCCAGCGCGTGCAGGCCGGCGCGCCGCTGCTGTCAGTGATCGCGCTCGACCAGGTCTGGGTCGAGGCCAACTTCAAGGAAAGCCAGCTCAAGAACCTGCGTATCGGCCAGCCTGTGACGCTCACCGCCGACATGTATGGCAACAAGGTTTCCTACCAAGGGCAGGTCGAAGGCCTGGGTGCCGGCACCGGTGCCGCATTCGCCCTGCTGCCGGCGCAGAACGCCACCGGCAACTGGATCAAGGTCGTTCAGCGCCTGCCCGTTCGCGTGGCGCTGGACCCGAAGCAAGTGGCTGAACACCCGTTGCGTGTGGGCCTGTCGATGGAAGCCCGCGTCGACATCAGCGACACCAGCGGCAAGACGCTGGCCGATGTGCCGCGCGCACCCCGTGCGCAGCCGACGGCGGGTGGAGCCAGCCATGGCGACGCCGACGCCGAAGTGCGCAAGATCATCGCCGCCAATCTCGGCGCAGCCGCGCCGGCGTCAGGCCGACGCGCGGCGGCCATGGCTGCACGCGGCGGTGGTGCGGCCGTCACCGCCACGCTGGCGTCTTCCGGCGCCTCGGTGGCCGCGGGCCGCTGACCGTCCGGCACCATCTCCTTCCAGAGACCTCGCATGTCTTCGACTACGGTTGCTCCGCCGGGCGAGCCCCGTCCCGAGGCCCCAGCGCGGCAGCCCATCGCGTTCCCTCCGCTGAACGGCAGCCAGCGCGTTCTGGGCACGGTGGCGCTCTCGCTGGCCACTTTCATGAACGTGCTCGACAGCTCGATCGCGAACGTGTCGATTCCCGCCATTGCCGGCGACATGGGCGTGAGCCCGGCGCAAGGCACCTGGGTCATCACCTCCTTCGGTGTTGCCAACGCCATCGCCGTGCC
>CAZBOF010000179.1:0-7057 GCA_964493285.1 uncultured Rhizobacter sp. | reverse complement strand
CGCCGAAGACCGCAAGAAGGTCGAGCTGGTGCAGGCCCGCAACCAGGCCGATGCATTGGTGCACAGCATCCGCAAATCGCTGGGCGAGCATGGTGACAAGCTGGACGGCGGCGAGAAGGAAGCCATCGAGACCGCGCTGAAGGAGGCCGAAGAGGCCATCAAGGGTGACGACAAAGCGGCCATCGACGCGAAGACCGAAGCCTTGATGACGGCCAGCCAGAAGCTGGGCGAAAAGGTCTATGCCAATGCGCAACCGGGCGAAGCAACGGCAGGCGAGCCCGCAGGGACTGCACCGCAAGGCGCTGCCGAGGCCCAATCCGGCGACGACAATGTGGTCGACGCTGAATTCACCGAGGTCAAGGACAAGAAGTAACCGGGCCCCGCCTCGGGCTCAGGCCTCTTTCCCCCGTGCGCTGGAAACAGCCCACGGGGGTTTCGCATTCAAAAGCAGCAGTGAAATCACATGGCAAAGCGTGACTACTACGACGTGCTCGGCATCGCGAAGAACGCTTCGGACGAAGACATCAAGAAGGCTTACCGCAAGCTGGCGATGAAGTTCCACCCTGACCGCAATCAGGGTGAGAACGCAAAAGGCGCGGAAGAACAATTCAAAGAGGCGAAGGAAGCCTACGAAATGCTGTCCGATCCGCAAAAACGGACGGCCTACGACCAGTACGGACACGCTGGCGTCGATCCGAACACGGGCGGCTTCCGTCCCGGCGGCCCTGGAGGTGAAGGCTTCGGCGGCTTTGCCGAAGCCTTTGGCGACATCTTCGGCGATATCTTCGGTCAGCAAGGCGGCGGCGGCGGGCGGCGCGGCGCCGGCGGCCAGCAGGTCTACCGTGGCAGCGACCTCAGCTACGCGATGGAAGTCACGCTCGAAGAAGCGGCCATGGGCAAGGACACCCAGATCCGCATCCCGAGCTGGGATGAATGCGGTACCTGCCACGGCAGCGGTGCCAAACCCGGCTCCAGCGCCAAGGTCTGCCCAAGCTGCAGCGGCTCAGGCTCCGTGACCATGCGCCAGGGCTTCTTCAGCATCCAGCAAACCTGCCCGCACTGCCGCGGCACCGGCAAGATCATTCCCGAGCCCTGCGGCACCTGCCACGGGCAGGGCAAGGTCAAGCGCAACAAGACGCTGGAAGTCAAGATCCCACCCGGCATCAACGAAGGCATGCGCATCCGTTCTGCCGGAAACGGCGAGCCTGGCACCAACGGTGGCCCATCGGGTGACCTCTACATCGAGATCCGCATCAAACAGCACGACATCTTCGAGCGTGACGGCGACGATCTCCATTGCACGGTGCCGGTGGGGCTGACCACCGCCGCGCTGGGAGGCGGCATCGAAGTGCCCACGCTGGGCGGCAAAGCCGAGATCGACCTGCCGGAAGGCACCCAGCACGGCAAAACTTTCCGCCTCCGCGGAAAAGGCATCAAGGGCGTGCGCTCGAGCTATCCGGGCGACCTGTACTGTCACATCAGCGTCGAAACCCCCGTGAAGCTCACCGAGCATCAGCGCAAGCTGCTGCGCGAACTGGACGAGTCGTTGTCCAAGTCCGCCGATCGGCACTCGCCCACGTCCAAGGGTTGGACGAACCGCGTCAAAGACCTGTTCAAGTGATCTGCCCCCAGCGTCGCGCCATCACGTGGCGTCGACGCTGGCGCATTGGGTTCGGACGCCTCGGGGCTCGGGCCTCAGTACATATCGCCCTCGGCACTGCCCGGCGCCATGTTCTCGAATTTCGTCAATGGCTTCAGGAAAGCGAGCTTCACCGTACCGGTCGGGCCGTTCCGTTGCTTGCCGATCACGATCTCGGCCACACCTGGCTCCTTCGACTGTTCTTTGTTGTAGTAGTCGTCCCGGTAGATGAACATGATGACGTCGGCATCCTGTTCGATGGCACCCGACTCGCGCAGGTCGCTCATCATCGGGCGCTTGTCGGTTCGCGACTCCACGCTGCGGTTCAACTGAGACAACGCAATCACCGGACACTTCAGCTCTTTCGCAAGCGATTTCAAGCCGCGCGAGATTTCGCCGATCACCGTGGCGCGATTCTCCTCACTGCTCCCACCGTTGCCACTCATCAGCTGGAGGTAGTCGACCACGATCAGGCCCAGCTGTCCGCACTGGCGTGCCTGGCGCCGGGCGCGCGCGCGCAGCTCGCTTGACGTCAGCGCCGAGCCTTCGTCGATGAACACCGCCGCCTTGCCGAGCTTCTCCACCGCCTCCGAGAGCCGCCCCCATTCGTCGTCGCGCAAAGCGCCGGTTCGCAGGTGTGACTGGTCGATGCGCCCGAGCGAGCCCACCATCCGCAACGCCAACTGTGCCGCCCCCATTTCCATCGAGAACACGACCACCGGCAGGCCTTCGTTCACTGCCACGTGTTCGCCGATGTTCAGCGCGAAAGCGGTCTTGCCCATCGAGGGGCGCGCAGCCAAGATGATCAAATCGCCCGGCTGCAGGCCGGATGTCATGCGATCGAGGTCATAGAACCCGGTGCGCACGCCGGTCACCTCTTCGGCGCCGTTCTCATGCAGTTCATTGACACGGTCGATCAACTGAACCACGAGCTGGTCCATGCTGAGGAATCCTTGGCGCGAACGCGAACCTTCTTCGCCGATCTTGAAAATCAGGCTTTCGGCTTCATCCAGGATCTGCGGCACCGGGCGGCCTTGGGGATTGAACGCCGCGGTGGCGATTTCATCGCTGGCAGCGACGAGCTTGCGCAGCACCGCCCGCTCACGCACGATCTCCGCGTAGCGCCGCAGATTGGCAGCGCTCGGAACGCTTTGCGCCAGGGCATTCAGGTAGACCAATCCACCGCAGTCCTCGGCCTTGCCGAGGTTCTGCAATTGCTCGAACACCGTGATCACGTCAGCAGGCTTGGAGGCATTGATCAAGGTGCCGATGGCGGCGTAGATCATTTGATGCTCGTGCCGATAGAAATCGCTGTCGCTCAGGAGGTCGCCGGCGCGGTCCCAGGCGCTGTTGTCGATCAGCAGGCCACCGATGACACTTTGCTCCGCCTCGATCGAATGGGGCGGGATGCGCAAGCGCGCCACCTCGTCGTCTTGGCGGGAGGAACCAATGGGGAGGCCGGGATTGGAGAAAACAGCAGACATCGCGGGATGATAGGCTGCACCAGCCGGCGGGGCTGTGCATAAGCCTGGGGAAATCCAGGGATCAAGATGTGGGAACGCGTTGGAAAACAAAAAGGGCCGGCAACGCCGACCCTTTTGCTGGCTCGTGCAAACCTCAGTCTGCTTCGCCCATCACCACCACTTTGACTTCCACCAGGACGTCAGTGTGCGTTGCAACGCTCACCGTGTGCTCCCCGACGGTCTTGAGCGGACCATCCGGCAGGCGCACTTGCGACTTGGTCACATCGAAATCGATGCGCGTCAGCGCTTGGGCAATGTCGTTGTTGGTGACGGAGCCGAAGAGACGGCCGTCGACACCCGCCTTCTGCGTGATGTGAATGGTGCGGCCGTTCATCTTCTCGCCGAGCGCTTGCGCGGCAGCGAGTTTTTCGGCAGCGGCCTTTTCCAGTTCAGCGCGGCGGACCTCAAATTCCTTGATGGCCGTTTCGGTGGCGCGACGTGCCACACGGGTGGGAATCAGGAAATTGCGTGCGTAGCCGTCTTTCACCTTGACGACATCGCCGAGGTTGCCGAGGTTGGCCACTTTTTCAAGGAGGATTACTTGCATGATGTCGTCGCTCCTCAGGTCTTGTGCTGGTCGCTGTACGGCAGCATGGCCAGGAAGCGCGCACGCTTGATGGCGGTGGTGAGTTGGCGCTGGAAGAACGCGCGCGTGCCGGTCAGCCGTGCGGGCGTGATCTTGCCGTTTTCACCCACGAAATCGCGCAGGGTGTCGATGTCCTTGTAGTCGATCTCTTCGACACCGGTCACCGTGAAGCGGCAGAAGCGCTTGCGGCGGAACAGCAGCGATTGTTGGTTGCGTTTGGGTTTGCGGTCCTTGGAGAACCGGCCTTTACCACGTGGCGGGGGCATATGTCACCTCTCTGAATATCAATCCGGGGTCTATCAAACAGTGCGGCGCAGAGCACCTACTCGAATTCGGTCACGTGCATCACGGTGCCACGGCCATTGCGCTGGTGGGTCAGGAAGCCGGCGAAAGTTGCCGATGCCCCGATGTCCAGCCTGGCCAGGCGCTGCGCGATCTCTCCGATTCCAACCGCTCGCATCTCCAGGGAGACCTTGCGGGGTGTATCGGCTTCCGTCACCTGCGACTCGTGCTGGACACTGAAGTTGCAAGCTGGCAAGCCGGCCGGGGTATATCGCATGGCGCCCCGCTCTATCAGCACACCCGACAGAACCACCCGGTTCATGGCGAGCACAGCCTAGAGAGCGCAGGCAAAGCCCGTGTCAGGCCGCCGCCTCCTGCTGGGAGGCCGCCTTGCGGGAGTCTTCCTTCTCGACCGACTTCATCATGACGGACGGGCTGGTTTCGGCCTTGCTCTTGACGACCGTCAGATGGCGCAGCACGGCGTCATTGAAGCGGAAGCCAGTCTCCAACTCGACCAGCACTTCCTTGCTGACTTCGATGTTGATGCACAGGTAGTGCGCCTTCGCGAGTTTCTGGATCAGGTACGCCATTTGACGACGGCCCCAATCTTCCACGCGGTGCACCTTGCCACCACCAGCGGTGATGAGGCCCTTGTAGCGTTCCAGCATGGCCGGAACCTGTTCGCTCTGATCCGGATGGATGAGCAGGATGATTTCGTAGTGACGCATGAATACTCCTTCTGGTTTCCTTGAGGGAAGCCACCCCGTGAGCGTCTGTGTGAAGCACCTCGATGGCGCCTCAGCCGGGTGTGGCAAGGTAAGCCTGCGATTCTACCCCGAAAATGGGGGCCACCGGCTTTGGCTCACTCCGGCGAGCGAATATGGGCCACCATGGCTTGCGACGACGCCGGCCCCGCCCGCGTCAGCAGGCTCACGGTCACGCTGACCGCGAAGGCCATGCCCACCCCGAATACACCGGCGGAGATCGGCCGGATCCCGAGCCACAGGTCCACCGGCACCGTCACGCCGAAGACCTCGCGCATCCAGGGCTCGTTGCGGACCACGTAATACAAAGTGACCGCCAGCCCGCTGACCATTCCCCAGGAGATGCCCGTGGCGTTGGCGCGCCTCCAGAACACACCGAGCACCAGCGCAGGAAACAGCGCGGATCCGGCGATGGAAAACGCTGCGGACACCAAGAACACGATGTCCGCCGGTTTCTGGGCCGCCACGGCAGAGGCGCAGACCGCCACCCCCAGCAGCAGCATCTTGGAGGTGGTTACGCGGCGACGCCCCGACGTCTGGGGCGCCACGGTCTTGAAATACAGGTCGTGCGACAGCGCGTTCGAGATCGTCAGCAGCAGGCCGTCCGCGGTCGACAGGGCGGCCGCCAAGGCGCCGGCAGCCACCAGACCCGATACCACATAGGGCAACCCCCCGATCTCCGGCGTGGCCAGCACGATCATGTCGGCGCCGATGCGAATCTCGCCCAGCTGCAGGATGCCGTCGCCATTGACGTCCGACACCGAGAGAAGGGCCGGGTCGATCTTGGCCCAATTGGCCACCCAGGGAGGCAGGCTATCGAACGGGGTCCCGACCAGCACATTGAACACTTCGTACTTCACCAGCACGGCAAGCGCCGGCGCCGACAGGTAAAGCAGCAGGATGAAGAACAGCGACCAGGTCACCGACTGCCGCGCCTGCCTGACCGACGGCGTGGTGTAGCTGCGGGTGAGCAGGTGCGGCAACGCAGCCGTGCCGATGGTCAGGCAAAACACAAGCGCCAGGAAGTTGATGCGCGAGTCGGCATACCGTGCCTGCTCCTGTGGCGTGCCGTCCGGGTCGCCCGCGAATGGCAACCCATGCGGCATCATGCCGCCCAATGGGTTGGCACGGGCCTCGTTGCTGGCCTTCGCTTGCGTCCACACGCGAGTGGCGCTTTCTTCATCGCGGGGAAGTGCCAAGGCCGCCTTCTCCGCAGCCTGAATCCGCGCGAGCGGCGCATCGGCCGCGCGCAGGTCGGCGACCTTCTGCCGCGCCTCGCGGTGAGCGCTTTCAAGCGCAGCCGGCACGTCGCTCAACATGGCGCCGTAGGCCTGTGCACGGGCCTTCAGATGGGCAATGACCTCCAGCTCTTTGGCGTCCGAACGCAGTTGGGCTTCGCGCTCAGACACCTTCTGCAACTGCGCGCCATAGACCACCTGCGGCAGCGCCACGCCAGTCTGCTTGATCGACAGCCAGAACACCGGTACCAGGAACGCAATGATGATCACCGTGTACTGCGCCACCTGGGTCCAGGTGACTGCGCGCATGCCCCCCAGAAAAGAGCACACGAGAATGCCGCCCAAACCCAGAAAAATGCCGATCTCGAAGGTCACCCCGGTCAGGTGGCTGGCAATCATGCCGATGGCGTAGATCTGGGCCACCACGTACGTGAAGGAGCACAAGATGGCGGCCAACGCGCCGAGCAGGCGAGGCCATCTGCCCCCGTAGCGCGCCGCCAGGAAATCAGGGATGGTGTACTGGCCAAACCGGCGCAGGTAAGGCGCCAGCAACAAGGCCACCAGGCAGAAGCCGCCGGTCCAGCCCATGATGAATGCCAGGCCGCCATAGCCATACACGTACATCGTGCCTGCCAGGCTGATGAACGATGCAGCCGACATCCAGTCGGCCGCGGTGGCCATGCCGTTGTAGACCGCGGGAACGCGCCGCCCCGCGACGTAGTACTCATCGGCATCGGTCGTCCGGCTTGCCACGCCGATGCCGGCGTAGAGCAGAACGGTCGCCAGCAGGAAGATCCCGCCGATCCACAGCCGGGACAGGCCCATCGCCTCCAGCATCACCAGGATGGCGATGAAGAATGACAGGCCCCCGAGGAACCAGACGTAAACCCTGTTCAGCTGGCTTTTGAATTCCGCCTGCGAGGGTTCAGCCATGGTGCCTCAGCTCAACCGCGGGCCAACCGGCGCCAGGTGTCGATGACCGTGTCCGGATTCAGCGAGATCGAGACGATGCCCTCCGCGGCCAG
>CAZBOF010000178.1:0-7093 GCA_964493285.1 uncultured Rhizobacter sp. | reverse complement strand
GCTGATGTACCAGGGCGGCAGCGACGACTTCCTCGGGCCGCGCGACGACATCGTCGTGCCGAACGAGAAGATGGGCATCGACTTCGAAGCGGAGATCGCCGTGATCACCGGTGACGTGCCCATGGGCACCTCGCCGGACGAAGCGCTCGAAGGCGTGCGCCTGCTGATGCTGGCCAACGACGTGAGCCTGCGCAACCTGATCCCCGCCGAGCTGGCCAAGGGCTTCGGCTTCTTCCAGAGCAAGCCCGCGACCGCATTCAGCCCCGTGGCGGTCACGCCCGACGAGGTGGGCAGCGCCTGGCAAGGCGGGCGCCTGAACCTCACGCTGCAAAGCACCTGGAACGGCAAACGGGTCGGCCTGTGCGAGGCGGGGCCCGAGATGACGTTCCACTTCGGCCAGTTGATCGCGCACATCTGCAAGACACGCAACGTGCGCGCCGGCAGCGTCATCGGCAGCGGCACCGTCAGCAACAAGGACTGGACGCGAGGCTACTCGTGCGTGGCCGAGAAGCGCGCCATCGAAACCATCGAGCACGGTGCGCCGAAGACCGAATTCATGCAGTTCGGCGACACCATCCGCATCGAAATGAAAGGGCTGGACGGGCAGACGGTGTTCGGCGCCATCGACCAGACCGTGCGCGCCTCGGGCAGCCCTGCGGAAAGCTGACGCCGAACGGGCGCCGCATGAGCGAGTTTCCACGCACGCTGAAGATCGCCACCGTCTGGCTGCTGATCGGAGTGGTGATCTTCCTGGGCTTTCGCCTGCTGGAGCACCGCCAGCAGCAATCGCGCTTCCAGGCGCAAGGCGGCATCATCGAGATCCGCCGCAGCCCGGACGGGCACTACCACTGGCCCGGCCGGATCAACGGCCGGGCGGTTGACTTCCTGATCGACACCGGTGCCACCAGCACTGCGATGTCGCAATCGCTGGCCGAAGAGCTTCGTCTGACACCGATCGGCCGCGTGCAGAGCCAGACCGCCGCAGGCCTGGCCGTGGGGCAGCTGGTGCGCGCCGACGTCACGCTGGAAGGCGGTGTGCAGGTGGATCGCCTGCCGATCACCGCATTGGCGGGGCTCGGCGACCGCCCGCTGCTGGGCATGGATGTGCTGGGCAAGCTGCAATGGCAGCAACGCGACGGGCTGCTCACCATCGACACGGGCGCAGGCCGATGACCCTCCGGCGCGTCGCCCGCTGGCTGCGCCGCGTGCTCCCGGCGGCGACCGCCATCCTGTCGGTGCAGGCGTTCGCCGAAGCCTCCATCGCCCCACCCGCTCCGCTGCCGGCCGCCGACTGCCCAGCGCCAGCGCAGCCGCCGACACCCGAGACGATGGCCCTCCTGCAGACGCAGGCCCGCGATCGCGGCTTTCTCTGGCGCATTTCAAAAGGCGGCACCACCTCGTACCTGTACGGCACCATTCACCTCGCCCGGCTCGAATGGGTGGTGCCTGGGCCGCGCGTAGGGGCCGCACTGCGCGCGAGCCAGGTGCTCGCGCTGGAAATCGACCTGTCCGATCCATCCCACCAGCAGCGGCTGCAAGCGGCGTTGCCGGCACGGGCGGATGAACCCGGCGCCACCTTGCCACCCGACCTGGAGCGCCGGCTTCTGGCACGCCTGCAGGCGGAATGCGCACCCGCCGCCCTGCTGCAGGCCATGTCGCCCGAAATGGTCAGCCTCACCTTGACGATGATGGCCGCGCGCCGAGACGGGCTGGAGCCGGGCTACGGCATCGACACCATCCTGGCCCATGCCGCACGCGCCATGCGCAAGCCCATCCTGTCGCTGGAGACACCCGAGGCGCAGCTCCAACTCATGCGCGCCCGCTCGCCCACCGATCTGCGAGCCAGCCTGGAGAAAGCACTCGACGCCCTGGAGCAAGGCCGCGCCCGCCCCTTGCTGTTGCGGCTGGCCCGCATTTGGGCCGACAGCGCGTTGAACGAGCTGAGCGGCTACAGCGAATGGTGCGACTGCCTCAACACCGACGCCGAGCGCATCGCGATGAAAACCATGCTCGACGACCGCAATCTGGCCATGGCCGACCGGATCGATGCATTGCATGCCGACGAAGGCAAAAGTGTCTTCGCTGCGGTGGGAAGCCTTCACTTCATCGGCCCTGCCGCGTTGCAGACCGAGATGGCGTCACGCGGCTACCGCGTCGAGCGTGTCCCGTTCAATCCGTGACAAGCGCGGCCCGCGGCCTGCCTGACAGCACGTAGTTTTGCCTTGACAGGCAAGGCCTCTCAGTGAAAATCCCACGGCGCCGTCTGCAATAGACGGCACCTTCTCGCCCAGATCGGTCCTGAAATCGGCGAAGCCCCGCATGGGGCCGGACTTCCTCGTGCAGCGGCCGCCTCATCGCTGCAACACCGCCTGGATGGATTGCCTTCGAATGTGCTCGCGCACGGTGCGCCTGACACATTCCAATGCAATCACCCGCCTTCAACCACTGGCCTGCCTCAGGCAAGTGACGTCTCGTGATGAGACGCTGTCGAAGACGTCTGCATTCCGCTCGTGGCGGGAGTGCAGATGACGTGAATAAAACAATAACAAGCAATCACAGGAAGGTGCTTCCCATGGTGAACAAAAAAGAGAAAAGACACGTGAACATCGAAGCCGGTTTCATTGGCATCGAGAGCGTGAAAGGTTTCATCGTCTCGCCCGAGCCGCTGCTCGCCGGGCAGCATCGAACGAACAACACGGTCCATCTGATTCCGCTAAGGAATCGGCTTGGCATCGAAATCAACGGAACCCGGCGCGTGATCGTCGAGTACTCGCTCAACCCGAACCGTGTCGCCAATCTGTACATGAAGCCCGGCTGGCTGCCAGTCCGCCCGGAGCAAATCGACGATCTCATCGGGATCGTCGGCACGGTCTACACATTCCCTCGGCTCGCGCGGATTTCGAATGTGAAGCTGTCGATCGCCCGGGCGTCCGGCGCCATCATATTCAGGGGCTTCGATGCGCTCAAGCCGAAGGCGCGGATGCAGTTTCTGGAAGCGCTGAACACGCTGTGCTCGGGGCACCTTTCCCGACACTTCCCGGGCGTCTTCTCAACAATCTCTTTTGGCATCAAGGGGAACGACTGATCCAGTCGGCCCATGTGCCTCAAGCCGCGTCGCGTGAAGTCTGCGCGATGCAACCGCATTGTTTTCTTCAACCACTGGCCCGCAAAGGCAAGTGCTGTCTCGCAAGAGACGATGTCGAACAGGTCTGCGCTTCGCCCGTCGTGGGAGCGCCGATGAAGCACCAAAAACAATAACAACAAACAGGAAGGTATTCCCATGTCAAAAAAAGAGAGTGCGTTGATCACGATTCCAGAAGGTTGTGTCGGCATTCAAAGCGTCGGGGGCTTCGATGCCTCGCCCGAACCGCTTTTCGCAGGAGAGCATTTCACCAACGCGACAGTTCACAGCATTCCTTTGACGGGGCGCATCCTGCCAACGATTGACGGAGAGCAAAAATTCTTCGTCACGTACAGGCTCAACCCGGACAAGGTGCCCACTTTGTACAAGGACCCCAAGTGGCTGCCCGTGAGCGATCGTCAAATCAAATCCTTCGTGAACGAGACCAGTCACCTGGTCATTCACACGAAGTTGAAGAAAAGTTCCAAAAGGCCGCCTTTCCCAAAGCGGGGCTCCGAAGGGCTCTTCGAGCCGTTCGATGCGCTCAGTTCAAAGAGAAAGCTCGTCTTTCTCAAGCATGCAAGCAACGCGCTCTTGAAAGCGCTGCAAGCACAGAAGCCGGATGTCTTCGAGTCGGTGGCGATCAGCGCTGGCGAGAAGTCCTGATTCTGAGATCGGCGCTGCCGCAACGACACCCATGTGCAGGCGAACACCGCCATGCACATTCTCAAACGCGCGCTCCCGCCTCCAGCCACTGGCCTGCCCCAGGCCGGTGGTTTCCCGCAGGAGACGAAGTCAAAGATGTCTGCGCTCCACCTGTCGTGGCAGCGCCGATGAAGTGCCTCAAACAACAACAACACAGGAAGGTATTCCACATGTCACAGATAGACGATCCAGAAATGATCACGATCCCGGAAGGTTGTATCGGTATCCAAAGCCATGAAGGACTTGTTCTTCCCGAACCGCTGCGCCCAGGGCAGCATCACACCCACATGACGGTTCACGTCATGCCACTGAAGCGGCAGCTTCCGCTGAAGATCGACGGAGGCATCCGAGTGTCTATCGAGTACAGGCTCGCTCCCAACCAGGTGCCGGGCTTGTTCACGGATTCTCAGGGGCTGCCGGTGGATCTGAGCCGGCTTGAGCACAGCGCAGACGCGTTATGGTCTGCGGTCATCGAGGAGCACCTGTTCCAGGCGACGAGCCTGCTGCCTCCCATGCGTCGACTGTTCGCTTCGCGCTCGGGCCTGTTCGCAGGTTTCGACGCACTCGACGAGGGCGAGCAGCAGTCGCTCGTTGAAAGAGCGAGCATTGACGTCATGGGTGCTCTGCATGAACGGTGGCCGGGCCTCTTCGAGTGGGTGCAGTACAGCATCAGCCTGAAGAAGTAGTCCTGGCTGAGCCAACCCCGTGGCCATGTCGAGTGGATGTTCCGCTCGACATGGCCATTTTTTTGCGCTGCGGCGAACGGCTCCGGCGCTGCCGGGCAGCGGCCGCATCGGCACATCTGCCCCGACCGGACTCATTGCATGCACAATCCCTTCTTGGCGCATGCAGACCCGATTCGAGGAGAAACACCATGGCAGAAACCACCAGTTTCACCAAGCTCGTGCCCGGATTCGACTTCCTGCAAAACCTGGCCAAGAACGCCGGGTCGGCCCTGCCCGGCATCGGCCAGTGGGTGGCGCCCACGCTCAACCCCGAAGAACTCGAGAAACGCATTGAAGAACTGCGCACGGTGCAGTTCTGGCTGGAACAGAATGCCCGCATGCTGGGCGCCACCATCCAGGCGCTGGAGGTGCAGCGGATGACGCTGTCCACGCTGAAAACGATGAACGTGCAAATGGGTGACCTGCGCGATGCGCTCACGCTGCGCCCGCAGGCCGGCGACCCCGCATCGCCGCCCGCCATCGATTCGGCGCGCCCCGCCTCCCGCAAGAAAAGCGCAGCCAAGAAGCCCCCTTCGGCGCAAGCCCTCAACCCGGCCGCGGCCGACCCGATGCAATGGTGGGGTGCGCTCACCAAGCAATTCGCACAGCTTGCCACCACCGCGATGAAAGACAGCGCCACCGACGCTGCCAAGAACCTGGCCGGCACGATGATCAAGCAATCGGTGGACGCGGCGGGACAAACGCTCAAGAAGGCCGCCAGCGTCCCCGCCAAGGCCGCCCGCACGACGCGCAGTGCAGCGGCGCGCGCCACGCGCAAGCGGCCCGCACGAAGCGCATGAACCACGTCATCGGGCCATGAAGCTGTTCGTCCACGCCCACGCCACGCATCCCGACTGGCAGATGGCGCTCGCCCTCGCCGCCGCGCAAATCGACGCGAAGCGCAGCGACGCCTCGAACACGCACATCACCGAACCCACGCTCGGCTGGGTCTACTTCAGCGACCACTATGCCGCCCATGCCGACGCCTTGCTGGCCGAGTTGCAGCAGCGCTGGCCGAGCGTGTCGTGGGTCGGCGCGAGCGGCATCGGCATCTGCGCCAATGGCGTGGAGTACTTTGACGAACCCGCCCTTGCGCTGATGCTCGGCGACATCCCGCGCGAGCACTTCGCGGTGTATTCCGGAAGCCGCCCCTTGCCCAAGGCCAGCCCGCGCGGTTTCATGCCGAGCGCGGCCCAGGTGCATGCCGACCCGGCCACCGCCGACCTGGCCAGCCTGGTCACCGAGATGAGCGACCGCGTGGAAACCGGCTACCTCTTCGGTGGTCTGGCGTCGGGGCGCACGCAGGCCCTGCAGATCGCCGATGGCGTGCTGCGCGGCGGCCTGTCGGGCGTGGCCTTCAGCGCCGACGTGGCGTTGCTGTCCCGCGTGACGCAAGGCTGCCAGCCGGTGGGCCCGGTTCGGCACATCGATGCCGGGGAACACAACCTCGTGAGCGTGCTGGATGGCGAACCCGCGCTCGACTGCCTGCTGCGCGACCTGGGCGTGAACGAACAGGAGCCGCGCGCAGCGCTGGCCCGCATCCGCGAAACGCTGGTCGGCTTGAGCGATGGCGCGGCCGATGCGCTGTCGCACCCCGGCCAGTTCGGCGCCGATGCCCGCGTGCGCCATCTGGTGGGCATCGACCCTCAGCGGCGCGGCGTGGCGGTCAGCGACACCGTCGAGCCCGGCATGCAGCTCGCGTTCTGCCGCCGCGGCACCGAAGCCGCACGACGCGACCTGGTGCGCATCTGCAGCGAAATCCGCGAAGAACTGGAACCGCAAACCCTGCCGCTGGCCACCGCGCTGGCGCTGCACGGACCGGCGGCCGAGCAGGGGCCGCATCCTGCGCGGCGCATCGCGGGGGCGATCTACGTCAGCTGCACCGGGCGAGGCGGGCCGCACTTCGGCGGGCCCTCGGCAGAACTCGAGATCGTGCGGCGCGCGCTCGGCGACGTGCCGCTGGTCGGCTTCTTTGCGGCCGGCGAGATCGCACGCCATCACGTCTACGGCTACACCGGCGTGTTGACGGTGTTCCCGGCATGAAGGCGGCCACGCTGCGCGACGACCACGCCGCCCGCCAGTCCGACGTGGTGGCCGAATTGGCCGCCGTGCTGCCCGCACACGCCTTGCTGTGGCAGACCGAAGACACCCGCCCGTATGAATGCGATGGCCTCACCGCCTACCGCGAGCTGCCGATGGCGGTGGCGCTGCCCGAAACCGAGGCGCAGGTGGCCGCCGTGCTGCACACCTGCCACCGTCTGGGCGTGCCGGTGGTCGCACGCGGGGCCGGCACCGGGCTGTCGGGCGGGGCCATGCCGCATCGCACGGGCGTCACGCTCAGTCTCGCCAAGTTCAACCGCATCGTGGCGCTGGACCCGCGCGCGCGCACCGCCACCGTGCAATGCGGCGTGCGCAACCTCGCCATCAGCGAAGCCGCCGCGCCGCACGGCCTGTACTACGCGCCGGACCCGAGCAGCCAGATCGCCTGCACCATCGGCGGCAACGTGGCCGAGAACGCCGGCGGCGTGCACTGCCTGAAGTA
>CAZBOF010000177.1:0-7099 GCA_964493285.1 uncultured Rhizobacter sp. | reverse complement strand
GGAACATGAGCGTCGCCAGCGACGACACCGACAAGCTCAAGATCTTCCACGACGATGCGTTGATGCTCGGGTTGACCTTCGAGCCACCCAACATCAATACCGGCACCTACCTGTTTGAGCCGGTCAGCGACAAGGTGGTGCGCTACGGGCTCGGCGCGATCAAGGGCACCGGGCAAAGTGCGATCGAGGCCATCATCCGGGCTCGTGAAGAGGGCGGGGACTTCAAGAGTCTGTTCGATTTCTGCGCCCGGGTGGACGGCGCCCGCATCAACAAGCGCACCGTCGAAGCCTTGATCAAGGCTGGCGCGTTCGATGCGTTCGGTGTGGAGCGCTCGATGCTGGTCGCCAGCGTCCCCCTCGCGTTCGACTATGCCGCCAGCCAGGCTGCGCATGCGGACCAGGGCGGCCTGTTCGATTTCGGAGATTCGCATGCGGCCTCCACGCAGGAGCCGGAGTACGTGCAGGCCGCGCCCTGGAGCATCAAGGAGCGCCTGAGCCTGGAGAAGGTGGCGCTCGGCTTCTATCTCTCGGGCCACTTGTTCGATCAAAGCGAGGCGGAGGTTCGCCAGTTCGCCAAGCGCCGGATTGCCGACCTGATCGACTCGCGCGACCCGCAGTTGCTCACCGGCATCGTGGGCGACCTGCGTGTCATCAATGGCCAACGCGGCCGCGTCGGCCTTTTCAAGCTCGACGACAAGAGCGAAGCCATCGAGGCGGTGGTGAACGAAGAATTGCTGAACGCCCACAAAGACCTGTTGAAGGATGATGAACTGATCGTCGTGATGGGCAAGGCTCAGCCGGACCGCTTCTCCGGCGGCATGCGGTTGAACATCCAGCAGGTCTGGGATCTGGCGTCCGCACGCTGCCGCTTCGGGCGCTACCTGCGGGTGGAAGTCAACGGCAGCGTGCCGCCTGTGGCCGAGGTGCTGCGGGAGTTCCCGATCCGCCGTCTGCAAACGGAGCAGGGGCCCGTGGCGCAAGGGTTGGGTGTGCGGCTGGTCGTCAGGCGCGAGGCGGCGAGCGCTGAACTCGATCTCGGGGAAGATGGGCGCTTCTTCCCCACCGATGAAGCGTTGGCGCGCTGGAGCGACGGCCATCCCGGCAGGATCAGCGTCGTCTACGAGTAGTGGCTGGCCACGACGCGCCGACGGATCCTGGCGCCCGGCGTCCGGCCGCTGAACGTGGCAATGCTGCACGCTTTCTCGACTTCCCCGGTCCGATTCTTCACAGCCCATGTCTACACTGCTGCGCATGTCCAATCCCACCCCGACCACAGGATTGATCCTCACCGGTGGTGGTGCGCGAGCGGCGTACCAGGTGGGCGTGCTCAAGGCCATCGCCAGGATCCGGCGGGAAGCGGCGCCCTGGGACCGCAGCAATCCGTTTCCCGTGATCACCGGCACGTCGGCCGGGGCCATCAATGCGGCCGCATTGGCCAGCCATTGCGACGACTTCGAAGGTGCGGTGTCGGCCGTGGCCAACGTCTGGGAGAACTTCCGGGCGGAACAGGTCTACCGCAGTGACACCCTGGGCGTCATCCGCACCGGTGCACGCTGGCTCACGATGATGTCGGTGGGCTGGGTGATTGCGCGCTGGCGCCGGGCCCGGCTGCGGTCGCTTCTCGACAACAGCCCCCTTGAAACCCTGCTGAATGAGATGGTGGCGCTCGACCGGCTCCATGGCGTCATGCAGTCGGGCCACTTGCAGGCACTGGCGGTGACGGCCTCGAGCTACAGCTCGGGCACCCATGTCACCTTCTACGACTCCATTCAGGAGTTCGCGCCGTGGAACCGCACGCAGCGGGTGGCGGTGCGCGCGCCGATCACGGTGCCGCACCTGCTGGCTTCCGCCGCCATTCCTTTTGTCTTCCCCGCGGTGCCGCTCGACTTCGATGGTGTGACCGAGTACTTTGGCGACGGCACGATGCGCCAATCGGCGCCGATCTCGCCGGCGGTCCACTTGGGGGCTCGCCGCATCCTCGTGGTCGGTGCCGGACGCATGCAAGAGCCGCCGGGGCGCCGCCGGATCACCGGCACCTATCCGAACTTTGCGCAGATCGCCGGGCACGCGCTGTCCAGCATCTTCCTGGATGCCCTGTCGGTGGATGTGGAGCGGTTGCAGCGCATCAACAACACGTTGGCGCTGCTGCCGCCCGAAGCCCTCAAGAGCACCAGCCTGCGGCCGATCGAGGTGCTGGTGATCGCGCCGTCGCAACGCCTGGACGATCTGGCCACCCGCCATGTGCACAGCCTGCCCACCCCGATCCGTGCCTTGCTGCGCGGCGTGGGCGTCACCGGCAAGAGTTCGGACATGCGCGGTGCGGCCCTGGCCAGCTACCTGCTCTTCGAGGCGGCTTATACGCGCGAGCTGGTGGCGCTGGGCGTCTCCGACACGTTGCAGCGCCGCGATGAAGTCACGGCCTTCTTTGGCTGGGAACGCCGAGCCAAAGTGCGCCCGCCCGAAGTCTCTGACAGTGGTTTCTACACCAGCGAGTTCGAATGAGAACGGCCCGCCGGGCAATCCAGCGGGCCGAGGTGATTGCGTCGGGCGAAGTGCCGCTTACTTCTGCTTGGGCGCCGGCAATGCAGGGGGCTTGGGGGCGGGCGAGGCGGTGGCGTAGCTCGCGCCATTGACCGTCAGGCCGCCCTTGGAAAGCTTGGCCGCGGTGCCTTCTTTCACGCCCTTGACGCGGCTCATGAGGTCGGGCCAGTCGCGGAAAGGCGACTTCTTTCGCTCTTCGAGAATGCGCGTGGACATCACGGACCCAATGCCTTTGACCGATTCCAATTTGGCAAGATCGGCCTTATTGACATCGACCATGGACCACGCGGAGGCCGCAAAGAACATGGCCAGCACGCACAGCAGTTTCTTGAACATGGTTGAACTCCCTGGATGAGTGGATGAACGGGGCGCAACGTGCGACGTCGCGCTCCAGCCGTGCACTGTAGGCAGTGCATCTGCTTTTTCCAGCCCCTACAGGGGGGCCATCCGACAGGGGGTGTCAGGCGGGTGGCGCCAACAGCCATTCGACATAGCGGGCCACCCCCGTGGCGACATCGTCGAATGCGTGCTGGCAGCCCGTGGCACGCAGCTGCGCGAGATCGGCTTGCGTGTAGCACTGGTACTTGCCGACCAGTGCGGCAGGGAAGTCGATGTACTCGATCAATCCCTTTTGCACCAACGCGTCCAGGGGCAATGCCGGCTCGCCCTGTTGTGCACGCGCGGCATTCACGACCGCCATCGCGACGTCATTGAACGCCTGCGCCTTGCTGGTGCCGAGATTGAAGATCCCGCTCTGGTCAGGGTGGTCGAGGAACCATAGGTTCACCGCCACCACGTCGTCCACGGAGATGAAGTCGCGCAGCTGTCCGCCGGGACCATAACCACCGTACTCGCCGAAGAGCTTCACCTTGCCGTACTCGGTGAACTGATTGAAGTTGTGGAATGCCACCGAGGCCATGCGCCCCTTGTGCTGCTCGCGCGGGCCGTAGACGTTGAAGTAGCGGAAACCCGCGATCTGCGGGGCATGACCGGATTGGGCCTGCGGCAAGACGCGCCGCACCACGTTGTCGAACAGCAGCTTCGAGTAGCCGTAGACATTGAGCGGCCGCTCGAACGCGGGCTCTTCGCGGAATGTGTCGCTCCCGCCATAGGTGGCCGCGGAGGATGCGTACAAGAGCCGGGTGCCCTGCGCCTGGCAGGCGTCGAGCAGATCCTTGGAGCAGCGGTAGTTGGTGTCGAGCATGTAGCGCCCGTTGTGCTCCATGGTGTCGGAGCAGGCGCCCTGATGCAGCACGGCGTCGACGCGGCCGAAGTCGCCGCGTGCGAAGCGCGTGTAGAACTCGCTGCGGTCGAAGTAGTCGCTGATCCTGGCGTCGAGCAGGTTGCGGTACTTCGGCCCGTCGGTGAGGTCGTCGACCGCGATCACGTCATCGATCCCGCGGGTATTGAGGCCATGGACGAGGTTGCTGCCGATCATGCCGGCCGCGCCGGTGACGACGATCTTCATGACGTGCTCCTGGAGAAGATGCGAGCCGTTCTCATGCGAACAGCTCGTCGTAGTTCACGGCGGCGGTGCCGAACTTGCCGACCACGATGCCGCCCGCACGGTTCGCCACGGGGAGTGCGTCGCGCAGGCCGAGCCCGCAGCCCAGCATGGTGGCCATCGTGGCGATGACGGTGTCGCCGGCGCCGGTCACGTCGAACACCTCGCGCGCCTGGGCGGGCACGTGGGCTTCGCCGGCGGCGTCGAACAGCGACATGCCTTCTTCGGAACGGGTCAGCAGCAGCCCTTGCAGGTTGAGCCGCGTCCGCAGCGCCTGGGCGCGCTCCGTCAGCTGCGCTTCGTTGTCCCAGGCACCGATGACCTGTGCCAGCTCGTTGCGGTTGGGGGTGATCAGCGTGGCACCGGCATAGCGGGAGTAGTCGGTGCCTTTCGGGTCGACCAGCACCGGCTTGCCCAGCTTGCGCGCCGTCTCGATCATGCGCGGGATGTGCTCCAACCCGCCTTTGCCGTAGTCGGAGAACAGCACCACGTCGTGCGCTGGCAGGGCGTGTTCGTAGTCGCCCAGCATCGTGGCCAAGATCTCGTGGTCCGGCGTGTTCTCGAAATCGACCCGGATGAGTTGCTGAGAGCGGCCGATCACGCGCAACTTGACGATGGTGTAGAGCTTCGGGTCGGAACCGAGCAGTGTCTTGACGCCTTCGAGTTCAAGCAGGTGCTGAAGCTTGCGGGCCGGCTCATCCTGGCCGACCACGGTGAGCAGCGTGGCCTGGGCGCCCAGCATCTTGACGTTCAGCGCGACATTGGCGGCGCCGCCCAGGCGTTCTTCCTCACGGGTCACGCGGACCACTGGCACAGGAGCTTCGGGCGAGATGCGCTCGACGGCGCCGAACCAGTAGCGGTCGAGCATCGAATCTCCCACCACCAGCACACGCGCCGAGGCCAGGCGATCGCGGGATAGCGTCGGTGTGGTCATCTCAAAGGTCCTCCAACCGCTGGGGCGGATAGCTGTCCCAACTCAAGCAGCCCGGGCATTGCCAGAAATAGTGTTGCGCTTCGAAGCCGCAGGCCGCGCAACGATAGCGTTGCAGCGGCTTCGCCGCTCGCCCGATGGCTGCGTTCAGTGTCTGGGTTTCTTCGCCGCTGAGCGAGTTGTCGCCGCTGGCGGCCTGGTGCAAAAGCTCTTGGGCTGCAGACAACGTGGGTTGGCGCTTCAGCTGCGCCAGCACGCGCTCGCGTTGAGCGTGGGGCGCCGGGTCCAGTGCGGCGATGGCGTGAAGCAGATCCATCGTCGGCTCGCGTCGATACAGCACTTGGATCCGTTCCAGGGCGCCTGAGGTCTCGCCGGCTGCCAGGGCACTGGCAGCGTAGTCGCTTGCCACCAGGTTGAATGCCATGGGATGTGTTCCGAGCAGCTCCCCCCATGTTTGCAGCGCCAAGGTGTGATCGCCGCGGCGATGTGCGCGATGGCCTGCCAGCACCAACGGGCGGGCTGCGTTGGGGGCGGCCAGCCGCGCATTGCGCAACGCCGTGTCTGCTTCCGTGGGTTGCTGACGCGCGTCGGCCTCCAGCGCGATCTCGCACCAGTAGTGCGCGATGCGCGCTGCGAACGAAGCGGTGCCGGTGTGCTCGAGCTTCTGCGCCACGTCGACAGCCGCCTGCCAATCTCGGGAGCGTTCGTGCAATGTGAGCAGGGCCAGCCGGGCCTCGGTATCGAAGGCGGTGCCGTCCAGGGCAGAGTAGGCTTGTTCGGCACGGTCGAACAAGCCTGCCTTCATGAAATCTTGTGCTAACGCGTGTTGGGCGCGGTCACGTTCAGTGCGAGGAAGATCGGCCCGGTTCACGAGATGCTGGTGCACGCGCACGGCGCGCTCGTACTCGCCGCGGCGGCGAAAGAGATTGCCCAGCGCAAAGTGCAGATCCGATGTGTCTGGGTCGTGCTGAACGGCCTCGATGAAGGCGTCGATGGCCTTGTCCTGCTGCTCGTTCAACAGCAGGTTGAGCCCTTTGAAGTAGGCCTTGGGTGAGTCGCGTTGTTCGCGCTTCCATTGGCGCAGGTCGAGGCGCGAGCCCAGCCAGCCCAGTGCGAAGGCGACCGGCAGGCCGAGCAGCAGCCACTGCAAGTCAAAGTTCATGTCGCAGCAGCGTGGCGTCGGACGGGGGGGCGGTGCCGCTCGAACCCGATTCCGCGTCGGCGGCGGGCTCTTCCTGTTTGATGCGGGCGGCGCGGCGCTGTTGCCACCAGCTGGGCAGCATCGCGATCACCCCGAAGGCGCAGCCGAGCGAAAACGCGGCGAGCACGATAAAGACCATGGGGGTTCGCCATTCGTAGCCGAACAACCATTTGATGCTGGCCTCGTGCTGATTGTTCAGCGCGAAGGCAAGCAGGACGAAAAAGAGGGCGGCTCGAACGAGCCAAACAAGAATTCGCATCACAACTCCGACGCCGATTCTAGGGTCAGCGGGACGTTGAGAACATGCGCAGCCGCGGTTATGCCGGGCTCGAAGGAGGGGTGGGCGCTGGATCGACCAGCGGGACACGCGCATCCACGGCTTCGCGCAAGGCTTTGCCGGGCTTGAAGTGAGGAACGAGTTTCTCGGGGATCACCACCTGCTCGCCGGAGCGTGGATTGCGTCCGACACGCGGCGGGCGGCGGTTGATCGAGAAGCTGCCGAAGCCGCGGATCTCGATGCGATGCCCGCGCGCAAGCGCGTCGGACATCGCATCCAGGATGGTCTTGACCGCAAACTCGGTGTCGCGGTGCGTGAGCTGGCCAAACTTCTCGGCCAATTGCGTCACCAGGTCAGATCGAGTCATGTCAATTCCGGGTCAGAGAGCCATCCGCGGCGTTCGGCACGCGGGCTCAGTTGCCTTCGTTCTTGCTGTTGTCGAGCTTGGCACGCAGCAGGGCGCCCAGGCTGGTGGTGCCAGCGTTCTCGCGCTCAGACGTCTGCGACAGTCGCTGCATGGCCTCTTGCTGGTCAACGTTGTCCTTGGCCTTGATCGACAACTGGATCGAACGCGTCTTGCGGTCGACGTTGATGATCATGGTCTCTACGGTGTCGCCGGCGTTCAGCACGGTGGTGGCGTCCTCG
>CAZBOF010000176.1:4424-7133 GCA_964493285.1 uncultured Rhizobacter sp. | reverse complement strand
AGAGCTGCCACTACTTCTGGGCCTTCGCGCGCAACTACTGCCTGGGCGAGCAGCGCCTCACGCACGAATTGCGCGAGGGGGTGTCGGGCATCTTCCGCGAAGACGAGTTGATCCTCGAGGCGCAGCAGCAGGCGATCGACGAGCGCCCTGGCTACACCTTCTACAACCTGAACATCGATGCCGGCGCCATGTGGGCCCGCAAGCTGATCGACAAGCAGATCCAGGCCGAGGCGCCGCCGCCGGGTGCGCCGAAGGTGATCCCGCTGCGCAGCGCGGCATGACGCGCTGGAGCCTCCTGTGAACGCCGCCGTGTCAGACACCCGAGAAGCGCGAGACGCCGGGGACGAGTCCGCCAGCACCTCGCAGACGGTTCGCACGCAGCTGCGCCTGCGCGAGCTGATCGTGGGCGGAGAGATCAAGCCCGGCAGCCGCATCGCCGAGCTGGCGCTGGTGGAGCGCCTTGGCGCCTCGCGCACGCCGATCCGCACCGCGCTCGTTCGCCTCCAGGAGGAAGGCCTGTTGGAAGCGCTGCCGAACGGCGGCTTTGCGGTGAAGGATTTCTCCGAGGCCGACATCCATGACGCCATCGAGGTGCGCGGCACGCTCGAAGGGCTGGCCGCCCGCCTGGCGGCCGAGCGCGGCGTCACCTCCGTTCTGTTGGCGGAGATGCGCGATTGCCTGGCGCGCATCGACGATCTGCTCGCCCTGCCCGAGCTGAGCGAGGACTCGTTCAACGGCTACGTGGTCCAGAACGGCCGCTTCCACGACCTGCTGTCGGAGATGTCCGGCAGCGATCTCGTGGCGCGCCAGCTCGAACGCGCCAAGACTTTGCCGTTCGCCTCGCCCAACGGCTTCGTGCTGGCGCGTTCCACCGGTCCCGATGCGCGCGACATTCTGGTCGTGGCGCAAGCGCAGCACCGCGGCGTGGTCGACGCCATCGTGCAGCGCGAAGGCGCCCGCGCCGAAGCCCTGATGCGCGAGCACTCGCGCATCGCCCATCAGAACCTGCGTCAGGCGCTGCAAAGCCAGCAGAGCCTGCAACGCCTGCCCGGCGCGAGCCTCATCCGCCGCCGCGCCACCCGTTGAAAGCCTTGCCATGAAGAACAGTCTGCAGTGGCATCCCGCCCATGTGCGCAGCGTGCGCGACCTCAGCCCCACCGTGCGCGCGATCGACATCCGCCCGGAAGGCGGCGTGAAGCCCTGGACGGTGGGCAGCCACCTCTCGGTGCGCCTGCCCGCCGACAGCGGCGGCGACACCCGCACGTACTCCCTCGTGGGGCGGTTTGACGCGCAGTCGTACCACGTGGCCGTCAAGCGCGCGTCCCACAGCCGCGGCGGCTCGCGCTACATGTGGAGCCTGCAGCCCGGCGACGAGCTGTGGATCGGCGAGCCCAACAACCACTTCGAGCTGGCCTTCCATGCGCCGCAGTTCCTGCTGGTCGCCGGCGGCATCGGCATCACCCCCATCATCGGCATGGCTCAGGCGCTGGCCGACAAGAACGCGAACGTGCGCCTTTGCTATGCCGCACGCAGTGCCGAAGAGCTGGTGATGCGCGAGACGCTGGCGCAGACCCTGGGGGATCGGCTCGCCACGTTCCGCAGCGATGCCGGTGAGCGCATGGACATCGATGCCGAGATCGCGGCGCTCGCACCCGGCGCGCATCTGCTCGCCTGCGGGCCGCTGTCGCTGCTGGATGCCGTGCGCGATGCCTGGGCCCGCGCCGGCCGCCCGCCCGCCGACCTGCGTTTCGAGACCTTCGGCAACAGCGGCCGGCATGCGGCCGAGCCGTTCTGGGTGGAGGTGCCGCGCCACGGCCTGCGCATCGAGGTGCCGGCCGATCGCAGCCTGCTGGACGCGCTGGCCGATGCGGGCGTGGAAGCGCTGTCCGATTGCCGCCGCGGCGAGTGCGGCCTGTGCGTGATGGACGTGCTCTCGGTGGAAGGCGCGATCGACCACCGTGATGTCTTCCTCAGCGAACACGAGCACCAGAACAACCAGCGCCTGTGCGCCTGCGTGTCACGCGTGCATGGCGGTGGCATCGTGCTCGACACGGCCTACCGTCCCGATTGACAGCGCATGCGCTCTGCATGCCAAATCGGCATACCTGCTAGTGGCCATTGCTGATTGCGCGAAGTCGTCCGCTTGGCGCACAGTGACCCTTCTCTCGACACGCATCCCTGCCCTCTCATTGGAGACATTCTCATGAAAAGACGCTTCGTCCTCAAAGGTCTGCTGCCTGCCGCGGCGCTGGCGTTCGCGCTGCCTGCCGGTTATGCACAGACCCCGGCGCCGTTCAAGGTCGGCTTCATCCTGCCGATGACCGGCCAGCAGGCGTCCACCGGTCGCCAGATCGAAGCCGCGGTCAAGCTCTACATGGCGCAGAACGGCGATACCGTGGCCGGTCGCAAGATCCAGCTCATCGTCCGGGACGATGCCGCCGTGGCGGACACCACCCGCCGCATTGCGCAGGAAATGATCGTCAACGACAAGGTCGACGTGCTGGCCGGCTTCGGCATCACGCCCACCGCCATGGCCACCGCGCCGATCGCGACCCAGGGCAAGACGCCGATGATCGTCACGGCTGCTGCCACCTCGGCCATCACCAATGCATCGCCGTACGTGGTGCGCACCAGCTTCACGCTGCCGCAGGCTGCGGTGAGCATGGCCGACTGGGCTTCGTTGCCCTCGGGGATCGGCTCGGTCTCGAT
>CAZBOF010000176.1:0-4414 GCA_964493285.1 uncultured Rhizobacter sp. | reverse complement strand
CACCGAAGCTGTCCAGCAGGCTGCTGTTGCTCACGATGCCGATGGCCGACTGGGCGGCCAAGAACAACATCAAGCGCGTGGTGTCGCTGGTGAGCGATTACGCGCCCGGCATCGACGCCGAGAAGTTCTTCAAGAGCCAGTTCACGGCCAAGGGCGGCCAGGTGATCGCCGAGATCCGCTCGCCGCTCAAGGCGCCTGACTTCGCGCCTTACCTGCAGAAGGTGCGCGATGAAAAGCCCGACGCGGTCTACGTGTTCCTGCCCTCGGGGCAGGGCGCGGCCTTCATGAAGCAGTTCGCCGAGCGCGGGCTCGACAAGGCCGGCATCCGGCTCATCGGCACCGGCGACATCACCGATGACGATCAGCTCAACGACATGGGCGAAACCGCCGTGGGCGTGGTCACGGCACACCACTACGCAGCGGCGCACAACTCCGCGCTGAACAAGAAGTTCGTCACCGAGTTTGAAGCGGCCAACAAATTCCGCCCGAACTTCATGGCCGTCGCCGGCTACGACGGCATGGCGCTCGTGTACAAGGCGCTCCAGGCCACGCAAGGCAAGGGCGGCGGCGATGCGTTGCTGGCCGCGATGAAGGGCGCCACCTGGGAGAGCCCGCGCGGCATGATGACCATCGACGCCGAAACGCGCGATGTCATCCACGACATGTACATCCGCAAGGTCGAGCGCGTGAACGGCCAACTGCACAACGTCGAGTTCGACGTCGAAAAGCAGGTCAAGGACCCCGGCAAAGCCACCGCCGCCAAGTAATTGATCGTTCCGCGAGTGTGCATGCCTCTTCCCGATCGGCCTGAGGCATCGAAGGCCTGTGCCCTGGCGGCACGGAACCAGGCCTTGATGCCCCGGTTCGAGCGGGTGCCGGGCTGCGCCTCGCCCCGACTTTCCGCACCCCCATGCTGACCCTCCTTTTCGACGGCATCGCCTACGGCATGCTGCTGTTCGTGCTGGCCGTGGGCCTCGCGGTCACCATGGGCCTGATGAACCTCATCAACCTGGCCCACGGTGCGTTCGCGATGGCAGGCGGCTACACCACCGTGCTGCTCATGAACCGCCTGGGTGTGCCGTTTCTGGCCACGCTGCCGCTGGCGTTCCTGCTTGCGGCCGCGCTCGGCGCGGTCTTCGAGCGCACGCTCTACCGCCCGATGTACGCGCGGCCCCACCTGGACCAGGTGCTGTTCTCCATCGGCCTCGTCTTCATGGCCGTGGCCGGCGTCGACTACGTGATCGGCTCGCAGCAGCAGATGATCTCGGTGCCGAGCTATCTGCAAGGCCGCTTCGACCTCGCGGCGGTGGGCATCGGCAAGTACCGGCTGTTCATCATCGTCATCTGCGGGCTGCTCACCGTGGGCCTGCAACTGGTGCTGTCGCGCACGCGCTTCGGCAGCCGCCTGCGCGCCGCGGTGGATGATCCGCGCGTGGCCAGCGGGTTGGGCATCAACGTGAACCGCGTGTTCCTCATCACCTTTGCGGCGGGCTCCGGCCTCGCCGGCCTGGGTGGCGCGCTGGGTGCCGAGGTGCTCGGGCTCGACCCCACCTTCCCGCTCAAGTTCATGGTCTATTTCCTGATCGTCGTCTCGATCGGCGGCACCACCACCATCACCGGGCCGCTGCTGGCCGCGCTGCTGGTGGGCGTGGCCGACGTGTTCGGCAAGTACTACGCGCCCAAGCTCGGCGCGTTCATCGTCTATGCGCTCATGATCGCCATCCTGGTGTGGCGTCCACAGGGCCTGTTCGGCGCGAAGGGGTCGAAATGAACGCGCCCTCGTCGCTTGCCAACGTCCAGGCCTCGCTGCGTGCCGCCTCGGGCTGGCGCTGGTGGGAAATCGCGCTGGGCGTCGTCGCGGTCGCCACGTGGTTCCTGCCCGGCAATCACGCGCTGTTGCTGAACGAGATCGCCATCCTCGCGCTGTTCGCGGTGTCGCTCGACCTCATCCTCGGCTATGCCGGCATTGTGTCGCTCGGCCACGCCGCTTTCTTCGGCTTCGGCGCCTATGTGGCCGCGTTGTTCGCGAAGCACTGGCTGCCTGACCCGCTCATCGGCATGGTGGTGGCGATCGCGTCCACGGCGGTGCTCGGCGCATTGAGCAGCGTGCTGGTGCTGCGCGGCAGCGATCTCACGCGCTTGATGATCACGCTGGGTGTGGCGGCGGTGCTCTATGAACTGGCGAACCGCCTCGATTGGCTCACCGGCGGCGCCGACGGCTTGCAAGGCGTGGTGATGGGTCCGCTTCTTGGCCAATTCGAATTCGACCTCTACGGCCGCACGGCGTATGCCTACAGCCTGGCGGTGCTGATCATTGCCATGCTGATCGCGCGGCGCATCGTGCATTCTCCGTTCGGCATCTCGCTGAAGGCGCTGCGCGACAACCGCTTGCGTGCCACCAGCATCGGCCTGTCGGTGAATCTGCGGCTCGCCGCGGTCTACACGCTGGCGGCGGCCTTTGCCGGCGCGGCCGGTGCGTTGATGGCGCAGACCTCCGGCTTCGCCTCGCTCGACGGACTCGATTTCCACCGCAGTGCCGACGTGCTGCTGCTGCTCGTGATCGGCGGCACCGGCTATCTGTATGGCGGCGTGTTCGGCGCCATCGCGTTCAAGGTGCTGCACGACGTGATCTCCAGCTGGACGCCGCAGTACTGGACCTTCTGGCTCGGCCTGTTCCTGGTGGTGCTCGTGCTGGTGGGCCGCGACAAACTGGTGAAGCCCTGGACATGGTGGAGAAAATGACGAGCGCTGACTTCTCGAGCGCCGGCGAGCGGGCCGGGGCAGGTGTCGTGGTGAAGCCGCAGCGGGGCGCACCATGAGCACCGTCGTTCTCGAAACCCATTCGCTGCTGAAGCGCTACGGCGGCATCACGCCGACGAACGATGTGTCGCTGAAGGTGTTCAAAGGCGCGCGCCACGCGCTGATCGGCCCGAACGGCGCTGGCAAGACGACGCTGGTGAACCTGCTCACCGGCGTGGCCGAGCCGACATCGGGACGCATTTCGCTGGACGGGCAGGACATCACCCGCCTGGCGCCGCACCAGCGCGTGCGCCGCGGCATCGTGCGCACGTTCCAGATCAACCAGTTGTTCAACGAACTCACGCCGCTGTTGTCGCTGGCGCTGACCGTGTCGTCGCAGCTGCGCATCAGCCAGCGCTGGTGGCAGCCGCTGGGCCGCGACCCGCGCGTGGCCGAGGCGTGCGACACCTTGTTGCGCCAGTTCCGCCTGGACGACGTGATGGACCAGAAGGTCAGCCTGCTGCCTTACGGCAAGCGGCGCCTGCTCGAGATCGCCACGGCCATCGCGTGCCAGCCCCGCGTGCTCTTGCTCGATGAGCCCGTGGCCGGCGTGCCCGAGGGCGAACGCCAGGAGATCTTCGACACCATCAGTGCGTTGCCGGAGGATGTTTCCATTCTGCTGATCGAACACGACATGGACCTGGTCTTCAACTTTGCGCGCACCGTGTCCGTGCTCGTCAACGGGTCGGTGTTTGCCGAGGGCGATGTGAAGGCCATCTCGAACGACCCGCGGGTCAAGGCCGTGTACCTTGGAGAAGGTCATGGCTGAGCTGTTGAGGGTCGAGGGCTTGCGCTCGGGGTATGGCGAAGCCGTGGTGGTGCAGGGTGTGGACTTCGCGCTCGAAGCCGGCCAGTCGCTCGCGCTGCTGGGGCGCAACGGCACCGGCAAGACCACGCTGATGAACACGCTGGTGGGCGTCACCCGCCGCCACGCGGGGCGCATCGCGCTCGGCGGGCAGGACATCACCACGATGTCGCCTCACCAGCGTGCGGCCGCCGGCATCGGCTGGGTGCCACAGGAGCGCAACATCTTCAAGTCGCTCACCGTGGACGAGAACCTCACCGCCGTCGCGCGGCCCGGAGCCTGGACGCCTGCGCGCGTCTACGAGATGTTCCCGCGGCTGGCCGAGCGCAAGGGCAACATGGGCAATCAGTTGTCCGGCGGTGAACAGCAGATGCTCGCGGTGGCGCGTGCGCTGGTGCTCAACCCCAAGCTGCTGCTGCTCGACGAACCGCTCGAAGGTCTGGCGCCCATCATCGTGGAAGAACTCCTGCGCTCGATCGAACGGCTGGTGCGCGACGAGGGTTTGTCAGCGATCCTGGTCGAGCAGAACCCGCGGCTCATCCTGCCGATCACGCACCGGGCGTTGGTGCTGGACCGGGGGATGGTGGTGCACGGCGGGGAGAGTGCGGCGTTGCTGGCGGAGCCGCAGCAGTTGGATCGGTGGTTGGCGGTGGCGCGGGATTGAGGGAGGCTTGGTGGGGGTTTTTTCGGTTGGGCTGTTCACTGTTCGAGGCTGTGACGGGAGTTTGGTTCGCTTTGTCGGTGGTTTTGTTCAGTGAGTGAGGCCGAGTCGGGATGTCGTCCCGACAGCCGACTCACTTTCTTTCGCTT